>NZ_JAELTP010000057.1 GCF_016428915.1 Pandoraea sp. ASV26
AGTTCTCCCAGCCACGCGGATAAGACGTCTGCCCTGCGTTATCGAACACGATGCGGCACGGCGTGCCGCCCACGCCCTGCACGCGGAAATGGAACCACTGCGCAAACTCGGCAGCGCTGTCCTGCGCAATGCGCACGTGAATGTCGTCGGCACGCTCGGCGCTCACCACGTGAATGGCGCCGCTGTCGAACTTGCTGCTGATATGGACGGTCATGGCTTGTCTCGCTGGCAGAAATGAAAGGCCCCGGGACATTGCCATGGGGCCGGAGCTCGGCTGGCGTCAGGCGACGCGACGACGGAATACCCAGAGCGAATCGTTCGACACGCTCTCGTCGAACGCATAGCCCTCGGTGTCGAAGGCCTTGAGCTGCTGCACATCGGTCACGCCGCGCTCGATGGCATAACGTGCCATCAGACCGCGCGCCCGCTTGGCGTAGAAGCTGATGATCTTGTACTTGCCGCTCTTCCAGTCCTCGAACACCGGCGTAATCACCGGCGCGGCCACCAGTCGGCGCTTGATGACCTTGAAATACTCTTCCGATGCCAGATTCACGAGCACACGACGCGTCTCGGCATGCTCCGCGAGCGACGCGTTGATCGTCTGCGTCACGCGCTCGCCCCAGAAGGCATACAGATCGCGTCCGCGCTTGTTGGCGAAACGCGTGCCCATCTCCAGACGGTACGGCTGCAACAGATCGAGCGGCCGCAGCACGCCGTACAACCCCGACAGAATGCGCAGATGCTTCTGCGCGAAGTCGAGCTGAGTGGCGCTCAGGGAGCGGGCGGCAAGCCCTTCGTAGACGTCGCCATTGAACGCGAGCACGGCCTGCTTGGCGTTGCTCGTGTCGAAGCGGGGCGACCATTCGGCGTAACGGGCGACGTTCAGAGCCGCGAGTTGATCGGAAATGCTCATGAGCGAGCCGACCTGAGCAGGGCTCAGTTCACGCAGGCCGTCGATCAGTTCGGCAGCGTCGTCGACGAACTGCGGCACGGTGTGCGTGCTCACGTGCGGCGGCGTTTCGTAGTCGAGCGATTTGGCCGGCGAGAGAACAATTATCATATCGGGTGCAGCGTTCCTGCGAAAACGAGAAACCGCCATTCTATCCAATGCTTCAAAACGCTGTCGCCACGCCCGCTGAACGGGCCTTCGCCGAGCACCTCGATACGCTCGCCACCCCACCGCGCGTGGTGCTCGATACCAATGTCTGGATCGATCTGCTGGTCTTCGACGATCCGGTAGCGCGCCCCGTGCGCGATGCCCTCGTCGAGCGCCGCCTCACCGCGCTCATGGCCCCGCGTTGTCGCGACGAACTCGCCGTGGTGCTCACGTACCCGCAATTCGCATCGCGCGAGATCGACAATACCGCCGCCCTTGCCTGGGTCGATGCCCACACACACCGCATCGTGGTGCCCGAAGACGCCCCGCCGCCCGCCCAGTTGCCGTTGTGCCGCGACCGCGACGATCAGAAATTCCTCGAAGCTGCGCGCGACGGGCATGCCCACTGGCTCGTGAGCAAGGACAAGGCCGTGCTCAAACTGCGCAGCCGCGTGGCACGCCAGTTCGGCTTTCGTATCGTGACGGCGAGCGCCTTCGCGTCGTTGCTCGTCCCGGGCGCGTAAATTCCGATGGACGGATCGGAATCGGCCGCAGAACGGGCTGCGCAATGTCCGAAATCGCAGGCCGGGCGGCAGGGCATCGCCCGCAAGCCAGGCGCAGCGGCGTTAGAATGACGGTCTGATCACTGCCTCGTCCACCGCATAAATGAACGCGCCTCACACCGCTTCCATCGCGCCCGCCGCTCAGGCGTTGGCTGCCCCGCCGCTCGCTTCACGCCTGCCGAACGTCGGCACCACCATCTTCACCGTGATGTCGGCGCTGGCCGCCGAGAAGCAAGCGGTGAACCTGGGGCAGGGCTTCCCCGATTTCGCTTGCGATCCGAAGATCGTCGACGCCGTCTCGCGCGCCATGCGCGAAGACCACAACCAGTACCCGCCGATGGCCGGCGTGCCGGCGCTGCGTCAGGCCATTGCCGACAAGATCGGCAAGCTCTACGGGCAGCAATACGACTGGAACACGGAAATCACGGTGACGGCCGGGGCCACGCAAGCGCTGCTCACGGCGATTCTCGCGAGCGTGCATCCCGGCGACGAAGTGATCGTGTTCGAACCGACGTACGACAGCTATGTCCCGTCGATCGAACTGGCCGGTGGCAAGCCGGTGTTCATCACGCTCGAAGCGCCGGGGTTCCACATCCCGTTCGACAAGCTGGCGGCCGCGATCACGCCGCGCACGCGTCTCATCCTCTTCAACACGCCGCACAACCCCAGCGGCACCGTGTGGCATGAGCAGGATCTCGCGAAGCTCGCCGAGATCGTGGCGGGCACCGACATTCTGCTGATCTCTGATGAGGTCTACGAACACATGGTGTACGACGGCAAGCGGCACGAGAGCGTGGCGCGCCATCCCGAACTCGCGCGCCGCAGCTTCATCGTGTCGAGCTTCGGCAAGACGTATCACGTGACGGGGTGGAAAGTCGGCTTTGTCGCGGCCCCTGCGGCCCTCTCGGCGGAATTCCGCAAGGTGCATCAGTTCAACGTGTTCACCGTCAACACGCCAATGCAGGTGGGTCTGGCGGACTACATGCGTGACCCGGCCCCGTACCTCGAACTCTCGGGCTTTTATCAGAAGAAGCGCGACCTGTTCCGCGAAGGTCTGGCCGGCACCCGCTTCAAACTGCTGCCTTGCGAGGGCACTTACTTCCAGTGCGTGGATTACAGCGCGATCAGCGACATGAGCGAAGGCGACTTCGCGCTCTGGCTGACCGGCGAAATCGGTGTGGCAGCGATTCCCGTCTCGGCGTTCTATCACGAGCCGCACGAGTCGGGCGTCGTGCGCTTTTGCTTCGCCAAGAAGGACGACACGCTGCGCGAAGCACTCTCGCGACTGGCGAAGATCTGAGCGCGGACGATCGTCAGCCGCGAACAAAAAATGGGCCGCAATCTGAAACATTGCGGCCCATTCGTTTTGCAGCAGTGGCGTGATACGGGTGACGCATTCGAACGCGTCACCCGAATGAGTCACGCGGGACCGAGATTCGCGCTGCCATCTCGTGTCCCCCGCCTCATCGCGGACTTACCCTGACTTACCCGGCCTTCTTCGCCTGCTGCGCCTGTTGATAGGCCTTCTGCTCGGCACGCATACGCTGGAACGACTCACGTTCGGCGAGCCGCTTGCCGTACGCCTTCCAGTCGATGCCCTCGGCCTGAAGGAAGTCTTCGCCATAGACCGCTTGCGTGGCCATGCCGAGAATCGGCAGATGGATGCCGGCAACGATGTCGGCCATCGAGAACGTTTCACCCGCCACGTAAGGCGCGAACTTCGCCAGCCGCTTGAACGCCACGATGTTCCGGCGCAGCAGCTTCTCCGTGCGGTTGCGCGTGCCGTCCGACACCGTGCCGCCGAAGAACGCCTGCGAGTACACCTCGCGCACCACCAGTTCCAGATGCAACTCCGTCATCGTGATCAGTTCGCGCTCCTTGGCCTGCTGCCACGGATCTTTCGAGAAGAGCGCGGGAGACGGATGCGTCGCTTCAAGGAAGTCGCAAATCACCTGCGACTCGGACAGAAAACCGTTCTCCGTTTGCAGATACGGCACCTTGCCAAGCGGCGAGGACTGCAGCATCCACTCTTCCTGACAGGGAATCGACTCTGCTTCCTCGAAGGGCACCCCCTTCTCGAACAGCACCACCTTGACCTTGTTGTAGTAATTACTGATTGGAAAGCCGTACAGCTTCAACATGATGTCTCCCGTGCGGCATGGCCAGCGCCTCTGTTCTCGTTGAGGCGCCATGGTCCGTGCGCAGTTTCATGATGCGTCCCTGGTGCGCCGCCTCCAATGCGGTGGCGGCGTCTCGTTGGCTGCCCGTCGAGGCTCGCAGATGCGGCGGTGGCGACGGGCAGCTCCCCGCAAGTGTAACGGCATCGCACGACCGTTCGCGAGACGCCAGCCCCGAGCAACGTCTCGAAATCCGCCAACGCGTCAGACGGCGTGCGCCCGGCCGATGCGGCTCCCCCATGCCGCCCGGCCCGCCTCTGGCCGCCTCCGACCGCCAAGCGGAACAAGCGCTGGCAGCCGCAACGAGATCGGCGACAATAGCGGCAACGCTTCAGGGGCATCGGTTTGCATCGCTGCGCAACTCGTCAGGAAATTCATTTCCCGACCGACCGGTCGGACGATAGAATGACGGATCGCACGGGTAACGCGGGTCACACCGCCCATTGCTTTGCTGTGCCGTACGCGCCATCAGAACAACACCGATCGACGACAATCGACATCCACTTCGAGACATCCGAATGACTGCATCTTCCTCCCCGGTCTCTGCGAACTCCCCGGCCAAGGCTATCGATGTGCTGGGCATCGTCGGTGCCGGTGCCATGGGCCGTGGCATTGCGCAGATCGCTGCACAAGCCGGTCTGCGCGTGAAGCTATACGACACCAACGCCAGCGCCGTACAGGCCGCGCTGGACGCCCTGCGCGAGACGCTGGACAAGCTCGCCGCGAAGGGCAAGATCGAGGCGTCGAGCGTCGAGGCGACGATGGGGCGTCTGCAAGCGTGCAGCGCGCTCGACGAGCTGGCCGATTGCCAACTCGTCGTCGAAGCCATCATCGAGAAGCTCGAGATCAAGCGCGACCTGTTCCGCGCGCTCGAAGGCATCGTCGCGCCCGATGCGATCCTCGCGTCGAACACGTCGTCGCTGTCGATTACGGCCATTGCGGCGGCGTGTGAGCGTCCGGCGCGCGTGGCGGGCTATCACTTCTTCAACCCGGTGCCGCTCATGAAGGTGGTCGAGGTCATCGATGGCCTGCGCACCGCCCCCGAAGTCGGCGACGCCCTGCTCGCGCTGGGCCAGCGCATGGGCCACACGGCGGTGCGCTGCAAGGACATGCCGGGCTTCATCGTCAATCACGCCGGGCGCGGCATGAACACCGAAGGGCTGCGCGTCGCGAGCGAAGGCGTGGCGAGCTTTGCCGACATCGACCGCATTCTGCGCGAGCAAGCGGGCTTCCGTCTCGGCACGTTCGAGCTGCTCGACCTCACGGCACTCGACGTCTCGCACCCGGTGATGGAGTCGATCTACCACCAGTTCTACGAAGAGGCGCGTTTCCGTCCGTCGCCGATCACTGCCGTGCGTTTCGCCGGCGGGCTGCTCGGCCGCAAAGTGGGCGAAGGCTTCTATCGCTACGTCGACGGCAAGCCACAGGTGCCGGCCGAAGCCCCCGCCCCCGACACGCTGCCGGCCAGCGTGTGGGTTAGCCGGGCCGATACGCGCGGCTTCGCCGCCGTGGTCGAACTGCTCGGTGCCACGGGGGTGACGATCGAGAGCGGCGACAAGCCCTCGGAGACGGCCCTGATCGTTGTCACGCCGCTGGGGCTCGACGCCACGACCTGCGCCGTCGAACAGGGGCTGGACGCCACGCGTACGGTGGCCATCGATACGCTGCTGCCGCTCGCGGGCGCGAAGCGCCATACGCTGATGACCACGCCAGTCACCACGCCCGACGCGCGCAACGCCGCACACGCCCTGTTCGCCCACGGTGGCACACCGGTCACGGTGATCCGCGACTCGGCAGGCTTCGTCGCCCAACGCGTGATCGCCACCATCGTGAATATCGGTGCGGACATCGCACAGCAACGCATCGCCTCGCCGGGCGACATCGATCGCGCCGTCACGCTCGGTCTGGGCTACGCCAAGGGCCCGCTCGCGCTGGGCGACGCCGTCGGGGCGCGCCAGTTGCTCACCGTCTTGCGTAATCTGCAATCGTTCTACGGCGACCCGCGTTATCGCCCGTCGCCGTGGCTCTCGCGTCGCGCGCAGCTTGGCGTGTCGCTGCTCACCGAAGAACAGTGATCCGGAGACTCACCCCATGAGCGCCGAACTGCTTGCCGAACGCGTCGACCAAACGCTGGTGCTGACGCTGTCCAATCCCGGAGCGCGCAATGCGCTGCATCCGGATATGTATGCCGCCGGGGTCGAAGCGCTGGCCACCGCCGCGCGTGACCCGTCCGTACGGGCCGTGGTGCTCACCG
Source organism: Pandoraea sp. ASV26 (assembly GCF_016428915.1). Classification (GTDB taxonomy): domain Bacteria; phylum Pseudomonadota; class Gammaproteobacteria; order Burkholderiales; family Burkholderiaceae; genus Pandoraea. Next base: position 6,091 of record NZ_JAELTP010000057.1, read on the forward strand.
GTGCCGACAACTTCTTCTGCGCGGGCGGCAACCTGAACCGGCTGCTCGAGAATCGTCAGAAAGATCCGGCAGTGCAGGCCGCGAGCATCGACGCACTGGCCGAATGGATCGAAGCGTTGCGCGCATGCCCGAAGCCGATCATCGCCGCCGTCGAAGGGGCTGCCGCCGGGGCCGGCTTCTCGCTCGCCCTCGCCTGCGATCTGCTCGTGGCCGCGGATAACGCCAAGTTCGTCATGGCCTACGTCAAGGTCGGTCTCACGCCCGATGGCGGCGGTTCGTGGTTTCTCTCGCAAGCGCTGCCCCGCCCGCTCGCCACCGAGATCCTGCTCGAGGGCAAGCCGGTGGCCGCGTCGCGTCTCGCTGCGGCGGGCCTCGTCAACCGCGTGGTTGCGCCGGGACAAGCCCGCGCCGAAGCGCTGAACTGGGCGACCGATCTCGCGCAGCTCTCGCCGAATGCCGTCGGCCGCATCAAGACGCTCATCGAGAGCGGCGCCAGCGAGACGCTGACATCCCAGTTGGGCGCGGAGCGCGATAGCTTCGTGGCGTCGCTCCATCACGCAGACGGTCTCGAAGGTATCAGCGCTTTCCTCGAGAAACGTCCGGCAAAATACGCCTGAGCGCGTGACAGACACGCGGCGCACGCGAACCTTCGACGTGCACCGCCTGTCAACGCTTTGCCGCATTCGCCAATCGTCTGCCGGCCCCGTTCAGGAGAATTTCCGCATGAGTTCACTCGGCCATCTTGGTCCCGACGCCGGTCCCTTGACGTTCACACCGCCGCAGCGCCGCCGCATCTATCTGATGCGCCATGGCGACGTCACCTACTTCGACGACAGCGGCAAGCCCATCGACGCCGATACCGTCCCGCTCAATGACCTGGGGCGCTCGCAAGCCAGCGCCGCCGGACGCGCCTTCGCCGCCGAGAATATCCGTTTCGATCGCGTGATCGTGAGCGGCCTGCCGCGCACCCGCGAGACGGCCGAGCGCGTGCTGGCCGAGACCGGGCAGCAGATCGAGATCGAGACGTGGTCGTGCTGGGAGGAGATTCGTGCAGGCAGTCTCTCCGACCTGCCGCCCGCCGACATCGCGCAGGCGTTTCTCAGTGCCTTCGACGGCCTTGTGCCCGAAGACACCCGGTTCATGAATGGCGAGTCGGTCCGCGAACTGCTCGACCGCGTGATACCGCCGCTGGCGGAACTGCGGGCCGATACCTCGTGGGACACCGTGCTGCTGGTGTTGCACGGCGGCGTGAATCGCGCGATTCTCTCGCATGCCATACATCCGCTCGGACGCCTCTTCCTGGGTCAACTCGCGCAGACGCCCGCCTGTATCAATGCGCTCGACGTTGGCGACAAGCCCGAAGACTGGGTGGTACGCCTGGTGAACTTCGCACCGCCTCAGCCGCTGCATCGCGACAACCGGCTGACCGTCATGGAGAAGATCTTCGCGTCGTTCCTGCGCTCGCGAAGACGAGCATAAGCGCTCGGCAGGCGCAGAATGTCCAGCGGCCGCGCGACACGATGCGGCCACTCAGCAAGTGCATCACACCGTCGAAATCGTAGCCATTGTCGAAATCAACGTAGCACCGGAAATGCAGGAGACAGCATGGCCGAGGAGCTTCCACAAGACTTTTCCGCATTTGCAGGCGAACGCGCGCTGGGCGAGCGTGCGCCCTTCGATACCACCGCGCTCGAGCGCTGGCTCGCCGCCCACGTCGATGGCTTCGCCGGGCCGCTGACCCTCTCGCAGTTCAACGGCGGCCAGTCCAATCCCACCTATCGCGTGACCACGCCCGGTGCGGCCTATGTGCTGCGCACCAAGCCTGCGCCGGCCGCCAAACTTCTGCCGTCCGCCCACGCCATCGAGCGCGAGTATCGCGTGATGCATGCCCTCGCGGGCACCGACGTCCCCGTGGCTCGCATGCGGGGCTTGTGCGAGGACGAAAGCGTGATCGGGCTCGCGTTCTACGTCATGGACTTCGTGCCGGGACGCGTGTTGTGGGACCCCTCGCTGCCCGGCATGATCGCCGCCGAGCGCAGCGCCATCTATGACGAAATGAACCGCGTCATCTCGGCACTTCATCGGGTCGACTACCGCGCCATCGGACTCGATGCTTACGGCAAGCCGGGCGACTACATCGCGCGCCAGATCGCCCGGTGGAGCAAGCAGTACCGTGCGTCGGAGACGGAAACCATCGACGCCATGGACCGGCTCATCGAGTGGCTACCCGCGCATCTGCCCACCGACGTGCCCGAGCGTACGACCATCGTGCATGGCGACTTCCGTCTCGACAATCTGATCTTCCACCCCACCGAACCGCGTGTGCTCGCCGTGCTCGACTGGGAACTGTCGACGCTGGGTGATCCGCTCGCCGACTTCAGCTACCACTGCATGGCGTGGCACGTCAGCCCGGGGGTGTTTCGCGGCATTGCCGGGCTCGACTGGCAGGCCCTCGGAATTCCGGACGAGCGTGCCTACGTGGCCCGATATGGCGAACGCACAGGCATCGCCCGTCCGGCGCAGTGGCATTTCTATCTTGCGTACAACATGTTCCGTATCGCTGCGATTCTGCAGGGGATCATGAAGCGCGTCGCCGACGGCACCGCGGCCAGCCAGCAAGCCCTCGATGCGGGCAAGCGGGCGCGTCCGATGGCCGAACTCGCATGGGAATACGCGCTGCGCACCACCCCCAGCCACACAGGCCGTCACTAAACGGAGACCTCATGGATTTCAGCTACAGCCCGAAAGTCGAAGCCCTGCGTGCGCGCCTCGCCGCGTTCTTCGACGAGCACATCTTCCCGAACGAGCGCCGTTATCTCGAAGAGATCGAGATCGCACGTCGTCAGGGCAACGCCTGGCAGCCGTCGCAGGTCATTGAACGCCTCAAGCCGCTCGCGCAGCAGGCGGGACTGTGGAACCTCTTCCTGCCCGATTCCGGGCGCGGCGCGGGCCTGAGCAACGTTGAGTACGCGCCGCTTTGCGAGATCATGGGACAGGTGCCGTGGGCGCCCGAAGTCTTCAATTGCAACGCGCCCGACACCGGCAACATGGAAACGCTCGAGCGCTACGCGACTGACGCGCAGAAGGCGCAATGGCTCGAACCGCTGCTGCGCGGCGAGATCCGTTCGGCGTTTCTGATGACGGAGCCGGACGTCGCGTCGTCGGACGCCACCAATGTGCAATGCCGGATTCGTCGTGACGGAGACGATTACGTCATCAACGGCCGCAAATGGTGGTCGACGGGCGCAGGCGACCCCCGTTGCGCCCTGTACATCGTGATGGGCAAGACCGATCCGGATGGCCCCAGACACGCGCAGCAGTCGATGATTCTCGTGCCCGCCGATGCCAGGGGCATCTCGCGCGTGCGCCCGCTGACCGTGTTCGGTTACGACGACGCCCCGCACGGCCATATGGAGATTGTGCTCGACGAGGTTCGCGTGCCCGCCAGCAGCATCCTGCTCGGCGAAGGACGCGGTTTCGAGATCGCGCAAGGGCGTCTCGGCCCGGGCCGCATCCACCACTGCATGCGGCTCATCGGCCTGGCCGAGCGCGCCCTCTCGCTGATGTGCCAGCGCACCCTCTCACGGGTGGCGTTCGGCAAGCCGATCGCCGCGCAGGGCGTGACGCGCGAGCGCATCGCCGAAGCGCGCTGCCAGATCGAACAGGCGCGGCTGCTCACGCTCAAAGCGGCTTACATGATGGATACGGTCGGCAACAAGGCGGCGCGGGCGGAAATCGCAATGATCAAGGTCGTCGCCCCGAATATGGCCTGTCAGGTCCTCGACTGGGCCATGCAGGCGCACGGCGCGGCGGGACTATCCGGCGACTTCCCGCTGGCCTACGCCTATGCCAGCGCCCGTACCCTGCGCTTTGCGGATGGCCCGGACGAAGTCCACCGCAATGCCATCGCCAAACTGGAACTGTCGCGCTACCTGAACGCCGAGGCAGACGATGGCGCGAGTCACTGACCCCACGCCCGGCAGGGAAAAACGTTCTGTGGTGTAATTTCCGGGCAGTTTTTCCCGGGGACTCGACGCTCGCGTCCCCGGCCTGTTTCGCCATCCATGTCATTACCGTGCCGGTCGTCTGGCGGGATCGTTGCCGCGCTCGGCAGGGAACGGCGTCGACCGACGCCCCAACGAGGAGTCGCAATTGATTCAGGTCTATTCCTGGGCCACCCCCAACGGCCACAAAGTCCACATCATGCTCGAGGAGTGCGGGTTGGCCTACCACGCACATGCCGTCGATATCGGCGCGGGCGATCAGTTCAAGGACGCTTTTCTCGCCATCTCGCCGAACAACAAGATTCCGGCCATCGTTGACGAAGACGGTCCGGACGGCAAACCGATCTCGCTGTTCGAGTCGGGCGCGATCCTGCTGTATCTGGCGGGTAAAACGGGGCGCTTCCTGCCCGAAGACGTGCGCGGCAAGTACGAAACGCTCGAGTGGCTGATGTTCCAGATGGGCGGCGTGGGGCCGATGCTCGGTCAGGCGCACCATTTCCGGATCTACGCCCCCGAGAAGATCGACTACGCGATCAAGCGCTATACGAACGAAGCGCGGCGTCTGTACGGCGTGCTCGACAAACGACTGGGCAGCCATCCGTATGTCGCGGGCGATATGTACACCATCGCCGACATCGCGATCTGGCCGTGGCTGCGCTCGTGGAAGAATCAGGGCGTCGAGCTGTCGGACTTCCCCAACGTGCAGAAGTGGTTTGATGCCATCGAAGCGCGTCCGGCAGTGCAGCGCGGCATCAAGGTGCTGGCCGACGCGCGCAAGCCGTTGCAAGACGACAAGGCCCGCGAAATACTGTTCGGTGCCACGCAATACGCACGTCGCTAAGCCGCAACACCGCAACACCGCCAGACGCCATGCAGGAGGCCGGCCCCCAAGACTGGCCGGCCTCCTTCGGCTCCCGCGCCTGCCACCGCCTGACCCTGCCTGCACGCCTGCACCCCGCCAGCCACGGTCCGGCAGGGCATGGCGGGAAGTGGTTTACACTTCGAAACAAACTGCGGTATCGCCGCGACGCGGGCGGTGCTAATCTAGGCGCAATCCGCTCGATGCGTAGGCGTAATCGAGCCCGTCATCCAAGAGGTTTTCAAGGTTTCTCCGACGCGGTTGGCAACCGTCGTCCCTTGCAGTTCGCAGTCCCTCGCCGCTGGCTTTTGGAAGATCCGGGAGATCCACATATGTCAGGCAAGTTCGAACTCAAGCGTAGCCCTAACGGTGAATTCCACTTTCACCTGCTGGCCGACAGCGGGCATACCATCCTCTCCTCCGAGACTTACAAGGCGCGGGCCTCTGCGCAGAACGGCATCGAGTCCGTTCGCAAAAACTCGGTCGAGGATCATCGTTTCGAGCGCAAAACGTCGACCTCAGGCCGCCCCTATTTCGTGCTCAAGGCGCGCAATGGCGAGATCATCGGCCAGAGCCAGATGTTTTCGACCGCCGAGCAGATGGAAGAAGGCATCACTCAGGTCAAACGCGACGCCCCGGCGGCGTCGGTGAGTGATTTGTCGCATTGAGTTTCGTGCAGATGTGCGCGGTGCTCGCAAGTACCCGCCAGCGAGACCGCGCAATGACGCCATCGCCGACCGGCGCGCCGCTCAGGCGCCACGCTTCAGATAGAGCCCCGTTCCCCGGAACCGGCACACCTCTTCGCCGTGCTGGTTCGTGGCTGTCCAGAGCTGCCGCACGATACCGCGATCGGGACGGCTTTTCGAAGCGCGCACCTCCAGCGTGCTGCTCGTCACCGTAATCGTGTCTCCCGGCCGCACCGGCTTGAGCCATTCGATCTGCTCGACCCCCGGCGACCCCATGCTCGCCGAGCGCGAGAGCAACTTGTCGACGTTCATGCGCATCATGATGCTGCACGTGTGCCAGCCGCTGGCCACCAGTCCGCCGAAATGCGACTCGCGGCCGGCCGACTCGTCAACGTGAAACGGCTGCGGATCGAATTGCCGGGCAAAGTGCACGATCTCGTCGGCGGTGAACGTGTATTCGCCCAGATCGAAGGTGTCACCTACTGCAAAGTCTTCGAAGTAATACTCGAACGTTGCCATCGCGAACTCCTCCGTGCAGCGCGCCGGATCGGCCGGCGACCGGATTACTGTAACGTGTCCTTGAAGCCGGCCGGAATGGGCAGCGGCATCACGTCGATGCCCTCCTCCGCCAGCGCCTCGGTCTCTTCCAGAGTCACCGTTCCGCGGATATTGCGCTCCGGGGCTTCCTGATAGTGGATCCTGCGGGCTTCCTCGGCAAAGTTGCTGCCGACGTCCTCCGTATTCGCCATGATGTGGCGCACGGCTTTCAGCCAGAGCGTCTGCAATTCGCGTTTCGCTTCGATCGCGCCGGGCGGCGCTACCGTGCCCTGCCCCTGCACGACGGCCGGGGCGGCGTCGGTACGCGACGTTGCCCCGGACAGATTCAGACGCGGCGCAGACGGCATGCGAACGATCTCCGTGCCGCCGCACACGGGGCATGTCACCAGTCCCCGAGTCTGCTGCGAAAGATAATCGTCCTCCGAGCCGAACCAGCCTTCGAAGGTGTGCTCGAGTGCACAACGCAAATCAAAAACCTTCATGACGCTTAGGATGTCTCCCGGCCCTGCCTGTCGCAGGGCCCGGGCGCAAAAAATGACGATGGATCAGCGCAGCGGCGAACGCTCGTTCGGCTGCCAGACTCCCGATAATATCTTTTCCAGCCAAAACGCGCCGATGATGGATTTTACGTCCGTGACACGGCCCTCGCGCACCCATTGGAGCAACTCGGTCGCGGGCATCTTGAACACATCGAGGAACTCGCCTTCGTCGAGACGCTGCTCGCCAAGCGTGAGATCGCGCGCCAGCCAGATGTCGATGAATTCGGTCGAGTACGAAATCACCGGGTGAATCCGCGTGAGGTAATCCCAGCGCTTGGCGTGGTACCCGGTCTCTTCCAGCAGTTCGCGCTGACCGCAGGCCAGACCGCCCTCGGCCTCATCGAGCTTGCCGGCAGGCAACTCCGTCATCACGCGCGCGAGCGGGTAGCGGTACTGACGCTCCATGAGCACCTGACCATCTTCGAAGAGCGGAATCACCATGACCGCCCCCGGGTGCGTGGTGTATTCGCGTACGGCCGTCTTGCCGTCGGGCAGACGCACGCGATCGCGCTTGATGGTCAGGAACGCGCCCTCATAGACCGTCTCGCTCGTCACACGGGTTTCAATCAGATATTGATCGTCGGTTTGACCTTGGGTCATAAGCCCTCCACGGCTGAAAATTGGCGAACCCAAAACAAAACGCCGCCCAAGGGCGGCGTCTTGCGAAGCAGACATCTCAAGCGGCAGCCGCCGGTCGATGACGCCACAAATACCGGTAGACGAAGCCCGGAAACGCAAACACGGCGAACAGGCTCGCCGTCACGGCGTAGAACTCCCAGCCCTGCGAAAACACGTTGCCGATGCCCGACTCGATCAGATAACCGAGGGCGCCCACCACGAAGTAGGCCACCACCAGCTCGATCAGACGCAGCCACAGCGGCTTGACCGCCCGCTTGATCGCAACAATACCGAACAGACGCTGGTTCACGAACGGCAGGTTCGCACCCAGCACCGCCAGCAGAATCACAAGCGTACCGCCTGCCGACATGCCCATCGTTGTTGCCTCCGCCTGTTCGTCTATCGTGAGCCGGGCTGGCCGTCTTTGTCGGCCCGCCCTGCCCGGTTTTGCGTCGACCCCGTTGCCTTCGTCGACGTCGTCTGTCCGGACGCCCGGCCGCTTAGCTGGCCAGCGTCAGTTTGATGGTGCGCAGGCACCAGTCCATCAGCGAGCCCGGCATCAGGCCCAGGTACAGCAGCGCCAGACCGTTGAGCGACAGCACGAAGCGCATCGTACCGCTGCCTTCGAGCGCGTTGGCGTCATCCGGCTTGTCGAAGTACATCAGCTTGACGACACGCAGGTAGTAGAACGCGCCGACCAGCGAGGCGATCACGGCCACCACGGCCAGCCACACCATACCTGCGTTCACCACCGCTTGCAGCACGGCCAGCTTCGCGTAGAAGCCTGCCAGCGGCGGAATGCCGGCCAGCGAGAACATCAGCATGAGCATGACGAAGGCGAACCACGGGCTACGCTGGTTCAGGCCCTTCAGATCCGAGAGGTTCTCGGCTTCGAAGCCCTTGCGCGAGAGCAGCAGCACGATACCGAACGTGCCCAGCGTCGTCAGCAGGTAGATCACGCTGTAGAACAGCGACGAACCGTAGGCATCGGCGATACCGTCGATCTTGCCGCCCACCACGCCCGAGAGCATGCCCAGCAGCACGAAGCCCATGTGCGAGATCGTCGAGTACGCCAGCAGACGCTTGACGTTGGTCTGCACGATGGCCGTGAGGTTACCGATCACCAGCGAGAGCACCGCCAGAATGATCAGCATCTGTTGCCAGTCGATCGCCAGCGGCAGCATGCCTTCGACGAGCAAACGCAGCAGCAATGCGAAGGCACCCAGTTTCGGCGCGCCACCGATGAGCAGCGTGACCGGGGTCGGTGCGCCTTGATAGACGTCCGGCACCCACATGTGGAACGGTGCAGCCCCCAGCTTGAATGCCAGACCCGCGACCACGAACACGACACCGAACACCAGCACGATCTTGTTCACGGCGCCCGAAGCGATAACTTCGAAGACCTTGGCGAGTTCGAGCGAACCGGTCGCACCGTACATCATCGACATGCCGTACAGCAGGAAGCCCGAAGCGAGCGCCCCCAGCACGTAGTACTTCATGGCCGACTCGGTCGCGTTCGTCGAATCGCGCCACACGGCGGCGAGGGCATACAGCGACAGGGACATCAATTCCAGACCCAGATACAGCGTCAGGAAGTTGTTGCCCGAGATCATCACCGACAGGCCCAGCAGCGAGAACAGACTGAGGACATAGAAGTCGCCACGGGCAAGGCCGCGCGCTTCCAGATACTTCTGGCCGTAGATGAACGTGATGAACGTTGCCAGACCACTGAAGGCCTTGAGCAGGTTCGACATCGGGTCGGCGACGAACACATTGCCGAACATGTAGTGCGATGCCGGATCGCCGGCATTGCATGCCCACAGCACCGACACGACCGCAGACGTGATGAGTGCCAGAACGTAGTTCAGCTTGCGCGTCTGGCCGAAGAACGCGTCGCACATCATGATCACGAGGATCATGAGCAGCAGGATGGCCTCCGGCAACGCAGGCAGCAGATTAATGTTTTGCATGATCTAGATGTCCTCCCCGATTACGGCAGCTTGGTCTGCGCCACGTGGGCGAGGAGGTTAACCACGGAGGTGTGCATCAGGTCCGTGAAAGGCTTCGGATAGATACCCATGAACAGCGTGAGTGCGGCCAGCACGGCCAGCATGAAGAATTCGCGCTTGTTGATATCGATCAGCTCGCGCACATGATCGTTGGCGATGGCGCCGAAGATCACGCGCTTGTACATCCACAGCGAATAAGCCGCACCGGTGATCAGCGAGGTCGCCGCCAGCAGACCGACCCAGAAGTTCAGCTTGACCGCGCCGAGAATGACCAGGAATTCACCCACGAAGCCCGACGTCGCCGGCAGACCGCTGTTGGCCATCGCGAACAGCATGAAGAACGCGGCAAACTTCGGCATCGTGTTCACCACACCGCCGTAATCGGCGATGTTGCGCGAGTGCATGCGGTCATACAGCACACCGATACACAGGAACATGGCGCCCGACACGAAACCGTGCGAGATCATCTGAACCATCGCGCCCTGCATGCCGATTTCGCTGAACATGAAGAAGCCGAGGATCGCGAAACCCATGTGAGCGATCGACGAGTACGCCACCAGTTTCTTCATGTCGGTCTGCACCAGCGCCACAAGGCCGATGTAGACGACGGCGATCAGCGCGAGCGCGATCATGAAGCCCGACAGGTAGTGACTGGCGTCCGGTGCGATCGGCAGCGAGAAGCGCAGGAAACCGTACGCACCGAGCTTGAGCATGATCGCGGCCAGCACGACCGAGCCGCCCGTCGGCGCTTCCACGTGGGCGTCCGGCAGCCAGGTATGCACCGGCCACATCGGCACCTTCACCGCGAAGGCCATGAAGAACGCCACGAACAGCAGTATCTGCACGTTCATCGGCAGCTTCGCGGCGTACCAGTCGGTGAGCGTGAACGAGCCCGTCGCGTTGTACAGATAGATCAGCGCGACCAGCATCAGCAGCGAGCCGAGCAGCGTGTACAGGAAGAACTTGAACGCGGCATACACACGGTTCGGACCACCCCACACACCGATGATCAGGTACATCGGGATCAGCGTGGCTTCGAAGAACACGTAGAACAGCAGGCCGTCTTGCGCCGAGAACACGCCGATCATCAGACCCGAGAGGATCAGGAACGCCGCCATGTACTGCGCAACGCGCTCCGTGATCACTTCCCAGCCCGCGATCACCACGATCACCGTGATGAGCGCGGTCAGCACGACCAGCCACAGCGAGATGCCGTCGATGCCCAGGAAGTAGTTGATGTGGAAGCGCTCGATCCAGCTCGTCTTTTCAACGTACTGGAACGCCGGTGTATTGGCGTCGAAGTTCGAGATCAGCGGCAGCGTGACCAGAAAGCTCACCAGCGAACCGATGAGCGCCAGCACGCGTGCGCCCGTCGGATTACGGTCATTGCCCACGGCGAGGACAACGATCCCCGACAAAATGGGTAGCCATATGGCCAGACTCAGAAGCGGTAGCGATTGCATTGTCATTGTTATTGGCTCCCCCTTTTACTTGCCGTTCAACGTCACAAACAGCGTCAGGAGCCCGAGCATGCCGATGATCATGGCGAACGCGTAGTGATAGATGTAACCCGATTGCATGAAGCGGATGACGCCGGCGAACCAGCCCACCAGACGCGCGCTGCCATTCACGAGTGCGCCGTCGATGAGACCCTGATCGCCCGCCTTCCAAAGACCGCGGCCAATCTTGAGCGCGCCCTTGGCGAAGACCACTTCATTGATCTTGTCCATGTAGTACTTGTTGTCGAGCAGCGTGTAGATGCCCGAGAACTTGTGCTTCAGCGCTTCCGGAATGTCCGGACGCTTCAGGTAGAAGAACGCCGCGAGCACGATACCGAGTGCCGACAGTGCGATCGGCAGCGTGCCGAACGAGTGCACCGCCATCGCCACCCAGCCGTGGAACTCATGGCCCAGTTCTTCCATCGCCGGATGGTTCTCGCCGATGAAGATCACGTCCTTGAACGCCACGCCTTGCTTGAAGAAACTGCCGAAGAGCATCGGGGCAATCGCAATGGCACCGATGATGACCGACGGAATCGCCAGCAGGATCAGCGGAATCGTCACGACAGCAGGTGACTCGTGCGGCTTCTGGCCCGGGGCCAGACCGTGGTGCTCACCGTGCGCATCGTCTTCCTCTTCGGCGTGATGGGCGTCGTGATGGTCATGATGTGCCTGACCGAAACGCTCCTTGCCGTGGAAGACCAGGAAGTACATGCGGAACGAGTAGAACGCCGTGACGAACACGCTGGCGACCACGGCGAAGTAGGCGAAGCCCGAACCCGGCAGATGCGAGGCAGCCACCGCTTCGATGATCGAGTCTTTCGAGTAGAAGCCCGAGAAGAACGGCGTGCCGATCAGCGCCAGCGACCCGAGCAGCGACGTGATCCACGTGATCGGCATGTACTTCCACAGGCCGCCCATGTTGCGCATGTCCTGATCGTGATGCATGCCGATGATGACCGAGCCCGCACCGAGGAACAGCAGCGCCTTGAAGAACGCGTGCGTCATCAGGTGGAAGATGGCGACCGGGTAGGCCGACACGCCGAGCGCGACCGTCATGTAACCGAGCTGCGAGAGCGTCGAGTAGGCCACGACACGCTTGATGTCGTTCTGGATCATGCCCAGGAAGCCCATGAACAACGCCGTGATCGCACCGATGATCGTGATGAACGACAGCGCGGTGTCCGACAGTTCGAACAGCGGCGACATGCGGCTCACCATGAAGATACCCGCGGTCACCATCGTGGCCGCGTGAATCAGTGCCGAGATCGGGGTCGGGCCTTCCATCGAGTCCGGCAGCCAGACGTGCAACGGGAACTGCGCCGACTTGCCCATCGCGCCGATGAACAGGCAGATACAGGCCACGGTGATCAGGCGCCAGTCGGTGCCCGGGAACGACAGGGCCGCGACATCGTTGGCCTTGGCGAACACTTCGCCGTAGTTCAGCGTGCCGGTGAAGGCCAGCAGCAGGCCGATACCGAGCAGGAAGCCGAAGTCACCGACACGGTTGACCAGGAACGCCTTCATGTTGGCGTAAATCGCGGTCGGACGCGTGTACCAGAAACCGATCAGCAGGTACGAGACCAGACCCACCGCTTCCCAGCCGAAGAACAGTTGCAGGAAGTTGTTGCTCATCACGAGCATCAACATCGAGAACGTGAACAGCGAGATGTACGAGAAGAAGCGCTGGTAGCCAGGATCTTCCGCCATGTAGCCGATGGTGTAGATGTGCACCATCAGCGAGACGGAAGTGACCACGCACATCATGGTGACGGTGAGCGTGTCGACGAGGAAACCGATCTCGAGCTTGAGTTCGCCGATGCGAGCCCATTCATAAACGGTGGCGTTGAAGCTCGCGCCGTTCATGACGTCGATGAAAGTCATCACCGACAGGACAAAGGCGACCAGCACGCCGAGGATCGTGACCGTGTGGGCGCCCGCGCGACCGACTTGCTTGCCGAACAGACCGGCAATCAGGGAGCCGACGAGCGGCGCCAGCGGGATCGCGAGCAGCAGGTTGGGATTCAATGTGGATGCCATAACAGCGTTCGCTTTTGTTAACCCTTAAGGCGGTCGAGATCTTCGACGTTGACCGTTTCGAGCTTACGGAACAGCGTGACCAGAATGGCCAGACCGATCGCGGCTTCCGCGGCGGCCACCGTAAGAATGAAGAACACGAATACCTGGCCGGCAATGTCGCCCAGGTAATGCGAGAACGCGACGAAGTTCAGATTGACCGCGAGCAACATCAGCTCGATGGCCATGAGCAGCACAATCACATTTCTGCGGTTGAGGAAGATACCGGTAATGCTGATCGCGAAGAGAATCGCGCCCAACACCAGGTAATGCGCTAGCGACAACGACATCATGCTGTCTCCTTATTCCGCCGCCGGCGTGTCAACGCCGGTGGATTGCTGCCGGGCTTCGGCGGGCATCGACACCAGACGCACGCGGTCGCGCGCCTTCACGCGCACTTGCTTGCTCGGGTCGGTCTGTTTGTGGTCCTTACGGCTGCGCATCGTGAGCGCAACGGCTGCCACGACGGCCACCAGCAGGATCAGACCTGCCACTTCGAAGGCGAAGATGTAGTCGGTGTACAGCGCGATACCGAGCGCCTTGGTGTTCGGCACGTCCGGGGCCGACACCGCCTTGACCGGCGAGCGCGTCGCACCGTAGCCGCGCATGAGCACCAGCGACGCTTCAACGATCATGATCGCGCCGACGGCACTCGCCAGCGGAATGAACTTGCCGAAACCGCGTCGCAGTTCGTCGAGATTGATGTCGATCATCATCACCACGAACAGGAACAGCACCATCACCGCGCCGACGTACACGAGCACCAGCATGATCGCCAGGAACTCGGCCTCGAGCAGCATCCAGATCGCCGCGGCGTTGAAGAAGGCCAGCACCAGGAACAGTGCGGACTGTACGGGGTTGCGCGAGGTCACGACCTTCAGGCCGGAGACCACGAGGATCAGCGCAAACACGTAGAAAAGAAAGGTTGTGAATTCCATAATCACCGGGTGTCGCGAGAGTTAGCCAACGTCAATTGCCGTACCGGGCGCGCCATCGATTGCCGCGCCCTGCCCTGCTTAACGGTACGGCGCATCGGCCGCCTTGGCCGCCGCGATTTCGTTTTCGTAACGATCGCCCACCGCGAGCAACATTTCCTTGGTGAAGTACAGATCGCCACGCTTCTCGCCGTGATACTCGAGAATGTGCGTCTCGACGATCGAGTCCACCGGGCAGCTTTCTTCGCAGAAGCCGCAGAAAATGCATTTGGTCAGATCGATGTCGTAACGCGTGGTACGGCGGGTGCCGTCGTCACGCACATCCGACTCGATCGTGATGGCCATTGCCGGGCACACCGCTTCGCACAACTTGCAGGCGATGCAGCGCTCTTCGCCGTTCGGATAGCGACGCAGCGCATGCAGACCGCGAAAACGCGGCGACAGCGGCGTCTTCTCTTCCGGAAACTGCACCGTCACCTTGCGAGCGAACGTGTAGCGCCCCGTGAGCGCCATGCCCTTGAGCAGTTCCAACAACAGGAAACTGCCGAAAAAGTCCTTGATTGCCCTTACCATGGGATTCCTCTACTCCGTTCGCTTCAGCCCCAGATGTTCCAGGGCGACATGATCCAGCCACCCACCACGATCACCCAAACGATCGTCAACGGCAGGAAAACTTTCCAGCCCAGACGCATGATCTGGTCGTAGCGGTAGCGCGGGAACGTCGCGCGCACCCAGATGAACACCGACAGCAGCAGGAACACCTTGAACGCCAGCCAGAACACGCCCGGGATGAACGACAGGAAGCCGAACGGCGCACTCCAGCCACCCAGGAACAACACCGAGGCCAGCGCCGAGATGATGATCATGTTGATGTACTCGGCCAGGAAGAACAGCGCGAAGCCCATGCCCGAGTACTCGATCATGTGACCGGCCACGATTTCCGATTCGCCTTCCACCACGTCGAACGGGTGGCGGTTCGTCTCGGCAATGCCCGAGATGAAGTAGACGACGAACATCGGCAGCAGCGGCAGCCAGTTCCACGACAGCAGGTTCAGCCCCATGCCCGCGAACATGCCGTGCTCTTGCGAGCGCACGATGTCCGACAGGTTGAGCGAGCCGGCCGTCATCAGCACCGTGACCAGCGCGAAGCCCATCGCGATTTCATACGAAATCATCTGGGCCGACGCGCGCATGGCGCCGAGGAAGGCGTATTTCGAGTTCGATGCCCAGCCGGCGAGAATCACGCCGTACACACCGATCGACGAGATCGCAATGGCGTAGAGCAGACCGGCGTTCACATCGGCCAGCACCGCGCCCGGCTGGAACGGGATCACCGCCCAGATCGCGAAGGCCGGCAGCACGGCCATCACCGGCGCAATGGCGTAAATCCCCTTGCTAACCTGCGTCGGCGTGATGACTTCCTTGAGCAGGAGCTTCAACACGTCGGCGATCGGTTGCAGCAGACCGGCCGGACCCACGCGGTTCGGACCGAGACGCACATGCATCCAGCCGATGAGCTTGCGCTCCCACAGAATCAGGTACGCCACGCACAGCAGCAGGATCACGGCCACGACGAGAATGCGGACGAGCGCCCACACCGTCGGCCAGGCCACGCCCAGCAGTTGCGTGCCGTATTGATTGATGACTTCGTTCAGGCTCATTTACGCCTTCTCCACCGAAATTTCACCGAACATCGCGCCAAGCGCGGCGGATGCCGGCGTGGCTGCCGGAACGCGCACCACGTTGGCGGGCAGCGTTTCCGAGCGAGCGGCCGGCAGCGTAACCACGGCCTCGCCCTGGCGCACGCGCACGGCGTCGCCGGCAGCAAGGCCCAGGCTGTCGAACAGCGCAGCAGGCAGCGTGGCACGCAGCGCAGCCTTGGCATCGTTCGTCAGTTGCAGCGACGGGGCACGGCGCACCAGTGCGTCGGCCGCGTAGATCGGCACATCGGCCAAACGCTCCAGACCCTGGGCCGCAGCCTTCGGTGCAACCAGTGCAGCCGTGGCGCGATTGTCGAGCGCAGCCGGCGAGAAACCAGCGAGCGCTTCGTCACGAACCTGTTCGGCCGTGTCCTGCTCGAAGCCTTGCAGCTTGAGGAGGTTGCCCAGCACGCGCAGAACCTTCCAGCCCGGACGCGTCTCACCCAGCGCACGCACCACACCGTTGAAGTGCTGCGGCAGGCCTTCGGCGTTGACGAACGTACCGGCGGTTTCGGTGAACGGCGCGATCGGCAGCAGCACGTCGGCGTACTCGAGGCCGTGCTTGAACGGCGAGAGCGAGACGACCATCTTCGCGGCGGTCAATGCCGTGAGTGCTTGCTTCGCATCGGCCGAGTCGTATTCCGGCTCGGTATTGAGCAGCAGATAAGCCTGACGCGGTTGCGCGAACAACGCAGCGGCGCCCTTCGCGTTCGTGGCCTTCACGACGTAGCCGCCGACCGTGTTGGCGCCTTCGGTCAGGAAGCCCAGCGTGGCACCGGTGATGTCAGCGATCACTTGCGCGATGGCATGCAGTTGCGCGAACTGCGGATGCTGCACTGCGGCGTTACCCAGCAGGATCGCGCGACGCTCGCCGTGAATCAGCGAAGCGGCGATGGCCTTGGCCGTGTCGCTAGCGCTCACGCCGGCCAGCTCAGCCGGGGCGGCAACGCCCTTGGCAGCGGCGGCGGCCACAGCGATACCGGCCAGTTCGCTCACCCAGGCACTCGGTGCCGCGATGATCTTGTTGGCGAGCTTGACGAGCAGATCGTCGTCCGCGCCGTGCAGCACGTTGAGTTGGCCACCGGCCTTCACAGCGGCGCGCAGACGCGAGGCGAACAACGGATGGTCCTTGCGCAGGAACGAGCCGACGACCAGCGCGCTTTGCAACTTGTCGAGCTCGGCGATCGGCAGGCCGAGCCACGGGGCGCCCTGGGTGCCGCCCGACACATCCGTCTGACGCAGACGGAAGTCGACGTTATCGCTACCCAGTGCACGCACGAACTTTTGCAGCAGGTGCAGTTCTTCGAGCGTGGCGTGCGGCGAAGCCAATGCGGCAACGGCGTCGGCGCCGAAGTCGCGGATGATGTCCGTCAGACCGTGACCAACGTACTCGAGCGCCGTCTGCCAGTCGACTTCGTGCCACTCGCCGCCTTGCTTGAGCATCGGCTTGGTGAGGCGCTCGTCGCTGTTCAGCCCTTCGTACGAGAAGCGATCCTTGTCCGAGATCCAGCATTCGTTGATCGCTTCGTTCTCGAGCGGCACAACGCGCATGACCTTGTTGTTCTTCACTTGCACCACGAGGTTCGCGCCCACGCCATCGTGAGGGCTCACCGACTTGCGGCGCGACAGTTCCCACGTGCGGGCGCTGTAACGGAACGGCTTCGACGTCAGCGCACCGACCGGGCACAGGTCGATCATGTTGCCCGACAGTTCGGAGTCGACCGTCTTGCCGACGAACGAGGTGATCTCCGAGTGCTCGCCGCGACCCAGCATGCCGAACTCCATGACGCCGGCCACTTCCTGACCGAAACGCACGCAGCGGGTGCAGTGGATGCAGCGCGACATCTCTTCCATCGAGATGAGCGGGCCCACGTTCTTGTGGAAGACCACGCGCTTTTCTTCCTGATAGCGCGATGCCGACTTGCCGTAGCCCACGGCCAGATCTTGCAGTTGGCACTCACCCCCCTGATCGCAGATCGGGCAATCGAGCGGGTGATTGATCAGCAGGAACTCCATCACCGATTGCTGCGCCTTCACAGCCTTCTCGGAGTTGGTGCGCACGATCATGCCGTTGGCGACCGGCGTTGCGCAGGCCGGCACGGCCTTCGGGGCCTTTTCGACCTCGACCAGGCACATGCGGCAGTTCGCAGCGATGGACAGCTTCTTGTGATAACAGAAGTGGGGAATATAGGTGCCGTTCTTCTTGGCAGCCTGGATCACCATGCTGCCTTCGGGCACCTCGACCTTTTGGCCGTCAATTTCGATTTCAACCATAGCGGTTCAATGCCAAGCGTCAAAAGGGATTAGTGAGCGCCGACCAAGCAATGCTTGTGCTCGACGTGGTAGGCGAACTCGTCCCAGAAGTGTTTGAGCATGCCGCGCACCGGCATCGCCGCGGCATCGCCCAGCGCGCAAATGGTACGGCCCATGATGTTCTCGGCCACCGAGTTGAGCAGGTCGAGGTCTTCCTTGCGTCCTTCCCCATGCTCGATACGATTGACCACGCGCCACAGCCAGCCAGTCCCTTCACGGCACGGCGTGCACTGACCGCACGATTCTTCGTAGTAGAAGTACGACAGACGCAGCAGCGAGCGCACCATGCAGCGCGTCTCGTCCATGACGATCACGGCGCCCGAACCCAGCATCGATCCAGCCTTGGCGATGCTGTCGTAGTCCATGGTCGTTTCCATCATCAGCCCGGCCGGCACGACCGGTGCCGACGAGCCGCCCGGAATCACCGCCTTGAGCTTCTTGCCACCGCGCATGCCACCGGCAAGTTCCAGCAGTTCGGGGAACGGCGTGCCCAGCGGCACTTCGTAGTTACCCGGCAGCTCGACGTCGCCCGACACCGAGAAAATCTTGGTGCCGCCATTGTTCGGCTTGCCCATTTCCAGATACTGCTGCGGGCCGGTGGCCAGCAGGAACGGGACAGCGGCGAACGTCTCGGTGTTGTTGATGGTCGTGGGCTTGCCGTACAGACCGAAGCTCGCCGGGAAAGGCGGCTTGAAACGCGGCTGACCCTTCTTGCCTTCGAGCGACTCGAGCAGTGCGGTCTCTTCGCCGCAAATGTACGCGCCATAGCCATGGTGAGCGTGCAGTTGGAACGAGAAGTCCGTGCCGAGAATGTTGTCGCCCAGATAACCGGCAGCGCGCGCTTCCTCGAGCGCCTCTTCGAAGCGTTCATACACTTCGTAGATTTCGCCGTGGATGTAGTTGTAACCGACGGTGATGCCCATCGCGTAACCGCCAATGGCCATGCCTTCGATCAGCGCATGCGGGTTGTAGCGCAGGATGTCGCGATCCTTGAACGTGCCCGGCTCGCCCTCGTCCGAGTTGCAGACGAGGTACTTCTGGCCCGGGAACGCGCGCGGCATGAAGCTCCACTTCAGACCGGTCGGGAAGCCTGCGCCTCCGCGACCGCGCAGGCCCGACGCCTTGACGTCCGCAATGACCTGCTCCGGCGTGATGCCTTCCTTCAGAATACGCGCGAGCTGCTGGTAACCACCGCGCTTGACGTAATCTTCCAGATGCCAGTTCTCGCCATTGAGGTCGGCGAGGATCAACGGCTTGATGTGACGGTTGTGCAGCGACGTCATGCTTTCTCTCCCGCAGCGCCCTTGGCCTTGAGCTCGTCGATGAGCGCGTCGATCTTGGCTTCATTCATGAAGCCGCACATGCGATGGTTGTTCACCAGCATGACCGGGGCATCGCCGCAAGCACCCATGCACTCGCCTTCCTTGACCGTAAAGAGACCATCCGGCGTGATGTCGTTGTACTCGACACCCAGCTTCTCCTTCAGGTACTTGGCCATTTCTTCGCCACGCGTGAGCTGGCAAGGCAGGTTCGTGCACACGGTCAACTTGAACTTGCCCACGGGGCTCGTGTTGAACATGGTGTAGAAGGTTGCGACCTCTTGCACCGCGACTGCGGGCATCTCGAGGTAGTCCGCCACGAATTGCATCACTTCGGGCGACAACCAGCCTTTCTCGACCTGCGCTACGGCAAGTGCGTGCATCACCGCCGACTGCTTCTGCTCGGCAGGGTATTTGGCAACGGCACGGTCGATTTTCTTCAGGGCTTCGGGAGAAAGCATTTCCGATCCGACTGTTCTCTAAAACGTTATCCCCGCTCGTGCCAGCGCGGGCGAGTCGATTTTGTCGACTGCCCGCACGCTACCGGCACGGCAACTGGAACGGCAACGGTTTCGACCTGCAAAACCCCACCGAATAAAACCCGCGGGCGCCTTGGGCGCCCGCTGCGCATTTAGCGATCGATCTCGCCGAACACAATGTCCTGGGTACCGATGATCGCCACAGCATCTGCAATCATGTGACCCTTCGCCATCTCGTCGAGCGCAGACAAATGGGCAAAGCCCGGCGCGCGAATTTTCAGGCGATACGGCTTGTTGGCACCGTCCGACACCAGATAGATGCCGAACTCGCCCTTCGGATGCTCGATAGCGGCATATGTCTCGCCAGCGGGCACGTGGAAGCCTTCGGTAAAGAGCTTGAAGTGGTGAATCAGCTCTTCCATGTTCGACTTCATTTCGACGCGCGACGGCGGTGCTACCTTGTGGTTATCGGTAATCACCGGACCCGGGTTTTCACGCAACCACTTCACGCACTGGCGAATCAGGCTGGCCGACTGACGCATTTCTTCCACGCGCACCAGATAACGGTCGTAGCAGTCGCCTTCCTTACCCACCGGAATATCGAACTCGAGGCGGTCGTACACTTCATACGGCTGCTTCTTGCGCAGATCCCAGGCAATACCCGAACCGCGCAGCATCGCGCCGGAGAAGCCGAGCTGCATCGCACGCTCGGGCGACACCACGCCGATACCCACCAGACGCTGCTTCCAGATACGGTTGTCGGTGAGCAGCGTTTCGTACTCGTCGACACACTTCGGGAAGCGAACGGCAAAATCTTCGATGAAGTCGAGCAGCGAGCCTTCGCGGGCCTCGTTCATCTTCTTGATCGCGCGCTCGTTGTGGAACTTCGACGCACGGTACTTCGGCATCGTGTCCGGCAGATCGCGGTACACGCCACCCGGACGGTAGTAAGCCGCGTGCATACGTGCACCCGAGACGGCTTCGTACACGTCGAACAGGTCTTCACGCTCACGGAAGGCGTACAGGAACACCGCCATCGCGCCCACGTCGAGCGCGTGCGAACCGATCCACATCAGGTGATTCAGAACGCGCGTGATTTCGTCGAACATCACGCGGATGTATTGTGCGCGAATCGGCACGTCGACGCCGAGCAGCTTTTCGATCGCCATGACGTATGCGTGCTCATTGCACATCATCGACACATAATCGAGACGATCCATGTACGGCACGGATTGCAGGAACGTCTTCGATTCGGCGAGCTTTTCGGTCGCGCGGTGCAACAGGCCGATGTGCGGATCGGCTCGCTGGATCACTTCGCCGTCCAGTTCGAGCACCAGGCGCAGCACGCCGTGCGCTGCCGGGTGCTGCGGACCGAAGTTCAGGGTGTAGTTCTTGATGTCTGCCACAAGGCCACCTTAATGTTTCAGACCGGCGTAATGCTCTTCGCGGATGATGCGCGGCGTAATTTCGCGCGGCTCGATCGTCACCGGTTGGTAGATCACTCGCTTCTGCTCCGGGTCGTAACGCATCTCGACATAACCGGAGGTCGGGAAGTCCTTGCGGAACGGGTGACCGATGAAGCCATAGTCCGTCAGAATGCGGCGCAGGTCCGGATGCCCTTCGAACACGATACCGACCAGATCGAACGCTTCACGCTCGAACCAGTTGGCCGAACTCCACACATCGATCAACGATGCCACGACCGGCAGATCGTCTTCCGGTGCGAACACGCGCACACGCAGACGCCAGTTGTGGGTCAGCGAGAGCAGATGCGAG
The DNA here is from genome assembly GCF_016428915.1 of Pandoraea sp. ASV26. Classification (GTDB taxonomy): domain Bacteria; phylum Pseudomonadota; class Gammaproteobacteria; order Burkholderiales; family Burkholderiaceae; genus Pandoraea. Next base: position 27,461 of record NZ_JAELTP010000057.1, read on the forward strand.
GCGGCGGCGTAGCGCGGGCCATCGTAGGCACCATCGCCGTAGGCGGAGTAGTCCAGTCCGGCAAGGTCCATCAGTTGCTCGAACTTCAGCTCGGGATGATCGCGCAGCGTGCGCGCCACTTCGAGGTAGTCGCTTGCCTTGACGGTCAGCGTCAGCTCGTCGAGGGCTTCCACCAACTGCTCGGCACGGGTGCCAAGCACGTTTTGCAGGGTGGTCTTGAGTTGTTGTAGTGTCGACATGGGCGGGGGCGGTTATTTACGCGCGATCGTCGCAGTCCGCTTGATCTTTGACTGCAACTGGATGATGCCGTAGACGAGCGCTTCGGCCGTCGGCGGACAGCCCGGCACGTAGACGTCGACCGGCACGATGCGATCGCAACCGCGCACCACCGAGTAGGAATAGTGATAGTAGCCGCCGCCGTTGGCACACGACCCCATCGAGATCACCCAGCGCGGCTCGGCCATCTGGTCGTAGACCTTACGCAGCGCGGGCGCCATCTTGTTGCACAGCGTACCGGCCACGATCATCACGTCCGACTGGCGCGGGCTCGGGCGAAACACCACGCCAAACCGGTCCAGATCGTAACGCGCCGCGCCGGCGTGCATCATTTCAACGGCACAACACGCGAGGCCGAACGTCATCGGCCAAAGCGAACCCGTGCGCGTCCAGTTGATGAGTTTGTCAGCCGTGGTGGTGACGAACCCTTCGCGCAAAACCCCTTCGATGCTCATATGCTTACCCTGAATCCTTCTGCAATGCTGCCAATCACGTTGACGGTCTTATTCCCAGTCAAGCGCACCGCGCTTCCACAGGAACACGAAACCGACGAGCAGTTCAAGCAGGAAACCCATCATGGAGATAAAGCCCACCCAGCCGATATCGCGCAGAGCCACGCCCCACGGAAACAGGAATGCCGTTTCGAGATCGAACAGGATGAAAAGGATGGCGACGAGATAGTAGCGCACATCGAACTTCATGCGCGCGTCTTCGAAAGCCTCGAAGCCGCACTCGTACGGAGAGAGTTTTTCGCTGTCGGGTTTGTTGGGGCCGAGGAATTTACCAACCCCAATCAGTACCGCCCCAAGACCGCCACCTACCAGAAGAAAAAGCAGGACGGGATAATAGGTTCCGAGGTTCAACTCTACCCTCTTTCGGTTAGTTCAAAGAACCGCTCTCGTCGATGGTGTGGGGACCGGAAAGCGGATGAACGGTGAGCACAAAATAAAATGCCAGCCAAAGCATAAACGCAAGGCTGGCATCGTAGAACTGTGGTGCCGACGGCGAGACTCGAACTCGCACAGCTTTCGCCACTACCCCCTCAAGATAGCGTGTCTACCAATTTCACCACGTCGGCATTCATAGTCTGCAATCCGCTGTCACTTACGAATCGCTTCAAGACCGCTATAGTAGCGCTCTTCAGCATTTTGTTCAATGCACAAATCGATTTTTTTTCGATTTTCTTTACAGCTTATTACTTGCCTCAAACGCCTTGCGAATTACTTGGGCACGTCCTGCGGATTCGCCACCGAAGCCGGTGCCGGAACGCTTGATGCCGCCGCTGCCGAGGCCGTTGCCGGCGAAGTCGCCGCAGGCAAATTACCAAGGACACCGATGTTTGCCGCCGGCTTATACGAGCCGAGATACGTCAAACCCAGCGTGGTCACGAAGAACACGGCCGCCAGCGCCGCCGTGGTGCGCGACAGGAAATTTGCAGAACCCGATGCACCGAAGAGACTGCCCGACGAACCGCTACCAAATGCAGCGCCCATATCGGCGCCCTTGCCATGCTGAAGCAGCACCAGACCGATGATGCCCAGCGCCGAAAGCACCTGCACCACGATCAACAACGTTTTCAACAACCCCATCTCATCACCCGTATAGAAGAATCCAATTTGCAGTGCATTTTTGATGCGCTGCGTCATGACTATTTCATGCCGTTACAAAGCACGGCATTGGCATCAGCGCGACAGACCCGCTTCGCAAATCGCCAGAAAATCGGCTGCCTTCAATGCCGCACCGCCGATCAACCCCCCATCGACGTCTGCCATCGAGAACAGCTCAGCCGCGTTGTCCGGCTTCACACTGCCGCCGTACAGCACCGCCACATCGGTGACCGCCTCGCCCTTCGCGCGCAACAGCGAGCGCAAATGCGCATGCACCTCCTGCGCCTCGACGGACGTCGCCGTCTTGCCCGTGCCGATCGCCCAGACCGGCTCGTAAGCGACGACGATCCGTGCGGCCTGCTCCGCCGTCAACGCGGCGAGCACGGCCTCGAGCTGGCGCGTGACCACAGCCTTCGTCTGGCCGGCTTCACGCTCGGCGAGCGTTTCACCCACGCACACGATCGGCGTCATGCCCGCATCGAGCACTCGCACGGTCTTGGCCGCGACGTTCGCATCGGTCTCGGCATGGTACGTACGACGCTCCGAATGCCCAACGATCACGAACTGCGCGCCGAACTCGGCGATCATCGACGCGGCAACTTCGCCCGTGAAGGCGCCGCTGGCCTGCGCCGAAACATCCTGCGCGCCAAAGCCCAGCACTTGCCCCGAGAGGCGAGTCTGGCATTGTGCGAGATAGGGGAACGGCACACACACGGCCGCAATCACGCCCGGCGCACTCAGCACCGGCGACGCCAGCAGGTCGCCCAGAAGCGCCTCGTTGCCGGCCAGGCTGCCATGCAGTTTCCAATTGCCCACGACGAGCTTGCCAGCCTTGCGGCTGATGGTGCGAGCCGAAGCTGCGGTACCAGTTGTCACGCCTTATCCCCCGATGCGTATGGACGAAAAACCTCTCATTCTAGTGCGTCCGGGGCACGGGGGTCAATTTCGGCGGTTTTCCAACGCGTAAATCCGCATGAAACCGGTCTTTCACGCGGATTCACAACGCCAATCGCCGCAAGCGTGCTTACCAGGTCAGCACGATCTTGCCGACGTGCGTGCTCGTTTCCATCAATGCATGAGCTTTATCCGCTTGTTCCGCCGGAAACGTCTGATAAATCACCGGACGAATCTTGCCTGCCTCGAACAGCGGCCAGACCTTTTCATGGAGATTTTGCGCAATCGCCGCCTTGAAGGCCACCGAGCGCGGGCGCAGCGTCGAGCCGGTCACCGTCAGACGGCGGCGCAGCAGCGCGCCCATATCCAGCGTTGCCTTGCTCCCGCCAAGCAGCGCGATGATCGCGATGCGGCCGTCGAAGGCCAGTGCCTGCACTTCACGCGGCAGGTAGTCGCCGCCCACCATGTCGAGCACGACGTCCACGCCGCGATCCTGGGTGAGTTCCTTCGTGACGGCGACGAAGTCTTCCGTCTTGTAATTGATACCGCGCTCAGCACCGAGGGCTTCGCACGCGCGAGCCTTTTCGTCGGAGCCAGCGGTCGCGAACACGCGATGACCCAGGGCCACGGCGAGTTGGATTGCCGTCACGCCGATACCGCTCGTGCCGCCCTGCACCAGCAGCGTCTCTTTCTCGCCTGCCTCGGTCTCGCCCAGACGGGCGCGATCGAACACGTTGCTCCATACCGTGAAGAACGTCTCCGGCAACGAGGCGGCCTCCACATCGGACAGCCCTTGCGGCACGGGCAGCACCTGCGCAAGCGGCGCGGCGCAGTACTCAGCGTAGCCACCGCCCTGCACCAATGCGCATACCCGCGAGCCGAGCTTCAGGCCCCAACGGTTGTCTGCGCCGTCGAGCGCGCCCTCGACGATCTCGCCGGCCACTTCGAGGCCGGGCAGATCCGATGCACCCGGCGGCACCGGGTACTGACCGACGCGCTGAAGCATGTCAGGGCGGTTCACGCCAGACGCCGCCACCTTGATAAGTACTTCGCCCGGCTTGAGTTCGGGGCGCGGGCGCTCGGTGGGCTTGAGCACTTCCGGGCCGCCATACTGGGTAATCTCGATCGCCTTCATCGTGTCTGTCCTCGGTTCTCGGGGCGATGCCTTCGCGTGAACGCAGGCCGCCCGTCTTGTTGGAGTCGCGATGGCGGTGCTTTCGCCGTGCGCACCGATACGCACCGATACTCACCGATACTCACCGATACGCCCCGATGCTCACGCGCAATGACACCCACCATCCGTAAAAATTGTGTCGAGCCGGTACCTTATCACTGACAGCGCGATCGTGTTGGCCGCTGTCGCGAGACCGGGATTCGTTCGCGATCAATCAGGATTATTCGGGACGTCTGGGAGAGGTTTGCGGGACGTTTATGAGCGGTTCGCGAGAGGCTTGCCCGACCTTGGTGAAGCGCTGGCACAGCATGAAGCGCCCGACCCGCAGCCCTGTTGACGGGCGCGTCGCATGCGATCGGGAAGACCGCTTGCGACGCGCCGGATTAGCCCCAGAAATGAGGGCGCCGACGGTTCGGGGCAAGTCAGCGCCGGCCGCCCCGGAAGGACAGTCAGGCGACGCCTTCCCCGCCTTCGTCGATCAGCCCGTGCCGTATGGCATAGCCGATCAGCGCCGCGCCATCGTCGAGCGCGAGTTTGTGCAGAATTTGTGCAACGTGTGATGCAATCGTCCGCTCGCTCAGATGCATCGCGTGAGCGATCTCATTGACGGCCAGGCCGTCGACCAGCATGTGAAACACTTCGTTCTCGCGAACCGACAAGCTCAGATGCCTCGGCGTGTCTTCGCGCGCATCGGTGCCCGGCCGCGAGCGCGGCCCCCGATGCGATGCCCGCGGTGGCTCCCGGCGCGCTCCCGCTTCGCGCCACCCTGCGTCTGAAGCCGTCCGCGTTGTTGCCCGGCCTCGTCCGCTATCAAGTTTCATGCCCGCCTCCTGTATGAAGACTTCCCCACGCCGGAACCGTCGACCGCGATGCGCCGCCAACGAACGGCGTCGCCCATTGTGCGTCAGACAATTCACGCCCGTAACTTTACGGAAGCTCATGACAATGGCACGTCCGATTGTCGTTGCCTAATGCGCGACGCTCACGTGAGCGCCGACTTCGCGGCAATCGCCCGCCGCTGCGGCATCACGCTCGCAAGGCGTCACGCCGCCCCGGTGAGCGCTCGCTTACAGCGGACGCATCGATGCCCCCTCGCCAAGCACGAAGAGTCCGCGCCCGCCGTGTTTCGCGTCGTACAACGCACGGTCCGCCGCCTCGAACAGCATGTCCGGGGTCTTGTCTTCCCCGCACGCCACCATCGCTACCCCCACACACGCCCCCACGCTCACTTCCCCCACGGACAGCGTCATTGGCCGCGAGGCCGCATCGAGAATCGACATTGCCGTGCGTTCGACATCGAGAACATCCTGCACATCGCGCATGATGACGCCGAACTCGTCGCCGCCGAAGCGGGCGATCGCATCCCCCTCACGCACACTCGCGACGAGCCGTTTGGCCAGACGTCGCAACAACTCGTCGCCCAGGGCATGCCCCCAGGTGTCGTTGACCACCTTGAAGCGATCGAGATCGACGAACAGCAGCGCCTGCGCACCAGCCCCTTCGCGTGCGCGACGCACCGCGCCGGCCAGCGCCTGATCGAAGCCCTTGCGATTGAGCAGCCCCGTCAGATGGTCGGTGTGCGATTCGCGGCGCCAGCGCCGCTCATTCGAGCGCTCGACCGTGATATCGCGCACGAACACGTGAACGCCGGCAAGCACGTCGTGCGTCGTCCATTCCGGTTGGTAACTCACTTCGAAGCAGCGATACGCGGTCTCCTCGCCGAAGTCCCAGACGAAGGTCGCGGCCTCCCCTGCATAGGCCCGCGACAAGTAGGGGGCGAATTCACGATAGAGCGACGGGCCCAGCAACTCGCGCGCCGTCGTACCGAGAATGCGCTCGCGCGAGCGGCGCAACCGCAACTCACACGCGCGGTTCACAAACGCGAAACGCTCGTCGCCATCGAGAAACGCCACCAGATAGGGCACGCGATCCGCGATCTCCTGCATGCGGCGCACGTTCGCGCGCGCCGCTTCGCGCGACATCTCCAGCGCCTCGGTGCGATCGCCCAACTGCTCCATCAAGTCGCGAAACGTGTTCGCGAGCGCCCCGATCTCGTCGGCGCGTTGTACGGGCAGCGATTGCATGGCGCGCATGTCGCCCGCACTGCGCTGCACGAGGTCGCGCAGCGTATCGAGCGGGCGCAACATGCGCCGCGCCATCCACCACATCGCAAACGCCGCAATGCCGATCACGCCAATCGCCAGTATGACCACGCGACGGCGCACCCGCGCGAGCGGATCGAAGGCCTCCGCGCCGGGCAGCACCGCCACGACCGACCAACCGGTCGTCGTCATGGGCGCACTCGCGACAAGCGGGTGCATATGGACGAGGTCATGCGAGCCGGGATCGCGTATCCCGCACAACGTCTGCGCCGGGCCCACGGGCGTGAGAATCTTGGTGACGTCCGCCTGAATCACGTAGCGTGCCGGGGTTTCGTTGGTCACGAGGCAGTAACGCCCGGTCTCGCCGATGGCGTTGCTCGCAAGATCGACGATGAAGTTCTGTCGCAGCAGATTGATCGCCCCGCCGATCACCGCGCTCACCTTGCCGTGCGCATCGGTAATGGGCACGGCGAGCACCACGCCCGGCGAACTCGTGATCCTGCCGGCGATCACGCTCGACGCCGCCTGCGGTGCGCCCTCGAGCAACGCCCGGAAGTAGTCGCGATCGGCAATATTGATGGGCGTGGCGGAGAAGGTCGAGTCGTAGAGCATGCGGCCGTCAGGCGCGGCCACGAAAATCGTGTTGAACGTCTCCGGCATCGACACCGACATATTGATGAAGGTGTCGAACTGCGCGGGCGTCATGGTGAACGGGTCGTCGATATGGCGGGACATGCGATGCAATGCGAGAAATTTCGCACGCAACTTGTCGTCGAGCTGATCGGCTACGAGCCTGACCTGCGTGTCGAGCTGCGCCTGCATCGAGCTGCGCAATTCCCCATAGACGAAGAACTCGATCCCGACGGCCACGCCGACGATCAATATCATCGAGACGAGCGCCGTCGCCAACGCGACTCGTCCCTTCAACGACTTCACCATACTGGCCCGTGCGAGAGTAGCTTTGTGCTGCTTTTGGTCATTTTTGCGAGAGCTTACCACCCGAAATGTCACATTTTCGGGAAACTTGAGAAAAATTCGCCGCCTTCGTGTGACACTCTCACCGACATCCAAAGGCGACATCGCAGCACATCACATGACGGCGCACGCCGAACCCGTCGTAAAATTGCGCATCCAACGCGCCACGATGGTGCGAACCGGCATGCTGCATGCCGGCTCACCGCGAGACCCTCCCGGCAGGCGCAACCCGCCGGGGACATCGTGACCCGATTCGCCCGACCCGAACCCATTCATGACGAGCACCCAAGCGACTCCCGCCCCCGCCTCCACCGCACCGATGACGCCGATGATGCAGCAGTACACGCGCATCAAGGCCGAGCATCCGAACATGCTCGTCTTCTATCGCATGGGCGATTTCTACGAACTGTTCCATGACGATGCGGCCAAGGCGGCACGCCTGCTCGACCTCACGCTCACCGCGCGCGGCCAGTCCGGCGGCCAGCCGATCCGCATGGCCGGTGTGCCGCATCACGCCGTGGAGCAATATCTCGGCAAGCTGGTCAAGCTCGGCGAGTCGGTCGCGATCTGCGAGCAGATCGGCGACCCGGCGACCTCGAAGGGGCCGGTCGAGCGCAAGGTCGTGCGCATCGTCACGCCCGGCACGCTCACCGACGCCGCCCTGCTCAGCGACAAGGTCGATCAGTATCTGCTCGCCGTGCAGATGCCTCCGGCGCGGCGCGCCAGCGAGCGCGTCGCCGGCCTCGCATGGTTGTCGCTCGCCAGCGGCGAACTTCGCCTCATGGAAGTGGCCGCCGACAAGCTGCCGCGTGAGCTGGAGCGCATCCGTCCGGCCGAAACGCTCGTGCCGGATAGCGCTCTCGAAGCCTTCGACGGCTTGTCTCTCGGCACTACCACGCGCGTGCCCGACTGGCATTTCGACACCGCCGCCGGCACGCAGCGTCTGCGCGATCAACTGGGTGTGGCCAGTCTGACGGCCTTCGGCTGTGACGGCCTGAACCCCGCGCTGGGTGCGGCCGGTGCCCTGTTGCAGTACGCAGCCGCCACGCAGGGCCAGTCGCTGCGCCATGTGCAAAGTCTGAACGTGGAGCGGGAAGCGGCCTATATTGGCCTGGACGCTGCCACGCGACGCAATCTGGAACTGACCGAGACGCTGCGCGGCACCGAATCGCCCACGCTGCTCTCACTGCTCGACACCTGCGGCACCACGATGGGCAGCCGTCTGTTGCGCCATTGGCTGCATCACCCGATGCGCGATCAACAGGTGCCGCAGTCGCGCCACCTGGCCATTGCGACGCTGCTCGAAGGACCGGGCACATGGCGTGCGCTGAACAGCGAATTGCGGCACGTGGCGGACGTCGAACGGATTACCGCACGTCTGGCATTGCTCACGGCGCGTCCGCGCGATTTGTCGAGCCTGCGCGACGCCCTGCGCCGTCTGCCTGAACTGCACACTACGCTGCGCGCCGTGGAAGCGCGCTCGCCGCTGCTGGCCATGCTGCACGAGGACCTCGCCATTCCCGACGCCGCACTCGCCCTGCTCAGCCGCGCCGTGGCGGAAGAACCGGCCGCCATGGTGCGCGACGGCGGTGTCATCGCACGCGGTTACGACGCCGATCTCGACGAGTTGCGCGACATCTCGGAGAACTGCGGGCAGTTCCTCGTCGATCTGGAAACGCGCGAGCGCGCGCGCACCGGCATCAACAACCTGCGCGTCGAGTTCAACAAGGTGCACGGCTTCTACATCGAAGTCACGCGCGGCCAGACCGACAAGGTGCCCGATGACTATCGTCGCCGCCAGACGCTCAAGAATGCCGAGCGTTACATCACACCGGAACTGAAGACGTTCGAAGACAAAGCGCTGTCTGCGCAGGAGCGTTCGCTCGCGCGAGAAAAAGTGTTGTACGACGCGCTGCTGCAAAACCTGCTGCCGCACATCAGCGAATTCAAACGCATTGCGCAGGCGCTCGCGCAGTTGGACGTGCTCGCCGCGCTGGCCGAGCGCGCCGAGACACTGGGCTGGGTGAAGCCCGAGTTGGTCGAAGATCGCGTGGTCGACATTCGTCAGGGCCGCCACCCGGTCGTCGAGCAACAGGTGGAGCGCTTCATCGCCAACGATTGCTCGCTGGGCGACGCCCGCCGCCTGCTGCTCATCACCGGCCCGAACATGGGCGGTAAGTCGACGTTCATGCGTCAGACCGCGCTGATTGCGCTGCTCGCTTACGTTGGCTGCTACGTGCCCGCAGAGGCCGTGCGACTCGGACCGCTCGACGCCATCTTCACGCGTATCGGCGCGTCGGACGACCTCGCGGGCGGGCGCTCGACGTTCATGGTCGAGATGACCGAATCGGCGGCGATTCTGCATACGGCGACCGATCAGAGCCTCGTGCTGATGGACGAAATCGGACGGGGCACGTCGACGTTCGACGGTCTTGCACTTGCCTGGGCGATTGCAAGGCATCTGCTGGGTCACAACCGCTGCTACACCTTGTTCGCCACGCACTATTTCGAACTGACGCAACTTCCCGACGAGTTCCCGCAATGCGCGAACGTGC
>NZ_JAELTP010000562.1 GCF_016428915.1 Pandoraea sp. ASV26
GCACAACGAAGCTACTGTACATGGCAGCCTTCTCCTACCAAATTTCCTGGCTTCTAGTGGCGATCTTCCAGGAAACCTAAGCAAAGGGTCGCCCGCCTCATCGTTGTGAGCAATTCTACGACGCGATCTAAATCGAATGCTAAGTTCTTGCGCTCTGGCCATGCTATCAAGAATAGCTTCAAAGATGGTTTCAATGCCAGTGATGGCTCTACCAACTTGTCTGTGTGTTATAGCTGGATCAATGGTCGGTTCCACGGTGTCCAAATAGAGGCTGCTGCTGCGTTGAAAATCCATTGGCAAACGGAAGACCTTTCACAGGAAACTGGTGTACGGGGTAGAAGCTGGTGTAAGATGTGGATGTAAACGGAGCCTGTGGGAACCGTTCTGCAGATGATTGCCGATGGCCCAAGTGCGAATTCGAGATG
>NZ_JAELTP010000563.1 GCF_016428915.1 Pandoraea sp. ASV26
AGCTTAGCCAGCGTCTCGGTACGAAACAGCTCTAGCCGTTCGACAACCTGAGGGACGGGTTGCAGCGTCTGCACAAAGTTGGACAAGCTCTCTGAAAGGCCCTTACGCGCGCCCTTGGCAAACTGCTTTCCAAGCACGCGCAGGAGAGCCATGTTGTCAATGAGACGCAAAAGCAGGGGAACAAAGGCGCTCTCGCCGTTTCCATGTCGTCTCGGCCCCGGAAATCTTGCTTCTCGGCCAACATCTCGCTATTAAAGGCTGCGCTCGCGGCGGCAAACAGATCCATCCATTTGCAAATGACGGCAACCAGCTCCAAGCCAGATTTGGCGTCTTTGAATGGAGAACCTTCGACGACCGTCTTAATCACATGATAAAACATGGTCTCTTCCGCCCATGAGGAATCCTGCCAGTGCAAGGGTTTCTTG
>NZ_JAELTP010000564.1 GCF_016428915.1 Pandoraea sp. ASV26
GTACGGAGAGGTGGTAGTTCCACTGTTGATTGCGATGGAGCGGGAATACGTCTTGGTGATGTCCGGTAATGAACGCAGGTTTCTGAACCTGGCGATTCTGAGGAGCACGGGGAAGGCAGGGACGATCCCCGCCAAGTTACACAGTCATCGATAGAGGATTGCATGCTGTTTGGTGGCGGAAATGGCAGTGAACAGCCAGCGGTCTGTCGTGAGCGAGGATAATACTCGTCGCATGGGCTGCTGCTCCGTGTAGCGCGATGGCGGTCTAGGTGGTCCAGCCCCTTGCGTCGCTTTTGGCTGCCGTTCCACCAGTTCTTCACAGCATTATCACTTCGACCATGCAGGTGACGAGCAATTTCCGCCCAACGCCTGCCAATTTTGAAGACTAGGCGCTCTATTTCCGCACCTTCCTCCGGGGTGATGGG
>NZ_JAELTP010000565.1 GCF_016428915.1 Pandoraea sp. ASV26
GGAAGGCGCAGTAAAGAGGATGCTGCCACTCAAGGTGCGGTGCTTCGGGAGCTGGTGGCCCAAGGTAAGTGACGACTGGTCCAATGTCACATTAGGCAAATTTAGGCTACCAGATACGGGAGAGCCGGCAGGCAAGGTTGGAAATCTCATGGACAGCGAGTTGGAACCTGACGTGCCAGGATCAAAAATGCAGATTCTCTGTGGCATTACGGTAAGGTTCTCCATAGACGGGCATCGAGTTGCCAAGTAGCACGCCTGCGGCTGCGCTCGGACGTTGAATAGTTTCCTGGGAATTCTAGACGTTTCTACGGTCTACGAAGCGGTGTTGCGCTCTTTTCCTAAGCTCTTCGCATCTCATAGGCATGCTTCACAGTGGGGTTAATTCTTTAGTATATTGAATCAGGCTATCTTCAATACTTAAAGTG
>NZ_JAELTP010000566.1 GCF_016428915.1 Pandoraea sp. ASV26
ACCACACCACACGGTTCGTCGGCAGCGTCAGATGTGTATAAGAGACAGGGTTCATGACGTGTGTGTCCAGTGATTCCACGTCATAGTGCACGCCTTGGCCTTGCCCTTCGAGGAGCTTGAGATAGTCTGCCGGCGTGGTCACGACGGAGCCATTGATGGAGATGTCTGCGGGAATGTTGTACCGCGGTGATGAGTTGATGTAGAAATTTTGTAGGTTTGCTTTGCTGTTTATGGCTTGGTAATAGTTGTTTACAAACGTCTCCGCGGCTATCGTGGAGGATGAGTTAGTGAATGAATCTTGCTGAATGTTGCGTGTGAGATTTCAGGTGGCGTACCTTCGCTGGACGTTTGGACCTCGGTGCTTGCGTCTGGCAGAGGCATCTTGATGATTTTATTGACCTCCCTGTGTACTTTTTTCAGAGAA
>NZ_JAELTP010000567.1 GCF_016428915.1 Pandoraea sp. ASV26
GTTTTCGAGGCCCCCGATATTCTTCTGCTCGACGAGCCTACCAACCATTTGGATGTCAAGAACGTCAAGTGGCTCGAGGAGTACCTCATCAACTCTCCTTGCACTTCCATCATTGTCTCTCACGACTCTGGATTCCTTGACACCATCTGCCAGCACATTGTCCACTACGAGCGCTTCAAGCTGAAGCGTTACAGGGGTAATCTGGCCGATTTCGTCAAGCGCGTCCCGTCCGCTAGATCCTACTATGAGCTTGGTGCCTCTGAGATTGAGTTCAGCTTCCCTGAGCCCGGTTTCCTTGAGGGTGTCAAAACCAAGGCTAAGGCCATTCTCCGTGCCACCAGGATGACCTTCCAGTACCCTGGTACCTCCAAGCCTCAGATCACCGATATCAGCTTCCAGTGCTCTCTTGGCTCACGTATTGCCG
>NZ_JAELTP010000568.1 GCF_016428915.1 Pandoraea sp. ASV26
GTATGATATCACTATTGGATATGACCTATGGAGTTATCGTAAGATGAAATGAGCCTTGAAAGTTTTGCAGATACTAACAATCTGTAGTGGACGTCATTCGAAGCATCCTCCCTGAAGACCTACATGGGGAGATTCCCGTTGGCTTCAACACGGCTGGCCATGTTGGTATGTTTCTTCGACATCACCCCCCATCCTTGTTAGTTCATACCCTAAACTAACACGACCAGCACACCTCAACCTGCGTGAACAATATCTCCCCTACAAGTACATAATCGCCGAAGTCATTGTCGACAAAAACCCCAGCATCCGCACCGTCATCAACAAAGTCGACAACGTTGGCACAGAGAGCGAATTCCGCACGTTTGCTTACGAAGTCCTTGCTGGCCCCGACGACCTAAACGTCGAGGTCAGCGAGGCCGGATGC
>NZ_JAELTP010000569.1 GCF_016428915.1 Pandoraea sp. ASV26
GTCGAGACACCGTACATTTCCCATTCCCACTTGAGTTTGGCGCCCTGCGTCATCCGTCCTGAGCTTTTCGTGTACCAAAATCGGGTGGTGATACTTGGATCGGCCAATGCCTCAAAAACATCGTGCGGGGGCCGTCGCAGGAGCAAACCGACCTTGACAGACGGTTCTTCGTTGAGTTCTAGCGGCAGGGTGCCTGTTTGCTTTTTCCTTGCACGCGAAGGTGAGGTTGCTACTCTGGAAAAGAGGGCGCATGTTCGTCAAGTTCTTGGCTCTGTACTCCGTAGTGGAGAATAGCTCCACCAGCTTTATGTCATTTTGCCCACTTTCGGCGTGTCGAGCACAGGGAACGCTTTTTGGACGAACAAGGAGCGGAAGAACTCTAAAACATACTCCAGTTAGCTCAATAGTGTAATGTTTTTAGTAC
>NZ_JAELTP010000058.1 GCF_016428915.1 Pandoraea sp. ASV26
ATCGTCGCCATGACGTCCTCACTGTGTTCGGATCATGGCGCCACGATAAAAACTTGCCCCGACGCGCGCAGCCGTCTTGCGACGAATGGCGCCAGCGTGCCGTCAACGGAGGCCGAGCGGCGTGAACAGCGGGCGGCGGGCATCAGGCCCGCGAGCATGGCAAGGTGACGCGCTGCGGTCGCGCATTTTCGCCAACGATTGTGACATGACGATGCGGGACGCCGCGCGTAAAAAATAAGACAAAAAAATCCCCGCGCTCCTCTCGGAACGCGGGGATGGTTCAGGCTTGTCGCGCCAAGGCTTATTCGGCCTGGGTTTCGGTCTCTTGGCTCACTTGCTGAGCGGTGTCGCCCTCGAAGGTGAAGCGTCCGTTGCGCCAGTCGACCGGGATGGTGTCCTTCGGCCCGAACTTGCCCGCGAGCACCAGCTTGGCGACCGGATTCTCGATCTGCTGCTGGATCGCGCGCTTGAGCGGCCGTGCGCCAAACACCGGATCGAAGCCTTCACGCGCCACATGCATGAGCGCCGCCTTGCTGACCTCGAGTGTCATGTCGAGCTTCGCCAGACGCTGACGCAGGATCTCGATCTGGATCGTGGCAATCGACTCGATATGCTTCTGGTCGAGCCCGTGGAACACCACGACTTCGTCGATCCGGTTCAGGAACTCCGGACGGAAGTGATCCTTGATCTCCGTCCACACGGCGTCCTTGATCCGTTCCTGCGGCTCGCCGACCATCGACTGAATCATCGACGACCCAAGGTTCGACGTCATCACGATCACCGTGTTCTTGAAGTCCACGGTACGGCCCTGCCCGTCGGTCATGCGACCGTCGTCAAGCACTTGCAGCAGCACGTTGAACACATCCGGGTGCGCCTTTTCGACTTCGTCGAGCAGAATCACGCTGTACGGCTTGCGACGCACGGCTTCCGTCAGGTACCCCCCCTCTTCGTAGCCGACGTAGCCCGGGGGCGCTCCGATCAGACGCGCCACGCTGTGCTTCTCCATGAACTCGCTCATGTCGATACGGATGAGGTGATCCTCCGAGTCGAACAGGAACATCGCCAGCGCCTTGCAAAGCTCGGTCTTGCCCACCCCGGTCGGCCCGAGGAACAGGAACGAGCCATACGGGCGGTTCGGGTCCGCCAGCCCCGCGCGCGAACGGCGGATGGCATCGGCCACGGCGGTAATCGCCTCGTCCTGCCCCACCACGCGCTCGTGCAGCTTGGCTTCCATGTTGAGCAGCTTTTCGCGCTCGCCCTGCATCATCTTCGAGACCGGAATGCCCGTGGCCCGCGAGACCACTTCCGCAATCTCCTCGGTGCCCACCTGCGTGCGCAACAAACGCGGATGCGCCTGCTGGCCCGCCGCTTCCGCGGCATCGGCATCCTTTAACTGCGCTTCGAGCTGCGGCAGCTTGCCGTATTGCAGTTCGGCCACCTTGTCGAGCTTGCCTTCGCGCTGTAGCTTCGTGATCTCGGCGCGCACGCGGTCGATCTCTTCCTTGACCTTTGCACTGCCCTGCACAGCGGCCTTCTCGGCCGTCCAGATTTCTTCTAGGTCCGCATACTCGCGCTCCAGACGCGAGATCTCTTCCTCGATCAACGCCAGACGCTTCTGCGACGCTTCGTCGGTTTCCTTCTTGACGGCCTCACGCTCGATCTTCAACTGGATCAGACGACGGTCGAGCTTGTCCATCACTTCCGGCTTCGAGTCGATTTCCATCTTGATCTTCGACGCCGCCTCATCGATCAGGTCGATGGCCTTGTCCGGCAGGAAGCGGTCGGTGATGTAGCGCTGGCTGAGTTCAGCCGCCGCGACGATCGCCGGGTCGGTGATCTCCACGCCATGGTGCAGTTCGTACTTCTCTTGCAAGCCGCGCAGAATCGCGATGGTCGCTTCAACGCTCGGCTCTTCGACGAGTACCTTCTGGAAACGGCGCTCGAGCGCGGCGTCCTTCTCGATGTACTTGCGGTATTCGTCGAGCGTGGTCGCGCCGATGCAATGCAGTTCGCCACGCGCGAGCGCGGGCTTGAGCATGTTGCCGGCGTCCATCGCGCCTTCGGCCTTGCCTGCGCCGACCATCGTGTGAATCTCGTCGATGAACAGAATCGTGCGGCCCTCGTCCTTGGCGATGTCGCTGAGCACGCTCTTCAGACGCTCTTCGAACTCGCCGCGGAACTTCGCGCCGGCGAGCAGGCCCGCCATGTCGAGCGCAAGCACGCGCTTGTTCTTGAGCGACTCGGGCACTTCGCCGTTGACGATGCGCTGCGCAAGACCCTCCACGATGGCGGTCTTGCCCACCCCCGGCTCACCGATGAGCACCGGGTTGTTCTTCGTGCGGCGTTGCAGAATCTGGATGGTGCGACGAATTTCGTCGTCGCGGCCGATCACCGGGTCGAGCTTGCCAAGGGCAGCGCGTTCGGTCAGATCGAGCGTGTACTTCTTGAGGGCTTCGCGTTGACCTTCGGCGTCCTGACTATTGACGGACTGGCCGCCGCGCACGCCTTCGATAGCCGCTTCCAGCGCCTTGCGCGTGAGCCCACGAGCGCGGGCGAGCTTGCCCGTATCGCCTTTGTCGTCGGCGAGCGCCAGCAGGAACATTTCGCTGGCGATATAGCTGTCCCCATGCTTCTGCGCTTCCTTGTCGGCCTGATTGAGCAGGCCCGCGAGTTCGCGGCTGACCTGCACGTTGCCGTCGGTGCCCTGCACCTGCGGCAGCTTCGCGATGGCCGTCTCGATGTCATGCGCCAGCGGCTGGACCTGCACACCTGCGCGTTGCAGCAACGAGCGCGCGGCGCCCTCGGGTTGTGCGATCAGCGCGGCGAGGAGGTGCAGCGGCTCGATGTATTGCTGGTCGCGACCGACTGCCATGCTTTGGGCATCAGCCAGCGCTTCCAGGAACTGCGTGGTGAATTTGTCTTGTCGCATCTAGTGCTCCGGTAAGAAATCTCTCTGGATCGGATGTGCGGACAATCCCCTGTGGTTTCAAGGGGCATTAAAGCGCGAGCATTGACATTTCGCGCGATGCCGGAAAATGGCCGGCATCAGGGCTTGCGGCGGGAGACCTCGGGGTCGTGAAACAACCGCAGGACATGCCCGGGTTTGAGGCTCATAATAGCCACTTTCCGCGCGCCACACCATGCGTCAGACTGGCGCCAAGACACGAATAACGGCCTGCGCGCTTTTCCCTTTTTTATCCCGTCCGTATCCCGTTTGCCTGTCGAAATGTCCGCTGAAACCGCCTCCGAGACGCCGGCCGAATGGCCCGCGGAACGCCTCACCACGATCGACGAAGACGCCGTGCGTCTGCTCGTGCACACGTTCTACGGGCGCATTCGCGACGACGACCTGCTCGGGCCGATTTTCCGGCAAGCGCTCGAAGGTCGCTGGGACATGCATCTGGAAAAAATGGTGGCTTTCTGGTCCAGCATCGTGCTCGGCGCCAAACGATACCGCGGCAATGTGACGCAGGCCCATCAGCCGTTCGGGCACCTGAGCGGCGAGCATTTCAGCCGCTGGCTCGCCCTTTTCGTCGACACGCTGGACAAGCTTTTTGAGCCGCAGGCGGCGTTCGCCTTTGCGGAACCGGCCATCCGCATCGCGGAGAGCCTGCAACTGAATCTGTTCGGATGGGAATACACGCTGCCCCCAGCGCAGCGGGCGCTGCTCGACAGCGTGAAACGGGTGAGACCGGCGCGGCCTCACGAATGATGTAGCCGACGAAGATATTGAAAATTCGCCAGCATTAAAGCCCAATAAACGACGATAAGAAGAATTCGGCGATTTTCGATCACTTCGACCGATTCAGTCGATCGAACCAACGCTCACGAGCCGGACTTGGCGCCGGACTTTGTGCCGGGCTTTTCCCCGGTCGTCCAACGCTCTCGCGCAGCCGCATCGGTCTCCCGCGCATCGACCCAGCGCTCGCCCTGTGGCGTCGATTCCTTCTTCCAGAACGGCGCCTCGGTCTTCAGATAGTCCATGATGAACTCGCACGCGGCGAACGCATCCCCCCGATGGGCCGACGTGACGGCCACCAGCACGATCTGATCGCCCGGCCCAAGGTCGCCGTAGCGGTGGATCACCAGGGCGTCGAACACGCGCCAGCGCTCGCGGGCTTGCACGACAATCGCCTCCAGCGCCTTCTCCGTCATGCCCGGATAGTGCTCGAGCGTCATGCGCGAGACGTCCTTGCCGTCGTTCAGATCGCGCACCGTGCCGACAAAACTCGCTACCGCTCCTACGCGCAGATCGCCCGCGCGCAGTTGCCGAATCTCCTCCGACAGGTCGAAATCCTGCGTCTGTACACGAATCGGCATGGGGGTGATGTCTCCTGTCCTGTGTGTCGCTACGCCAGCAAGGGGATGCGGCTCAACCGCCCGTGACCGGCGGAAAGAACGCGACTTCGCAGCCCTCGGTCAGGCGCGTGGCGGCCGGCACCATCGTATGGTTCAGCGCCATGCGCAAGGGACGCTGCTCGCCGAGCGTCTCGGCCCAGATCGGGCCGCGGCCGCACAGCCACTGACGCACGTCTCCCACCGTGGCAATCCCGGCCGGGACTTCCACGCGCTCTTCAGCGACGTTGAGCGCCTCGCGGACGCTGGCGAAAAAGCGAAGATCGATCTGCATAGTCTGGCTGGCCCGCCGCGAGCGCGACGCGCCTGTCTCTCAATATAGGAGGTCGGAAAACGGCAGGAACGTAACCATCTGCCCGGCTTCGATGCGATGGCCCGGCGGGTTGTCGATGAGCCCGTCGCCCCAGACGGTCGACGTCAGTACCGCCGAACTCTGGTTGGGGAAGGCATCTAGGCCGCCCTGCGCGTTAATCCGGGCCCGCACGAACTCGTTGCGACGATCCGCCTTCGTCTGGGTGAAGTCGGCTCGCATGGCGATGCGGCGCGGCGTCACGTCCGTCACCCCTTGCAGTCGCAGGAGGAACGGACGCACGAACAGCAGGAACGTCACGAAGCTCGACACCGGATTGCCCGGCAGGCCGATGAAGTGTGCCGTTTCACCGTTCGCGCGATTGACCTGCCCGTACGCCAGCGGCTTGCCCGGCTTGAGGGCGATCTGCCAGAGATTGAGACGGCCCTCGGCTTGCACCGCGGGCTTGACGTGGTCTTCCTCACCCACCGACACGCCGCCGGATGTGATGATCAGGTCGTTGCCGCGCGCGGCGTCGCGCAAAATCGCGCGCGTGGCGGCCAGATTATCCGGCACGATCCCGTAATCGGTCATCTCGCAGCCCAGATTCTCCAGCAGGCTGCGCAGCACGAAGCGGTTGGAGTTGTAGATACTGCCCGCGCGCAACGGCTCGCCGGGCATCGTCAACTCGTCACCGGTAAAGAACACGGCCACGCGCAGACGACGTGCGACTTGCAGCTTCGCAGCCCCGACGGACGCCGCCAGCCCCAGCGCCGGCGCCCCGAGCCGCGTACCAGCGGCGAGCACCACGCTCTCACGGCGGATATCGGCCCCCTGCCGGTTGACGAATTCACCTTCGGCCGGGGTGTGGCGAATCACGACCGAGCCGTCGTCGCGAACCTCGCACTGCTCCTGCATGACGACCGCATCGGCACCTCGCGGCACCGGCGCCCCGGTGAAGATACGTGCCGCCGTGCCACTGGCAAGCGGTTCGGGGGCGTGACCCGCCGGAATGCGCTGCGAGACCGGCAACACGGTCTCGGCGCCTTGCAGGTCGGCAACCCGCACGGCGTAACCGTCCATGGCACTCGTGTCCATGGGCGGCACGTCGAGCGTGGCGATCACGTCGGCGGCCAGCACGCGGCCGTTGGCCGCGAGCGTGTCGACCGTCTCACTCTGGCCGAGCGGGCGGGCGGCCGCCAGCACGGCATCAAGGGCTTCTTGTGTACTCAGCATGACGAATGGCCCGGAAGTCAGAGAACAGAGCAATCGCCGGCTTACAGGCCGGTGTGTTCTGCGATATAGGCCTTCACGCGTGCCACGTCGTTCGGCACGGTCTCGAAGCGTTGCGGCAGCGACTCGAGCTGCTCGAACCCGGCAGGGCGCGGCGGCTCACGATGCAGCGCCTCGCGAATCGTCTCGGCAAACTTCGCCGGCTGTGCCGTCTCGAGCACCACCATCGGCACGCCAGGCTCGAGCGCCTCGCGGGCGACCTTCACGCCGTCAGCCGTGTGCGTATCGATGACCACGTCGTAGCGCTTGGCCATGTCCTGAATCGTCGCCAGACGGTCCGCGTGGGTGCTGCGGCCCGAGACGAAGCCGAACTGCGTCACGCGATCGAAAGCCTCGGTACCCGAGAGGTCGAAGCCACCCTCGCGCTCGACTTTCGACAACAGATCGGCAGTCGCCGTTGCATCGCGGCCGAGCAAATCGAACAGGAAACGCTCGAAATTCGACGCCTTCGAGATGTCCATGCTCGGGCTGCTCGTCTGGAACGTTTCGGCGGACTTGCGCACGCGATAGCGGCCGGTGCGGAAGAACTCGTCGAGCACGTCGTTCTCGTTGGTCGCCACGACCAGCTTGCGGATCGGCAGGCCCATCATGCGCGCGATATGACCCGCGCAGACGTTGCCGAAGTTGCCCGACGGCACCGTGAACGACACCTCGCCGTCCTGCCCCGACTTGCCGCCCGTGGCCGCGAAGTAGCCCTTGAAGTAATACACGACCTGCGCCACGACACGCGCCCAGTTGATCGAGTTGACCGTGCCGATCTTGTAGCGTGCCTTGTAGGCGTGATCGTTCGAGACGGCCTTGACGATATCCTGCGCGTCGTCGAACACGCCCTCGACCGCGAGGTTGAAGATGTTCGGGTCCTGCAAGCTGTACATCTGCGCGGTCTGGAACGCGCTCATCTTGCCCGCAGGCGAGAGCATGAAGACGCGAATGCCTTCCTTGCCGCGCATGGCGTACTCCGCCGCGCTGCCCGTATCGCCGGACGTCGCCCCCAGAATGTTGAGCGCGTCGCCGTGCTGCGCCAGAGCGTACTCGAACAGGTTGCCCAGCAACTGCATGGCCATATCCTTGAACGCGAGCGTCGGGCCGTTCGAGAGGGCCAGCAGCGAGAGCTGCGTGTCCTTCTCGACACCCAGCGGCAGCAGCGGCGTGATCTCGGTGGCGTCCTCACCCGGACGCACGTTGCAATACACCTCGGCGGTGTACGTACGCTTGGTGAGGTCAGCCAGAATTTCGGCCGGGATGTCGCCCGCGAACTTGGCCAGCACCTTGGCGGCCAGTTCGGCATACGACAATTGACGCCAGGCGCGCAACTCGTCGGCCGTGACTTGCGGATATTCCGTCGGCAGATACAGGCCGCCGTCCGGGGCGAGACCGCCGAGCAGAATGCTGGAGAACGATTGCGGTTCGCCCGAGGTCAGGCCCGCGCCGCGCGTGGAGATGTATTTCATGTGGGTCGTGTCCTGTCGTATCGGTTCGTGTGGCCAGAAGCCGGCGCCAAAGCGCTCAGCTCAACGCCTCCATACGGATGCGCGTGACCTTCGAGAGCACCGTCTCCATGGCCTCGATCTTGGCGATAGCCGCGTTGATGTGCTTTTCCTGGGTCTGGTGCGTCAGGATGATGATGTCGGTCTGGTGCTCGCCTTCGCGCGATTCCTTTTGCAGCAGCGCGTCGATGGAGATGTCCAGATCGGCGAGAATGCGCGTGAGCGCGGCCATCACGCCGGCACGATCGACCACGCGCAGACGCAGGTAGTAGCTCGTGGTGACTTCGTCGATCGGCAACACCGGCGTGTTCGACAGCGCGTCGTGCTGGAACGCCAGATGCGGCACGCGATGCTCCGGATCGGCCGTCTGAAGGCGCGTTACGTCGACGATGTCGGCCACCACGGCCGAGGCCGTCGGCTCGGCGCCCGCCCCCTTGCCGTAGTAAAGCGTGGCGCCCACGGCGTCACCCTGCACCAGCACGGCGTTCATGGCGCCTTCCACGTTGGCGATGAGGCGCTTGGTGGGGATCAGCGTCGGATGCACGCGCAGTTCGATGCCCGCCTCCACGTGACGCGTGATGCCCAGCAGCTTGATGCGATAGCCCAGCTCTTCCGCATACTTGATGTCGAGCGCCGAGAGCTTGGTGATGCCTTCGATGTACGCGCGGTCGAACTGCACGGGCACGCCGAACGCGATCGCGCTCATGAGCGTGAGCTTGTGCGCGGCGTCCACGCCTTCGATGTCGAACGTCGGATCGGCTTCCGCGTAGCCCAGACGCTGCGCGTCGGCGAGTGCCACGTCGAAATCGATGCCCTTGTCGCGCATCTCGGAAAGAATGAAGTTCGTGGTGCCGTTGATGATGCCGGCGATCCATTGAATGCGGTTCGCGGTC
The DNA here is from genome assembly GCF_016428915.1 of Pandoraea sp. ASV26. Taxonomy (GTDB): domain Bacteria; phylum Pseudomonadota; class Gammaproteobacteria; order Burkholderiales; family Burkholderiaceae; genus Pandoraea. The sequence continues at coordinate 8,319 of NZ_JAELTP010000058.1, forward strand.
AGGCCTTCGCGCAACGCCTTGATGATCGGAATACCACCGGCGACGGCCGCTTCGAACGCGACCATCACGTTGGCCTTGCGAGCGGCGGCGAAGATCTCATTGCCATAGACCGCCAGCAGCGCCTTGTTGGCCGTGACCACGTGCTTGCCGTTCTCGATCGCCTTGAGGACCAGTTCCTTCGTGAGGTCGTAGCCGCCGATGGTTTCGACCACGACGTCGATATCCGGGTCGTTGACCACTTCAAACGGATCGCCCGTCACGACGGCAGCGTGGCCAACGAGTCCACGGGCGCGTTCGACATTGCGCACGGCGACCTTCGTAATCTCGATACCCCGGCCGGCACGACGTTGAATTTCTTCCTGGTTGCGAGCCAGTACCTGAAAGGCACCGAAGCCTACCGTGCCAAGGCCGAGCAGGCCCAATTTGATCGGTTTCATGCAGTTTTACTCAAAAGTCGAAATCGGTTGGCGCGCATCACTTGCCGTGGCGACGGCGATAACCGTCCAGGAAGCGGGCAATGCGGCTGATAGCGTCTTCCAGGTCGCCCTCGTGGGGCAGGAACACTACGCGGAAATGGTCGGGATGCATCCAGTTGAAGCCGCTGCCCTGCACCAGCAGGACCTTCTCTTCGAGCAACAACTGGAGGATGAACTCCTGATCGTTGGCGATGGGATACACCGCCGGATCGAGACGCGGGAACAGGTACAGCGCCGCCTTCGGTTTCACGCAGGTCACACCGGGAATGTCGGTGAGCATGCGGTAGGCGATCTCGCGCTGGTCGTACAGGCGTCCGCCCGGCACGATCAGGTCCTTGATGCTCTGATAGCCGCCCAGCGCCGTCTGGATGGCGTACTGGCCCGGCACGTTCGGGCACAGACGCATCGAGGCCAGAATGTTCAGCCCCTCGATGTAGTCGCGCGCCGCACGCTTGTCGCCCGACACGACCATCCAGCCCGCGCGGTAACCGCACGCGCGATAGCTCTTGGACAGGCCGTTGAACGTAATGGTGAGAACGTCTTCGGAGAGCGAGCCGACCGAGGTGTGCTCCTCGCCGTCGAAGACGATCTTGTCGTAGATCTCGTCGGCGTAAATGATGAGCTTGTGCTCGCGGGCGAGGCTGACGATGTCCTTGAGGAGTTCGTCCGAGTACAACGCGCCGGTCGGGTTGTTCGGATTGATGATGACGATGGCGCGCGTGTTCGGCGTGATCTTCTTGCGGATGTCCGCCAGATCGGGCTGCCAGTCGGCCTGCTCGTCACAGATGTAATGCACCGGCGTGCCGCCGGACAGGCTGACCGCAGCCGTCCAGAGCGGATAGTCGGGGGCCGGCACGAGGACTTCGTCGCCGTCGTTGAGGAGTGCCTGCATGGCCATCACAATCAGCTCGGACGCCCCGTTGCCGAGGTAGATGTCGTCGAGCTGCACGTCTTTGATGCGCTTTTGCTGGCAGTAGTGCATGATCGCCTTACGCGCCGCGAACACGCCCCGCGAATCCGAATAACCGGCCGAATTCGGCAGATTGCGGATCATGTCCTGCACGATCTCGTCCGGAGGCTCGAAGCCGAACGGCGCCAGATTGCCGATGTTCAGCTTGATGATGCGGTGACCTTCGTCTTCCATGCGCTTGGCATGTTCGAGCACGGGCCCACGAATGTCGTAGCAGACATTCTGCAATTTCTGCGATTTGAGGATCGGTTTCACGGCGGTTGTGGTCTTGGCGGGCTGCGCAGGGTCTGGACGGGCAGGCAGCAGGCGGGACGCACGTCGAACTGGCTATCCGGCGGCTTGCGCGAAGCGCACATGACACCGCGTTCCTCCGGTTTTGACGTGGCAAATGCCGCACTGCAACGGTTTTGCCGTGCTGCGTACGGCAAAAAGCTATAATTTAGCCAATTATGACAGAGTTCGGCAATGCATCATTGACGGTTTGCGCCACGCAAGGCAAGATGCCCGGCCGTTGCACACCCCGCCGACGCTCGTCGACCACTGGATAACCATTGGGTAACCCCTGGTAGGGAATCTTTCGAAAGTGAAACTGCATCAAGACCCGTCGCAAGCATTGAACACGGTCACCGGCTACGGCCCCGGCTACGTCGAGGTGAACAAGATTCGTCACGAACAAAGTGTCATCATTGCGCCCGAGGGCGAGATTCAGGCCTGGCCGGTGTCGCGCTTCGATGCGCTCGAGCCGTCCCATTTCGACAGGCTGCGTGCCCTCGACCCCGAAGTCGTCCTCTTCGGCAGCGGCGATCGGCTGCGCTTCGCGCACCCGCGACTGACCAGCTCGCTGACCAGCACCCGCATTGGTGTCGACTCGATGGACACGCAGGCGGCCTGCCGCACCTATAACATCCTGATGAGCGAGGGACGCCGCGTCGTACTGGCCCTGCTCATCGAGACCGAGGCGGCTGAGTGAGCCGCCGCCCGCTCGCCTCCGGCCTGCCGGCTGCCGAACCGCTCGCTTCGCCCAATCATTTCGCGTCCAACGCGACCAACGCCCTACCCTCGTCCTATCCGTTGTCTCCTGCGGCCTTCTGGCTGCTGCTCGTGGCGTTCGCGCTCGTGTGGTTCGGCCTGCTCGACTATCGGCATCTGATTGCGAGCGACGAAGGCCGTTACGCGGAAATGGCACGCGAAATGTGGGTGACGGGCGACTGGATCACACCGCGCTACAACGGCTACAAGTATTTCGAGAAGCCGCCGCTGCAAACGTGGATGAATGCGCTCACGTTCGCGATGTTCGGCCTCGGCGAATGGCAGGCCCGGCTGTGGACGGCGCTCACCGGTTTCGCCGGCGTGCTGATGGTCGGCTTTACCGGGCGCCGGGTGTTCAACGCGCGCGTGGGCCTGTTCGCCGCCGCCGCGCTGGCCAGCGCGCCGCTCTGGTCGCTGCTCGGGCACTTCAATGTGCTCGACATGGGCCTGTCGTTCTTCATGGGGCTTTCGCTGTGCGCGTTGCTGCTGGCCCAACGGCCCGGGCTCGCGCGCGCCGCCGTGCGCGGCTGGATGTGGCTGTGCTGGGCCGCCATGGCGCTCGCCGTGCTGAGCAAGGGGCTGGTCGGCATTGTGCTGCCGGGCGCCGTGCTCGTGATCTACACGTTCGTCGCGCGCGACTGGGCCTTGTGGCGCCGCCTGTATCTGGGCAGCGGCCTGATCGTCTTTTTCGCATTGGCGTCCCCGTGGTTCGTGCTCGTGCAGATCCACAACCCCGAATTCTTCGACTTCTTCTTCATCAACGAGCATTTCCGCCGCTTCGCGATGGAAGGGCATAACCGTGATGGCGCGCCGTGGTACTTCGTGCCGGTGTTCATCGTCGGTTTCCTGCCCTGGCTGTCGTTCCTGCCGGGCACCGTGCGCGCCACGCTGCGCATGCCCCGTCAGCCAAATGGTTTCGCCCCGGCCATGATGCTCTGGGTCTGGTCGTTATTCATCTTCTTGTTCTTCAGCGCCTCGCACTCGAAGCTGATCTCGTATCTGCTGCCCATCGCACCGGCCATGGCCCTGCTCTTCGGCCTGTATCTGGCGCAGTTGCGCCGCGAAACGGTGCGCCTGCACATGGCGGGTTACGTGATTTTCCTGATCGCAGCGCTCGTCATGGTGGCCATCTTCGTGGGACGCGCGGGCAGCGTGCGCAACCCGAACGAGTTGTACAAGGCCTTCCAGATCTGGTTGTACTTTGCACTCGGCATCGGTCTGGCCGGCACACTCGTGGCGTGGCGGCTGGCGCGGCACAGCGCGCGTCGCGCCCTGCTCACCTTTGCCGGCGCCATGCTGCTGTTCGTGACCATCGGTGGCACGGGGCATGAAGTCTTCGGCCGCCAAAGCTCGGGCGTGCTGCTCGTGCCGGCCATCAAGGCCGAGATGCAACGCCTCGGGCCGAACGTACCGTTCTATTCCGTGAACGTGCTCGATCACACCATGCCGTATTACCTCGGCCACACGATGATCATGGTGCAGCACCCGGACGAACTCGAATTCGGCGTGAAGCAGGAGCCGCAGAAATGGCTGCCGACGCTCGACGATTTCTACGCCCGCTGGCGGGCGGATCCCAAAGCCCTCGCACTGGTCGATCCGGACACCTTCGGCAAGCTCGAAGCCGAGCATTTGCCCATGCGGATCATCGCGCGTGACACCCGCCGCGTGGTGATCTCGAAACCGCAGCCGGAAGACAACGTAAAATAGCGCGCTTGCCGTTCGGTTGACCGGTTTCCATCGCCCCGATTCCTCACGCGCCTGGGCCAGGCGCGAGAGCAAGAGAAGGCTTGGGGCTCGGCGCGTCCAAACGCCAGCCAATTTGCAACGTCCATAATTATTCACAAACGTTCACAAACGTTCCATGAATCTCGCTACGTTTTCCCTTATTCTCACGGGCGTGCTGCTCAACGCCTGCGCCCAGTTGTTGCTCAAGGCCGGTGCCGGCTCCATCGGCGCGCTCGAATTCACGCGCGCCAATATCGTGCCCATCGGCATCAAGCTCGCCACGCAAATTCCGATCATGGGCGGGCTGGTCTGCTACGCAATCAGCGTGGTCGTCTGGATTCTGGCGCTCTCGCGCGTTGAAGTCTCGATCGCCTATCCGATGCTCTCGCTCGGCTACGTCGTGAACGCGTTCGCCGCGTGGTACCTGTTTGGCGAGACGCTGTCGATGCAGCGTCTCGTAGCGATCGGCATCATCTTGGTCGGTGTCTACATTCTTGCGCGCAGCTAAGGCTGCGGCCTGTTGATTTGAATCGGCTCACGCGCAGCATTACGCGCTGACGCATCCCCCAATGCTTACCTGAGGCTTTGTCTTACATCATGAGCGACTCAGCAACCTCCCAACCGAATCAACCGTTCCTGCCCTTCACGCGGCCGACCATCGACGACGCCACCATTGCCGGCGTGTCCGAGGTACTGCGCTCGGGCTGGATCACCTCGGGCCCGCAAGTGCAGGCTTTCGAGAAGGCCCTTTCCGAATACTTCGGTGCTCGCCCCGTGCGTGTCTTCAACTCGGGCACCGCAACGCTCGAGATCGGCCTTCGTATCGCCGGCGTGCAAAGCGGCGACGAAGTCATCACCACGCCGCTGTCTTGGGTCGCCACGTCCAACGTGATTCTGGAAGTCGGTGCGACGCCGGTGTTCGTCGACGTCGATCCGGCCACGCGCAATATCGACCTCGATCTGCTCGAGAAGGCGATCACGCCCAAGACCCGCGCCATCATCCCCGTCTATCTCGCCGGACTGCCGGTCGACATGGACCGGCTGTACGACATTGCCCGTCGTCACAAACTGCGCGTGATCGAAGATGCCGCCCAAGCCATGGGCTCGACCTGGGGCGGCAAGCGCATCGGCTCGTTCGGCGACCTGATCTCGCTGAGCTTCCATGCCAACAAGAACCTGACCTCCATCGAAGGCGGCGCACTCATTTTCAACAATGAGGACGAGGCGCGCCTGGCCGAGAAGTACCGGCTGCAAGGCGTGACCCGCACGGGCTTCGACGGCATGGACGTCGACGTGCTTGGCGGCAAGTACAACCTCACGGACGTTGCCGCTCGCGTCGGCCTCGGTCAGATGCCGCATCTGGCGGCGTTCAACCGCCGTCGTACGGAACTGGCCCGCCTGTACTTCGACACGCTCGCGGGTGGCCCCGCCGTGGCGCTCGGCCTGGGCCTGCCGCACGCCGACTTCACGAACTCGAACTGGCATATGTTCCAGGTCGAGTTGCCGCTCGAGCGCCTGAGCATCGAGCGCGCCGGCGTCATGGAAAAACTCAAAGCCCGGGGCATCGGCACCGGTGTCCACTACCCGGCCATCCACCTGTTTACAATGTACCGTTCGCTCGGCTTCCATGAGGGCCAGTTCCCGCATACGGAACGTCTCGGCCGCGCGCTCCTGACACTGCCGCTCTTCCCGGCCATGACCGATGCCGACGTTGCGCGCGTCTGCGAAGCCGTTAATGCCATTTGCGCTGATCACCAAAAATGAATCGTCCACAACTCTCCGTCGTCATCCCGGTTTATAACGAAGAGGCCGGACTCGCCGCCCTCTTCGCCCGGCTATATCCGGCGCTCGATCAGTTGGGCGTGACTTACGAAGTGCTGTTCGTCAACGACGGCAGCCGCGACCGCTCGGCCGCGCTGCTCGCCGAGCAATACCGCGTGCGTCCGGATGTGACGCGTGTCGTGCTGTTCAACGGCAACTATGGGCAGCACATGGCCATTCTGGCCGGCTTCGAACACACCCGCGGCGAGTGGGTCGTCACGCTCGACGCCGATTTGCAGAATCCGCCGGAAGAAATCGGCAAGCTCGTCGAGCAGTTGGCCGCCGGACACGATTACGTCGGCACGGTGCGCATGAACCGTCAGGACACTTGGTTCCGCCGCCATGCTTCGCGCGCGATGAACCGGCTGCGCGAGCGCATCACGCGCATCCGCATGACCGATCAGGGCTGCATGCTGCGCGGCTACAGCCGCCACATCGTCGATACGGTCAATCAGTGCCGCGAGATCAACACGTTCATTCCGGCCCTGGCCTACACGTTCGCGCAAAACCCCACGGAAGTGGACGTCGCTCACGAAGAACGCTTTGCGGGCGAGTCGAAGTATTCGCTCTACAGCCTGATTCGTCTGAATTTCGACCTCGTCACCGGCTTCTCGGTCGTGCCGCTGCAATGGCTCTCGGGCGTGGGCATTACGCTGTCTGCCGCTTCGGGCTTGCTGTTCATCGTGCTGATGGCCCGCCGCTTCCTCTTCGGCTCGGAAGTCCAGGGCGTGTTCACGTTGTTCGCCGTCACGTTCTGCCTGCTCGGCGTGATCCTGTTCGGCATGGGCCTGCTCGGCGAGTACATCGGCCGTATCTATCAGCAGGTGCGCCAGCGCCCGCGTTATCTCGTGCAAGCCGTGCTGGAAGCGCATCCGTCCAGTAGTTCGAGCAACACCCTCGATGGCGCCGCGAGCGCCAGCCAGACCACCGGCGCAACGGAATTGGGGTCGCACGCATCATGAGCGCCAAAGCCGTCGTTTTCGCATATCACAACGTTGGCGTGCGCTGCCTTCAGGTGCTGCTCGCGCGCGGCGTCGACGTCGCGCTCGTGGTCACGCATCAGGACAACCCGAACGAGAACATCTGGTTCGGCAGTGTCGCCAGTGTCGCCGCCGAGCACGGCATCCCGGTCGTCACCCCCGACGATCCGGCCGATCCCGCGCTTGCCGAGCAAATCCGGGCGGTCGCGCCGGACTTCATCTTCTCGTTCTACTACCGCCACATGATTCCCGTGAGCGTGCTGGAGATCGCCCCGCGAGGCGCCTTCAACATGCACGGCTCGCTGCTGCCGAAGTATCGCGGCCGCGTACCGGTGAACTGGGCCGTTTTGAAGGGCGAAACGGAAACGGGGGCGACACTCCACGAAATGGCCGCCAAGCCGGACGCCGGCGCCATCATCGACCAGACGGCCGTGCCGATCCTGCCGGATGACACGGCAGGCGAAGTCTTCGAGAAAGTGACGGTCGCTGCCGAGCAGACGCTCTGGCGTTGCCTGCCCGGTCTGGTGGCCGGCACGGCGCCGCGTCACACCAACGAACTGGCCGCAGGCAGCTACTTCGGCGGACGCAAGCCGGAAGATGGCCGTATCGACTGGTCGAAGCCCGCGCAGGACGTCTACAACCTGATTCGCGCCGTCGCACCGCCCTATCCGGGGGCATTTACCGACGCGGCAGAGCGCCGCTGGGTCGTCACGCGCGCCCGTCTGTCACGCTTGCCGGTGCCCGCCGGTTTGCCCTGCGGACTGCAAGTAGTGGATAATGCGCTCCTTGGCGTTTGCGGCGACGCAAATGCCGTCGTCATTCATGAACTAATGCTGGACGGCAAGCCTGTCACGCCGGAACAGTTTTCCCAGCTCAATCACTGACCGTAATATGAAAAAAGTCCTGATTCTCGGTGTCAACGGGTTCATCGGCCACCATCTGTCGAAGCGCATCCTGGAGACGACCGACTGGGAAGTTTATGGCATGGACATGCTCACGGACCGCCTTGGCGATCTGATCAATCACGAGCGCATGCACTTCTTCGAAGGCGACATCACGATCAACAAGGAATGGGTCGAGTACCACATCCGCAAGTGTGACGTGATCCTGCCGCTGGTCGCCATTGCCACGCCGGCCACCTACGTGAAGTCGCCGCTGCGCGTGTTCGAACTCGACTTCGAGGCGAACCTGCCGATCGTGCGTTCGGCCGTGAAGTACGGCAAGCACCTGGTGTTCCCGTCGACCTCCGAGGTCTACGGCATGTGCACCGACGGCGAATTCGATCCGGAAAACTCGCCGCTGATCTACGGTCCGATCAACAAGCCGCGCTGGATCTACGCCTGCTCGAAGCAGCTCATGGATCGTGTGATCTGGGGCTACGGCATGCAGGAAGGCCTGAATTTCTCGCTGTTCCGCCCGTTCAACTGGATTGGCGCCGGCCTCGACTCGATCTACACGCCGAAGGAAGGTTCGTCGCGCGTGGTCACGCAGTTCCTCGGCCACATCGCCCGTGGCGAGAACATCAGCCTGGTCGACGGTGGTAGCCAAAAGCGCGCGTTTACCGACATCGACGACGGTATCGACGCCCTGGTGCGCATCATCGACAACAAGAACAACGTTGCCAGCGGCAAGATCTACAACATCGGCAACCCGAAGAACAACTTCTCGGTGCGCGAGCTGGCCAACATGATGCTCAAGCTGGCCGCAGAATTCCCCGAGTACGCCGAGACGGCCAAGAAGGTTCAGCTCGTCGAAACGTCGTCGGGCGCGTACTACGGCAACGGCTATCAGGACGTGCAGAACCGCGTGCCGAAGATCGAGAACACCATGCAGGAACTCGGCTGGGCGCCGACGACCTCGATGGACGACGCGCTGCGCAAGATTTTCGAAGCGTATCGCGGTCACGTCGCCGAAGCGCGTCGCCTGGTCGAGGGCGAATAACCAGATTCACGAGACTCGCGAGAGTCACGTGCAAGTGCTTCGGTGGGGCCCGCTACGTCAGGCCTGACCTTCGCACGACACGCCCGGTGCGCCCTCGGTGCATCGGGCGTTTTTGACTCGGCAAATTGATTTGATATTCAAGGTATCGACGCTCGCCCGACGCATCGTGCGGGCACAGCGCGATACCCCGAATTCCCTACTCAAGGGCGGCTATGGCCAAGATTGTCCTGAAGATCGACGTCGACACCCTGCGCGGCACGCGCGAAGGCGTGCCCAATCTGCTCGCGGCACTGGCCGAGCATGACGCGCAGGCGACGTTCCTGTTCAGCCTCGGGCCGGACCACACCGGCTGGGCGCTCAAGCGTGTTTTCCGCCCCGGCTTTCTGAAGAAGGTCTCGCGCACGTCGGTGGTCGAGCACTACGGCTTCAAGACCCTCATGTACGGCACCCTGCTCCCCGGCCCGGACATCGGCCGGCGCGCGGCCGACGTCATGCGCACCGTGCAGACGGCGGGTCACGAGACGGGCATCCACACGTGGGACCACACCTACTGGCAAGACAACGTGCGCACGCGCGACGCCGCCTGGACGCAGCGTCAGATGTCGCAGGCCCATGCGCGCTTCACGCAGATCTTCGGTGCGCCGCCGCTCACGCATGGCGCGGCCGGCTGGCAGATGAACCCTGACGCGTTCCGCCAGATCGACGCCTGGGGCATGAAATATGCGTCGGATGGACGAGGCACCGCGCCGCACTACCCGATCGTCGACGGTGTCCGCCTGAAGCATGTCCAGATGCCGACGACGCTGCCTACGGTAGACGAGTTGCTCGGCATCGACGGCCGCGACGTCAACGGCGTGGCCGAGCATCTGCTTGCCCTGACCCGCGATCCGGCGCAACATCACGTGTTCACGCTTCACGCAGAACTCGAAGGCCAGAAGCTGGCGCCGTTGTTCCGCCAATTGCTGGCCGGATGGCGTCGCCAGGGACACGATCTGGTGACGATGGGCCAGTACTACGAGACGCTCGATCTCGCCTCGCTACCGGCGCATCCGGTCGTGTGGGGCGAAATTCCGGGCCGCTCAGGCGATCTGATTCTCGAGGGCCAGGCATCTGCCTGACCCGTTTCGACCCACTTCCCGTTCCGGCCTCGCAAGGCCATCCAAGGAGACCATAGTGACGGTAGCCATCGACACCCCCGTGCCCGATTTCACCGCACCGGCCACCGGCGGCGATTTTTCGCTCAAGGCGCATCGCGGCCAGAAGGTGGTGATCTACTTTTACCCGAAGGACAACACCCCCGGCTGCACGACGGAAGGCATGAATTTCCGCGACAGCTACGCGCAATTCCAGGCCGCCGGCGCACAGATCATCGGCGTGTCGCGCGACAGCCTGCGCTCGCATGAGAATTTCCAGCGAAAACTCGAACTGCCCTTCCCGCTCATCTCTGACGGCGACGAAGCGGTCTGCAAACTGTTCGGTGTCATCAAGCTGAAAAAACTGTATGGCAAAGAACATCTGGGCATCGAGCGCAGCACGTTCCTGATCGACGAAAAGGGTGTGTTGCGCAAGGAATGGCGTGGCGTGCGCGTGCCCGATCACGTTGCTGAAGTCCTGGCTGCCGTACAGGCGCTCTGAACACCGGCAGGCGTGTGCGATGCCCCGGAGAAATGCGCGCCGGGCATCGCCGGTGAATCGGTGTGAGCGCTATCCGGACAGGTGTTGCGAACAGGCCGATCGCCACTGCCAGCGAGGGCATTCGGCGCTATACAAGTCCGGCAAGAGACGTTATAGTCGGCCGTAATGATCAAGCGCATTGAACGAGACTATTGCAGGCGTCGCCACGGCGGCGCCTTCAGCCAAGCCGCCTCTCCGGTGCGTCCGGGCAGGCGGCTTTTTTGTTGCCGGGACGTGTTGTATCGCTGTCTGTCCTGGCCGAGTAGTGTTGTGTTTTCTTGAACGGGAAATCTATGCCATTGCCATCGGCGCCGACCAAACCGGGCACGCTGCTTGCCCCGGAACAATTCCCCACTCGCCTCAAACCTTCGCGCACGGAGGCCAAGAAACCGATCCCCTCATCTGAACAACACGCACTGGGCGAGACGTCCGGTGCAGCGGGTACGGCCGAGTTGAAGGTCGTCCCCAAGCCAGGTCCGGTGACGCAGACTGCACCACAGCCGTCGCCTTCTGCACGCTCGCCTCAACAATCGCCTCCGGCCGCCGACTCGACCGGCGCAAACCCGTCTCTCAAGGCCGTGAGATCGACGGCGACGAACGGTGCATCGAAGCGTGCCCGCAACAAGGATCAGGAACCCGCCAAGCTCTTCGTGCTCGACACGAACGTGCTCATGCACGACCCGAGCAGCCTGTTCCGCTTCGAAGAACACGACGTCTATCTGCCCATGATGACGTTGGAAGAGTTGGACAATCACAAGAAGGGCATGTCGGAAGTGGCGCGCAATGCGCGTCAGGTCAGCCGCACCCTCGATGGGCTGGTCGCGGAAAGCGGCACGAAGTCGATGGCCGAGGGCATTCCGCTCTCGCGACTCGGTAACAAGGACGCCGCAGGCCGCCTTTACTTCCAGACCGACCTGCCCGAAGTGCCGCCGCTCGAAGGGTTGCCGCAAGGCAAGGCCGACAACCAGATTCTGGGTGTCGTGCGAGCGTTGCAGGACAAATTCCGCGATCGTCAGGTCGTGCTGGTGTCCAAGGACATCAACATGCGCGTCAAGGCGCATGCGCTCGGCCTGCCTGCGGAAGACTATTTCAACGACAAGGTGCTCGAGGACAGCGATCTGCTCTACTCGGGTGTGATGGCGCTGCCGCCGGACTTCTGGACGAAGCACGGCAAGGGTATGGAGAGCTGGCAGGACAACCGAACCGGCACCACGTTCTATCGCATCACCGGGCCGCTGTGCATGAGCTTCCTCATCAACCAGTTCGTCTATCTGGAGACGAACAACGGTGAGGCCCCGTTCTACGCGCAGGTTCGCGAGATCAACGGCAAGACGGCGCTGCTGCAAACGCTGCGTGACTATGGGCACCACAAGAACAACGTGTGGGGCATCACGGCACGCAACCGAGAGCAGAACTTCGCGCTGAACCTGCTGATGAATCCCGAAGTCGACTTCATCACGTTGCTCGGCCAAGCCGGTACCGGCAAGACGCTGCTCGCGCTCGCCGCCGGGCTGGCGCAAACGCTCGACGAGAAGCGCTACAACGAAATCATCATCACGCGCGCGACCGTGCCCGTCGGTGAGGATATCGGCTTCCTGCCGGGCACCGAGGAAGAGAAGATGCAACCGTGGATGGGGGCCTTCGACGACAACCTCGAAGTGCTGCAAAAGACAGACGATTCCGCCGGTGAGTGGGGCCGCGCGGCCACGCAGGAACTGATTCGCTCGCGACTCAAGGTCAAGAGCATGAACTTCATGCGCGGCCGCACGTTCGTGAACAAGTTCGTCATCATCGACGAGGCGCAAAACCTGACGCCCAAGCAGATGAAGACGCTCGTCACGCGCGCCGGCCCGGGGACCAAGCTGATCTGTCTGGGCAACATCGCGCAGATCGATACGCCGTACCTGACCGAAGGCAGCTCGGGCCTCACCTACGTGGTGGATCGCTTCAAGGGCTGGGGGCACAGCGGACACGTCACGCTCGCGCGCGGCGAACGCTCGCGGCTGGCCGACTACGCCGGGGAAATTCTCTGACGTTTTGCGAGTCAGGACGCGCTTCAACGCTCACCACGACGGCGCCTTCGGGCGCCGTTTTTTCTTGCCGTCGGGGCAGGCAACATGGCGCCCTGTAGCAAAATCGCTTGGGAATCGGCGCATTTGTGACGTCAACGCCACAAAACACCCGTATTCCGGCACTTTTGCGATGCATTCGCACAGCAGGCGTCGTAAACTCGGCCCATGCGAATTCAGCGCCCTCTCCGCACTCCTCGCGTTCTTGCTCGCTTCGTAACGCAGCCGGCAGAACAGCCGAACTCGCTGTGGCGATGCGCAGGCGCGTTGACGCTCACGTTGCTGGTGGCGGCCTGCTCGTCCGGCCCGTCGGTCCGGCAAGGCAGCACTGCGAACTATGGCAACCGCACCGTGGGGCCGGAGCGCAGCGCGGGCCAGGAGGAAATCACGCTCGAAGCGATGAGCCTCGTGGGCATTCCCTACCGCTACGGCGGCAATACCCCCGATTCCGGTTTCGATTGCAGCGGTCTGGTGCGCTACGTAGTCGCGCGTGCCGCCGGAGTGAATCTGCCACGCACAACCGCCGACATGAGCAGTGTCGGCACGCCGCTCGAGCGCGACGATCTTGCCTCGGGCGATCTCATTTTCTTCAACACAACGGGACGCGCCCACTCGCACGTGGGCATCTATGTCGGTCAGGGGAAGTTCGTGCATGCACCGAACACGGGCGGCACGGTGCGTCTGGAGAGCCTTTATATCCCGTACTGGGCGCGCCGCATCGATGGCGTCCGACGCGTGGCTGCCAACAAGGCGCCCGCAGGCAACACCACCTACGTGAATCGCTCGGCACCTGAGCCGCTGGCCAACGTGCCGGTGGCACCGATGAACACCGCACCGAACCGGCCGCTCACGGCTGCAACACCGTCTCCGATGGAGACGCCGCAGGTGTCGCCGTCGAGCAGCACCGCAAACGTCACCGCGTCGCCCTCGCAGGACGACGATCCGATCGCCCGCTTCGCCAACAGCGCGATGTAACTACTTCCGGCCAACGAGATACTGCACGCCCGCCGGGCCATAACGTTCGGCGTGCGCTACATTGGCCGCCAGATGAAAGACATCGCCCTCGCGGTACACACGCTCGTTGTCGCCCACGCGAATGGCAATCTCGCCCAAAAGAATCAGCGCCTTCGCCTCGAAGGGATGCGTATGCTCGCCGAGATCGCCGGCCTCCCTCGTTACCGTTACCAACGCCGTGAAACCTTCGCGGGCCAGGGCTTGCTCGAATGTGTCGCGCTGCATACGCTCTCCGTGGGGGACGATTGTCGTGTGAGACTTAGCGCAGATGCGCGAGCAGCGTCGCGGCACCGCCGATATTGATGGCGGCGCCCACGAGCGCGGCGAGCGGACGGCTACGCAGGGAGTGATGAATCAGTGTGCTCATATTAGTCTCCAATGCTGTCGGGAAAAACACTATGAATAAATAGTAATCAATCGCAATTAGCTATTGAAATTGATTTTCCCGATGAAGGCGATATGCCGCGTCAATGTGCCGTCCGTCCCATAGCATGGAGGGGAAAACGAAAAAAGCGGCCGAAGCCGCTTTTTCCATGCGTCAGGGCAAGTCCGCCATCGGAATGACGACTGACCGCCGAAAGCGCATCACAGGATCTGCTTGCCAATCCACCAGGCGATAGCGGCAATGAACGCCGAGGCCGGGATCGTCAGCACCCATGCCCAGACGATGTTGCCAGCCACGCCCCAACGCACCGCCGAGAGCTTACGCGTGGCGCCAACGCCAACGATGGCCCCGGTGATGGTGTGCGTGGTCGAGACCGGCACGCCGAGCCACGAGGCGAAGAACAGGGTGAACGCCCCACCCGTCTCGGCACAGAAGCCACCGACCGGCTTGAGCTTGGTGATCTTCTGCCCCATCGTGCGCACGATACGCCAGCCACCGAACATGGTGCCCAGACCGATCGCCAGATAGCAGCCCGCGATCACCCACAGCGGCGGTTCCGCCGCTTCCTGCGGCCACATGCCGGCAGCGATCAGCAGCATCCAGATGATACCGATGGTCTTCTGCGCGTCGTTACCGCCGTGCCCCAGACTGTACATGCCGGCCGAAACCAGTTGCAGGCGACGGAACCAGCGATCCACGCGCGCCGGGGGGGTGCGAAAGAACAGCCACGACACCAGCAGCATGAAGAACGAACCGAGCACGAAACCGAGCAGCGGCGAAATGAAAATGAACGCCACGGTTTGCAGCAGGCCGCTCGCGACGAGCGACCCCGTGCCCGCCTTGGCCACCGCGGCGCCGACCAGACCACCGATCAGGGCGTGCGACGAACTCGACGGAATGCCGTAGTACCAGGTGATGATGTTCCACGCGATGGCGCCCACGAGCGCGCCAAAAATCACGTAGTGATCGACGATATCGGGGTGAACCGTGCCCTTGCCCACCGTCGCCGCGACTTTCAGGTGAAAGACGAACAGTGCGATGACGTTGAAAAAGGCGGCGAAAGCCACCGCCTGATGCGGCTTGAGCACGCCCGTCGAGACCACCGTGGCGATCGAGTTGGCGGCGTCGTGAAAGCCATTCATGAAGTCGAACAGGAGCGCCAGGGCGATCAATAGTCCGACCAGCCAAAGGCTGATGTGCAGCGTTGCCATCAAAAATCTCCGCTCAGGCGTTTTCCAGCACAATGCCTTCGATGATGTTGGCAACGTCCTCGCACTTGTCAGTCACCGATTCGAGCAATTCGGACACGGCCTTTTGCTTGATCAGTTCCTTCACATCGGCTTCTTCGCGGAACAACTTCGACAACGACGCGCGCAGCAGGCGATCGGCTTCCGATTCGAGGCCGTCGATCTCTTCGCAGAGTTTCAGAATGTCGCGGGCACGATCCATGTCGTTAAGCAGTGCCACGGTGCTTTGCACACGCTCGCAGCACTTCACGCAGATCTCGCCCAGCGTGCGGGCTTCGCTCGGCACGCTCTTGACGTCGTACATCCACACGGCCGTCGCCACGTCTTCCATCAGATCGAGGATGTCATCCATCGTGCTGATCAGCTTGTGGATCTCATCGCGGTCGAATGGCGTGATGAACGTCTTGTGCATCAGATCGATCGTCTCGTGCGTGATGCGATCCGCTTTCTTCTCGTTGTTCTGCACCGCAACGGTACGTGCCTCGGCATTGGGCAGGTCGTTGAGCATGGCAGACAGTTCGCGACTGCCGGCAACCATGCACGCCGCATGCTGGTTGAACAGCTCAAAGAACTTGCCCTCGGTGGGCATGAAGCGACCGAACATTATTGGAAAACTCCGGGTATTAATAGGGGACGGGTCGACACAAAAACGTCACATTCTACCTTGTTGCGGGCGTGCGTCACCGCACTCCCGTACTAATGGGTGGAAATCAGTGCGTCAGTATTGGGGACCTGCCAGATTGTCGAACTTCGTGTAAGCACCGATGAACGCCAGACGCACATGGCCGATAGGACCATTACGCTGCTTCGCGATGATGATCTCGGCGGTGCCCTTGTCAGGCGTATCGGGGTTGTACACTTCGTCGCGATAGATGAACAGAATGATGTCGGCATCCTGTTCGATAGCGCCCGATTCACGCAAATCCGACATGACCGGACGCTTGTTCGGGCGTTGTTCAAGACTTCGGTTGAGCTGCGAGAGTGCAATCACCGGCACGTTCAGCTCTTTGGCAAGGCCCTTGAGCGAACGCGAAATTTCGGAAATTTCGGTCGCCCGGTTTTCGCCGCCGCCCGAGCCGCTCATCAACTGAAGGTAATCGATGATGATCAGGCCAAGCTTGCCGCACTGACGTGCCAGACGACGCGCCCGCGCGCGCAGTTCCATCGGATTGAGTGCAGGTGTCTCATCGACGAAAAGCTGCGTCTCGTTCATCTTCTGCATGGCGTGCGTGAGCTTCGGCCAGTCTTCGTCGACCAGCTTGCCGGTACGCAGGCGATGCTGATCGAGACGCCCCACCGAACCCAGCATACGCATGGCCAACTGCGTGCCCGGCATTTCCATCGAGAACACGGCGACGGGCAGCCCTTCTTCCACGGCGATATGCTCACCGATGTTCATCGAGAAGGTCGTCTTACCCATCGACGGACGGCCGGCCACGATAATCAGATCGCCGCCGTTGAAACCCGACGTCATGCGATCCAGATCGACGAACCCCGTCGGAATCCCCGTGATGTCGCTGCCGCCCTCGCGGTGATACAGCTCGTCAATGCGCTCGACCACCTGCGTGAGCAGCGGCTGCAACTCAAGGAAGCCGTTCGCGCTGCGCGAGCCTTCTTCGGCGATGGCGAAGACCTTCGCTTCCGCCTCGTCGAGCATCTGACGCACTTCCTTGCCCTGCGGGTTGAAGGCGTCGGACGCGATTTCGTCGGCCACCGTCACGAGCTTGCGCAGCACCGCCCGGTCACGCACGATTTCCGCATAGCGGCGGATGTTCGCGGCACTCGGGGTGTTCTGTGCGAGGGCGTTCAGATAGGCGAGCCCGCCCACGTCCTCGGCTTTGCCGGCGGAAGTGAGCGATTCGAAGACGGTGATGACGTCGGCCGGACGATCGCTGGCGATCAGGCGGCCGATGTGTTGATAGATGATCCGGTGATCGTAGCGGTAGAAATCCGCGTCGGCCAGAAAGTCGCCGATACGATCCCACGCGCTGTTATCGAGCAGCAACCCGCCGAGCACGGATTGCTCCGCCTCGATGGAGTGCGGCGGCACTTTGAGTGAATCGAGCTGGGGATCGGGCGCGTTCATGCCGGGCATTATACCGTCCCCGCGATCACGGTCTCCCCCGGCAAAATCCCGCTTGCGCGACGATTTTTCCGAGCGCGGTTTGTTCAGCAGTTTCCCTGGAGGCAGCATAAGGTGGAGCTATCGAACGTGACGAACGTGGAAGGGGCGCAACCGGAAGGCGGTCGGCATAGATCGGTGCATGACCGGTGGCCAGGCAATCCGGCAACCCGCACAACACAATAGAACAGAACAGACAGGCATAAAAAAACGGAAGCCGGCTGACCGGCTTCCGTCTTTTATTCGCGTCGGGAAGCTGACGCGGATACGACTTAGGCGTGCTCGCCCAGCACCGACACGTTCACGTCGATGACGACGTCAGTGTGCAGCGCCACTTGGACCGGGAAGTCACCCACGGTCTTGAGCGGGCCATTCGGCAGACGCACTTGCATCTTCTCGACCTTGAAACCTTGGGTGCCCAGGGCTTCAGCGATGTCGAAGTTGGTGACCGAACCGAACAGACGACCGTCAACACCGGCCTTCTGCGAGATTTGCACGGTCAGACCGCTCAACTTTTCGCCTTCGGCTTGTGCAGCAGCCAGCTTCTCGGCGGCAGCCTTTTCCAGTTCGGCACGGCGAACTTCGAATTCGGCGATCGCGTCCTTGGTGGCGCGACGAGCCTTCTTGGTCGGGATCAGGAAGTTACGTGCGAAACCATCCTTGACCTTCACGATGTCGCCCAGGTTGCCCAGGTTGACGACCTTTTCCAGCAGAATCACTTGCATTATCTATTCTCCTTCGTCGACTGGCGATTAAGCACCGTGCAGATCGGTGTACGGCATCAGCGCGAGGAAACGCGCGCGCTTGATGGCCGTGTCGAGCTGGCGCTGGTAGTGCGCCTTGGTGCCCGTCAGGCGAGCCGGGGTGATCTTGCCGTTGTCGCCGATGAAGTCCTTCAGCGTTTCGACATCCTTGTAATCGATCTGCTCGACACCAGCGACGGTGAAGCGGCAGAACTTCTTGCGCTTGAACAGCGGGTTTTGCTGTTGGCGGCGGCGATCAAACTTCTTGTTTTTACCGTTAGGACGCGGCATGTTCAACAATCCTTTTCAAATTCTTGCAATGCTGTGATGTGAAACACCAGGGTTCGGCTATTGCGATGCTTTTTGGCCAGGAAACCTGCCCACCGGGCCGGTTTCTCGAGTCCCAACGCCATGACTTTGGCACTGATGGGACCGATCGCAACTGCGGGTATCGAGAACTCGACCTGACGGGCTACGCCCGCCTCTTCAACTGTTCCCGCATGCGCTAGCGAGACATCGATCACGGGAAGTCCGGCCGGGGTATAGCGCAGCGTGCCGATTTCGACAATGCTGGCCTCGAGCCGTAAGCGATTCACGCGGACGATGTTTTCGTTGGCACCCTGATGCGTTCCGATGCGCTAATTACGAAGCAGCGGCTTCGGTCGTGGGCACGGCGGCAGCCTTCTTGGCTTCTTCGCGGGCCACTTCCTTCATCATCGGCGACGGCGCGGTCTCGGCCTTCTTCATGCGAACCACGAGGTGGCGCAGAACGGCGTCGTTGAACTTGAATGCGTGTTCCAGCTCGTCCAGGGTTTCCTGGTCGCACTCGATGTTCATGCAAACGTAGTGAGCCTTCGCCAGCTTCTCGATCATGTAGGCCAGTTGACGACGGCCCCAGTCTTCGACGCGATGGATCTGACCAGCCTTGGCCGTCACCATGCCCTTGTAGCGCTCGATCATCGCAGGCACTTGCTCGCTCTGATCGGGGTGAACGATAAATACGATTTCATAGTGACGCATATGGTGCTCCTTATGGACAAAGCCGCCTGGGCGTCATAACCAGTGCAGCAAGGTTGCAGAACCCGCGATTCTAGCGGAATTCATGTCGATCATCAACTCCCGCCCTATCGGCACCGGCCAACGCCTCGCCCGGCGCCCGCTTTCTGGCCCCGCCAGCCCTCGCTCAGGCGTTCTCCAGCCAATAGTTCGGACGGGCATAAATCTGCCGCAACTGTTCGATGAAAAGGCGCACCCGTGCCGGCTGGAAGCGCTGTTGCGGGTACACGGCGAGGATGTCGTAGTCGGGCAGCGCATATTCGTCGAGCACGGTTTCCAGCTCCCCGGAGAGCAGTTCGCGCTGAATTTCCCACGTCGAGCGCCAGCCCAGCCCCAGCCCTTCGAGCGCCCAGCGGTGCAGCAACTCGCCGTCGTTGCAATCCAGATTGCCGGCCACACGAATCGTCACGAGCTTGCCCTGCCGCTTGAAGTACCAGCCGCGCTGCTGGCCGCCTTGCAAGTTGAACGCAAGGCAATTGTGTTTGGCGAGATCCTCCAGCGTCTTCGGACGGCCATACCGCGAAAAATACGCCGGTGTGCCGCACACCACGCGCCGGTTCTGCGCGAGTTTGACGGCCACGAAATTCGGATCGACGGAGCCGCCGATGCGAATGCCCATGTCATAGCCCTCGCGCACGATGTCGACCACGCGATCCGTCAGATTGAACGAAATCTGCACCTCCGGATGCACCCGCAGAAACGCCGGGGCATGCGGCGCCACGTGCTTGCGGCCGAACGCCGCGGGCGCCGACACGATCAAGTGTCCCGAGACGGCATGACGCCCCGCGCTGATCTCGTTCTCCGCCATCTCCCAGTCGCCCAGCAACTGCTTGCAGCGCTCGAGAAAAGCGCCGCCCTCTTCCGAGAGCGCGAGCCGGCGCGTGGAGCGGTACATCAGCTTGATGCCGAGCCGCTTTTCGAGCGCATCGATGCGTCGCCCCAGAATCACCGGCGAGACCCCCTCCTTTAGCGCAGCGGCGGCCAGACTGCCCGCTTCGGCCACCTGCACGAAGGTTTCGATCTGTTTGTAACGGTCCATCACGTCTCCATTCGATACTTTTTGTTCTTAAAAAAACGATCTTTTGTGATCTTATCAAACAAATCGTACCGGCTTAAAGTGACCTCCAAGATCACTATCAATTACCCATTGGAGGAGTCACATGGCCAAGATGACCGCCGTAGAGGCCGCCGTCCGAGTGCTGGAGAAGGAAGGCATCACCACCGCATTCGGCGTGCCCGGCGCTGCCATCAACCCGTTCTATTCGGCACTGCGCAAGGCTGGCAGCGTCGAGCACGTGCTCGCTCGCCACGTGGAAGGTGCGTCGCACATGGCCGAAGGCTATACGCGCGCCGAAGCCGGCAACATCGGTGTTTGCATCGGCACCTCGGGCCCGGCGGGCACCGACATGATTACCGGTCTCTATTCCGCATGGGCCGATTCGATCCCCATCCTGTGCATTACGGGTCAGGCGCCGCGCGCCCGTCTGTACAAGGAAGATTTCCAGGCTGTCGACATCGAGTCGATCGCCAAGCCGGTCACCAAGTGGGCCGTGACGGTGCGTGAACCCGCACTCGTGCCGCGCGTGTTCCAGCAGGCCTTTCATCTGATGCGCTCGGGCCGTCCGGGTCCGGTGCTCATCGACCTGCCGTTCGACGTGCAGGTCGCCGAGATCGACTTCGATCCGGAAACGTATGAGCCGCTGCCGGTGTACAAGCCTGCGGCCACGCGCCCGCAGATCGAAAAGGCGATTCAGATGCTGGTCGCGTCCGAGCGTCCGCTGATCGTCTCGGGCGGCGGCGTGATCAATGCCGACGCCGCCGACCTGCTCGTCGAGTTCGCCGAGACGGTGAATGTGCCGGTCGTGCCCACGCTCATGGGCTGGGGCACCATCGCCGACGACCATCCGCTCATGGCCGGCATGGTCGGCTTGCAGACCTCGCACCGCTTCGGCAACGCGACGATGCTGGCTTCGGACTTCGTGATGGGCATCGGCAACCGCTGGGCCAACCGCCACACCGGCAGCGTGGAAGTCTTCACCAACGGCCGCAAGTTCGTGCACGTCGACATCGAGCCGACGCAAATCGGCCGCGTGTTCGGCCCGGATTACGGCATCGTCTCCGACGCCAAGGCCGCGCTCAAGCTGTTCGTCGAAGTCGCCAAAGAACTGAAGGCCGCCGGCCGTCTGCCTGACCGCTCGCAGTGGGTGGCCGACTGCCAGAAGCGCAAGCGCACCATGCTGCGCCGCACGGACTTCGATCAGGTGCCGATCAAGCCGCAACGCGTGTATCAGGAAATGAACGCGTTCTTCGGCCGCGACGTGCGTTACGTCTCGACCATCGGCCTGTCGCAGATCGCTGCCGCGCAATTCCTGCACGTGAACAAGCCGCGTCACTGGATCAACTGCGGTCAGGCGGGCCCGTTGGGCTGGACCGTACCGGCTGCCATCGGCGCAAAGGTCGCATCGCCCTCGTCGGACGTGGTGGCGATCTCGGGCGACTACGACTTCCAGTTCATGATCGAAGAACTGGCCGTGGCCGCGCAGTTCAAGGTGCCGTACATCCATCTGGTCGTGAACAACTCTTACCTGGGCCTGATCCGTCAGGCGCAGCGTAACTTCGACATGGATTACTGCGTGCAGCTCGCGTTCGAGAATGTGAACTCGCCGGAATTGAACGGTTATGGCGTCGATCACGTGAAGGTGGCCGAAGGGCTTGGCGTGAAGGCGATCCGCGTGTTCCAGCCGAACGACATTCAGCCCGCGTTTGCGCAGGCTCGCAAGCTGATGGCCGAGTTCTCCGTGCCGGTGATCGTGGAAGTGATTCTCGAGCGCGTGACCAACATCGCGATGGGCACCGAGATCAACAACGTCAACGAGTTCGAGGAAATCATCGACATCGTGGAAGAAGACAAGGCAGTGACGGCATAAGTCGGACCCTGCCAGATCTGCAAAAGGATTGCGGGGCGCGTGCGTCCCCTGCGCTTTCGGCTAGACCCCGTGAACGACCCAAGCGCGCGCTCCGCAACCCGGCAACACCCTTGCATCGAAATCGTCGAAACCACCCCCTAAAAAGAGAGAGGAGTCAGCGCAATGCCGAAATTTGCCGCCAACCTGACCATGCTGTTCAACGAGGTGCCGTTCCTCGACCGCTTCAAGGCGGCCGCCGCAGCGGGCTTTCGTGGCGTGGAGTTTCTGTTCCCCTATGCGTTTCACCGCGACCAGATCGCCGACAAGCTCAACCAGTATCAGCTCGACCTCGTGCTGCACAACCTGCCCGCCGGCAACTGGGAGGCGGGCGAGCGCGGCATCGCCATCTTCCCGGATCGCGTGGCCGAATTCCGCGACGGCGTGGGCGAAGCGATCACCTACGCCAAGGCGCTGGGCGTGAAGCAACTGAACTGCCTCGTGGGTAAGCAAGGCGCCGATCTGTCGACGCAGGCCGCTCAGGAAACGCTGGTGGAAAACCTGCGCTTCGCCGCCAATGCGCTCAAGGCCGAAGGCATCCGTTTGCTGGTCGAACCGATCAACACGTACGACATTCCCGGCTTCTTCGTGAATCGCACGAAACAGGCGCTGGAGATCTTCGACGCGGTCGGTTCGGACAACCTGTTCCTGCAGTACGACATCTATCACATGCAGCGCATGGAAGGCGAACTCGCCAAGACCATCGAGACGAATCTGGCGCGCATCGCTCACGTGCAACTGGCGGACAACCCGGGCCGCAACGAGCCGGGCACGGGCGAGATCAACTACGCCTACCTGTTCGCGTTGCTCGATCGGATTGGCTACGACGGCTGGATCGGCTGCGAGTACAAGCCCGCCACCACCACGACCGACGGCCTCGGCTGGTTCAAGGCCGCGGGCTTGCGCGAAGCCGCCTGATTTTCCGCCCCCGTTCACCCCGCACGACGCCTCCCCCGGCGGCGTGCAGACGAAACGACGGCGTCGCTGCACGACGCGACTGAAGCGTCACGGACACAGCACGCCGGCTGACCGGGTTTCGACGAGGAAGGGCCCCGCCGGCCGCATGCAGGGGGCATGCGGCCGGGGTACGGGGCGAGGGGCACGCGCTTGCGCGCCACCGCCCTGCTCGTCCGGGCGTCAGCGACAACATTTAACACTTTGGCAACAAGGAGTCTCGAAATGGCACAACTCGGTTTCATTGGTCTGGGCATCATGGGCGCGCCGATGGCGAAGCATCTGCAAAACGCCGGTCACAAGCTGTTCCTGTACGAGCGCCGCACGCCTCCGCAAGACCTGATCGACGGCCAGGCCACGGTCTGCACGTCGGCCAAGGAAGTCGCCAAGCGCGCCGACATCGTCTTCGTGATGGTGCCGGACACCCCGGACGTGGGCGCCGTGCTGTTCGGTCCGGACGGTCTGGCCGAAGGTCTCTCGGCGGGCAAGATCGTTGTCGACATGAGCTCGATCTCGCCGATCGAAACGAAGGAATACGCCAAGAAGGTCAAGGCACTGGGCGCCGAGTACCTCGACGCGCCGGTCTCGGGCGGCGAAGTCGGTGCGAAGGCCGCCTCGCTGTCGATCATGGTCGGTGGTTCGCAAGCCGCGTTCGACGACGTGAAGCCGTTCTTCGAACTGATGGGCAAGAACATCACGCTCGTGGGCGAGAGCGGTGCCGGTCAGACCTGCAAGGTCGCCAACCAGATCGTGGTTGCCCTGACGATCGAAGCCGTGGGCGAAGCCCTGCTGTTCGCCTCGAAGGCCGGCGCCGATCCCGCCAAGGTGCGTGAAGCGCTCATGGGCGGCTTCGCCTCGTCGCGCATTCTCGAAGTGCACGGCGAGCGCATGGTCAAACGCAACTTCGAGCCGGGCTTCCGCATCGCCCTGCATCAGAAGGATCTGAATCTGGCACTCCAGAGCGCCAAGGCCCTCGGCGTGTCGCTGCCGAACACCGCAACGTGTCAGGAGCTGTTCAATGCGTGCGCCGCGAACGGCGGTGCCGCGTGGGATCACTCGGGCATGGTGCGCGCGCTGGAAATGCTCGCCAACCATACCGTGGCGTAACGCCGTCACGCGCTAAGGCAGTCACGCACCGGTCAGATCGGTAGCGTGAGGCAATCAGGGAGATGGGGTGGACGTTGGCGGGTGCCGGGCTACAAAGCCCGGTGCCCGTCGACCGAAGCCACATGCGAACACACGGCACCGTCGTTGCGCCGCACGCCGGAATAACCGGCGTGACGAGGTGATTCGGGGTGATTCGGGGCAATTCGAGGTATTTCGCTCAATACTCCGCGAACACACTCTGCATGCGCTCGCGCGGCACGCCCGCCTGCAAGGCCAGCATCAGCAAGACACGCGCCTTGAACGGATGCAGATTACCCGCGCTCACGAAGCCGTACTGATCGTCAGGTGCGGCGCCGTTGTGCATCACGTGTCCGCTGCCCACGCGCGTGGCCCGCACGACCGTCACGCCGCGCTGCACGGCCTCGGCCAGCGCCTGTTGCAGCAGCGCATGCAGCGAACCGTTGCCCGTCCCCGCCACAACAATGCCCTGCACACCGGCCTCGACCAGAGCGTCGACGGCGATGCGCGACACGCCGGCATAGCTCGACACCACTTCCACCGCCGGCAATTCGCCCGAAAGCCCGACAAACTCGCTCTCGACGGTGTGGTATTGCAACGCGGCACGCTGATACGCCACGCGCTCGTCCTGCACCCAGCCCAGCACGCCGATTTCCGGCGAGTGGAAGGCATCGACCTTGTAGGTGCTCGTCTTGATGACGTCGCGGGCACAGTGAATCTGGTTGTTGATCGCCACCATCACCCCACGTCCCGTCGAAATCGGGTCGATGGCCACCCGCACCGCGTTGAGCAGATTGAGCGGTCCGTCGGCCGAGAGCGCCGTTGCGGGTCGCATCGCCGCCGTGAGCACGACCGGCTTGCGGCTATTGACCGTCAGGTGCAGATAGTAGGCGGTCTCTTCGAGGGTGTCCGTGCCGTGGGTGATGACCGCCCCCGCCACATCGGGCTGCGAGAGCAAGGCATTCACACGGGCGGCCAGCTTCTGCCAGAGCGCCACGCTCATGTCCTTGCTATCGATCTGCGCGACCTGCTCCGCATGGATATGCGCAACGGTGCCCAGCGCCGGGACCGCTGCGAGCAGGTCCTGGACACCGAGCGCCCCGGCCTGATAAGCGGCGGTGCGCGTGGCATCGGACGCGCTGCCCGCGATCGTTCCGCCCGTGGCGAGCAGCGCAATGCGCGGCAGATCGCCCGAGGACACGGTGTAATGAGGAATCGGGTTGAATGAGGTCAAAGTCATATCAACGATTGTATCCAATACTGCCCGGCTTCCCAATCGCTGAAAATATCGATCCCGCCTCATGGGGCGGGATCATGGCCGGACCACGGCCGAACGACGGGAACGCGCCGGAGAACGCCTGAAAACCTGTTCCGGCCGCCCCGGGACGCCTAGGGGCGCCCAGGATCTCGTCAGGCCGCGAACTCCAGTGCTTCGCGCAGTTGCGTCGAGATTTCCTGCTCCTTGAGCGCCGGGGCAAGCATTTCGATGAAACGGTACGCGTACGAACGCAGGAACGCGCCGCGACGCAAGCCGATCCGCGTCGTACTCGGCTCGAACGCGTTGTCGAGTTCCAGCACGGCCAGATCCTGATCCTTGCGCGGATCGACGGCCATCGCCGCCACGATCCCCACGCCCAGGCCCAGTTCGACGTACGTCTTGATCACGTCCGTATCCAGTGCCGTGAGCACGATATCCGGCACCAGCCCCTGATCGGCGAAGGCCTTGTCCACGTGCGAGCGGCCCGTGAAATCGCCATCATAGGTGATGATCGGATATTCGGCGATATCGGAGAGCGTCACGCTTTCACGCCCGACCAGCGGGTGATCCTTCGGCACGACGGCAACGTGATGCCATGAATAGCACGGAAACGTGACGATATCGGGAAAGCGGTCGAGCGCCTCGGTCGTGATGCCGATGTCGGCTTCGCCGTCGATCACCATCTGCGCGATCTGACGCGGGCTGCCCTGACGCAGCGCCAGATGCACCTTCGGATACACGCTCGTGAACTGCTTGATGACCTGTGGCAGGGCGTAGCGGGCCTGCGTGTGGGTCGTCGCCACCACGAGATGGCCGCTGTCCTGATCCGCGAACTGACGCGCCACACGACGCAGGTTCTCGGCGTCGAGCAGCATGCGCTCGATCAGTTGCAGCACGGCCTTGCCCGGCTCGGTCAGGCCCGTGAGACGCTTGCCGCGACGCACGAACACATCCACCCCGAGTTCGTCCTCGAGATCCTTGATCTGCTTGCTCACGCCCGACTGCGACGTGTACAACGCATTCGCGGCTTCCGTCAGGTTGAGGTTCTGCCGAACGGCTTCGCGCACGTAGCGCAATTGCTGGAAATTCATGATGTGACTCCGCCCTGTTGCTTTGTCTGTCCGTGACGTCTGATAACGTCAATTACTTGTGCCAAATAGGTTCAGCCTGTTGTTCTGTTCGATGCGTCGCGCGGCTCACGCCTGCGCGGAAAACACCCGCAACTGCCGCGGCACCGCCCGCAGCGCCGCACCGGCATCGGCGCCGAGCGCCTGCCAGCCCGAGCGCGTGAGTTCCGCCTCCCACACCGCGTTGCCGGGCGCAGAGAGTTCTACGCGCACGGTGCCGCCCAGCGGAATGGCACGGCGCACGGCCACGTCGATGCCCGGCCCGCCGTCGTGCGCAGGCAGCAGCGTGAGATCGTGCGGACGTACGTACGCAATCGCACGGCCGTCCTGCGGCACGGCCGGCAGATCGTCCTTGTGCACGGTCACGCGAAACGCGCCGGCATCCGCAATGAAATCATGCGTGCGCAGCTCGCCCGACAGCCGGTTCGACGCGCCGAGAAACTCGTACACGAACGCGCTCTGCGGCGTGTCGTAGACGTCTTGCGGCGCGCCGATCTGCTCGACCTTGCCGCGATTCATCAGCACGATACGGTCGGCCACTTCGAGCGCCTCTTCCTGATCGTGCGTGACGAAGATCGTGGTGATGTGCAGTTCGTCGTGCAGACGTCGCAACCAGCTACGCAACTCCTTGCGCACCTTGGCGTCGAGCGCACCGAACGGCTCGTCGAGCAGCAACACCTTCGGCTCGACGGCCAGCGCACGCGCCAGGGCAATCCGCTGGCGCTGCCCGCCCGACAGCTCTGCCGGGTAGTGATCGGCCAGCCAGTCGAGTTGCACGAGGCTGAGCAGTTCGTGCACCTTGTTGCGAATCTGGGCGTCCGGCAGGCGTTCGCGGCGCGACTTCACGCGCAGGCCGAACGCCACGTTCTCGAACACCGTCATGTGACGGAACAGCGCGTAATGCTGGAACACGAAGCCGACCTGACGCTCGCGTGTGCCGACCGACGCCACGTCTTCGCCGTTGAGAACGACACGCCCGGCATCTGCAAACTCCAGCCCGGCGACGATGCGCAGCAGCGTGGTCTTGCCGCAACCGGACGGTCCGAGCAGCGCGACCAGCTCGCCCGTGGGGAATTCGAGACTGACGTCGTCGAGTGCGGCGAAATCGCCGAAGCGCTTCGAAACCTGTTGTACCTGGATGCTCATTGTCTTGCTCCTCGATGCGATGTCCGCTCAGGCCTGCACGGCGTCTTCGCGACGCGCGGCCTTGTCCTGTGCCAGCTTGCGCTCGGCCCAGAGCTTCAGGGCCAGTGTGGCGAGCGCGAGCAGCGCGAGAATCGACGCTGCCGCGAATGCCCCGACCGTGTGGTAGTCGTTGTATTCAATTTCCACGTGCAGCGGCAGCGTGTTCGTCTCGCCGCGAATGTGGCCGGAGACCACCGACACGGCACCGAACTCGCCCATTGCGCGGGCATTGCACAGAATCACGCCGTACAGCAGACCCCATTTGATTTTCGGCAGCGTCACACGGGTGAACACCTGCCAGCCGCTGGCGCCCAGCACGCGCGCAGCTTCTTCTTCCTCGCTGCCCTGCGCCTGCATGAGCGGAATCAATTCGCGCGCCACGAACGGGAACGTGACGAACACGGTCGCGAGCACCAGCCCCGGCAGCGCGAACACGATCTTCAGGTTGTGCGCGTCGAGAAAGTCCCAGATCGGCCCCTGACGGCCGAAGATCAGCAGGAACGTAAGCCCCGCGATCACCGGCGAGACCGAAAACGGCAAGTCGATGAGCGTGGTCAGCACGCTCTTGCCCTTGAAGTCGAACCGCGCAATGGCCCACGACGCCGCCACACCGAACACGAGATTCAGCGGCACGGCGATCACGGCGATCAGCACCGTGAGACGAATGGCCGAGAGCGCGTCGTCGTTCGTCAGACCATCCCAGTAAGCGGCGAAGCCCTTGCCCAGCGCGGTCACGAAAACCGACGCGAGCGGCAACACCAGAAACAAGGCA
>NZ_JAELTP010000570.1 GCF_016428915.1 Pandoraea sp. ASV26
TGTATTCTCCCCATCGTCGGCCCGAGAAAGACTCCTTAACACATATTCGGACATGAACATGGAGAATCAAGCAACCTTTTCTTCTCGCGATCCGGAGAACGGAATTTTGCGGTCAAGTATGCCGTACGAAACGCTGCGCCTGTCAGAATCACAGAACATCAAGTTACTTCGCCTTGGAACAGTAGTAGACCTGGCAAGTACGGTTTCTGTAAGGATCCGATTAAAACATTGAAGACATTTTTGCTGATTTGACAACCGAAGCTCACTTGCGCCGGAGTTCTCATATCCGAAGCTCAACATCGGCGCGCCGTCGAAGGACGCCAAGTGGACTATGACTCAGACCACGCAGCTTATCGCATCCGAACTTTGACGAGCTTCAGCCTTTCGAACCAAATGTTCGTTAATTTCGAGACGCTAGCAGCTT
>NZ_JAELTP010000571.1 GCF_016428915.1 Pandoraea sp. ASV26
TTTCAATATCGGCGCTGAAGCACAGGCTTTCGCCTCAGCCGAATTGTCCAGCGGCGCAGTGCAGACACGATTGACCACAGAGTACAGGCTACTCCGGAGCGTACGTGTAGGTCTCCAACCGACAATGAAAAGCGGTGGCCATAGCTTTCGTCGTAAACAGTAGCGACAGTTCGTCCAATGCCTGTACTGTATGTATAAGAGATCTGAGTATCCCATGCAACAACGTGCTCCCGGCTGTGTAGTTTCAGTTGCTTCACCAAGACACAAATTTTTTCTGCTCGGTCCCGGGCAGGATCGACGGGCTGCCTGCAGCAGAGAGACCTTTGAAGTCAACCATCTGGAACCTGCATCTGCACACCGCGTCGGCCTCGACAGGGGAACACATCCAAGGACACCCACAGAATCGCACGGACTCGACGCAGAC
>NZ_JAELTP010000572.1 GCF_016428915.1 Pandoraea sp. ASV26
GTGTGGCAGTACCTAGTAATTCAATGCAATACATGCACCGCAGAGTCTCAGAAGAGCCATGGGGCGAAAACACCCTTGTCAACAGAGCGCAGTTTGCAAATCTAAATGACCAGCAACAAATCTTTGGCTCCTTTAGCGGCATGGACAACACATCGTCTCACACGGTTCTACCATCTAATGGCTTTGTTGGCACCTCATTTGGCAGCAACAGCAGCAGCAACCAAAGCGCCGGCTGGCAAAAAGTAAAGAATACCGGCTCGCAAAGCTTTATACGCACCCAGCGAGCACGCGATGGACCGACAGCAAGAGATGGGAGCCATTCTCGATTATCAGCATCCTCTTCAACAGCCCGCAAGAGCCCGCCGCGCGGCGTTTCCAGCAGAGACAGAGCAAAATCCGGTGATCGTACTACACATAATGATG
>NZ_JAELTP010000573.1 GCF_016428915.1 Pandoraea sp. ASV26
CGGTTCGTCGGCAGCGTCAGATGTGTATAAGAGACAGACGTTGGAGGCACGTTTGCCGAAGAATCTTCCTTTGCGACGCTGTTTCCCAAATATCGCGAAGTATATCTAAAGGAAGCATGGCCTCTTGTCACCAAAGCACTTGAGAAGCAGGGCATCGCATGTACGCTGGACTTGGTTGAGTGTTGCATGACTGTCAAGACGACTCGAAAGACTTTTGATCCTGCGTCCATCTTGAACGCGCGCGACCTGATCAAGCTGCTGGCTCGAAGTGTGCCTGCTCCTCAAGCCATCAAAATCCTCGAAGACGGAGTCGCCTGCGATGTCGTCAAGATCCGCAACCTGGTCGGAAGCAAGGACCGCTTCGTCAAGCGCCGACAGCGAATCTTGGGCCCCAACGGCACGACACTCAAAGCCCTCGAGCTC
>NZ_JAELTP010000574.1 GCF_016428915.1 Pandoraea sp. ASV26
CTATAACCTGGCTGTTGCATAAACTTTACTCGTAGACTTCTCCTATCTATATTATTAGCCTAGTTCTGAGATTTCTTTCTTTCTTCTGTTTTTAGTAGAAGGCGATGTTATAAGTGCTTAGATTATTACCTACCACCACTATATATACTCTATGCTCTGATATGCGATAATACTATCTACCAGTATACTGCCTGACTATAGGTATGAAGTGGATATAACGCTGCTTTTAAAACCGTTAAACTCTCTTAGATATAGTACGAATGCGGCAATGGCCTTAAGTTGGCGCTGGTGAATGAAGTTGGTGAATGAAGTAGCAGCAAATCACGTATATGGTGGCCTGGTGGGGAATCTGCACCGCGTTCTATCTGGTACTGTACTGTCTCTTATACACATCTCCGAGCCCACGAGACGATATTGTGTATC
>NZ_JAELTP010000575.1 GCF_016428915.1 Pandoraea sp. ASV26
CCCCCCCCCCCCCCCCCCCCCCCCCCCCCCCCCCCCCCCTCCACCCCCCCCCCCCCCCCCCCCCACCACCCCACCACACGGTTCGTCGGCAGCGTCAGATGTGTATAAGAGACAGGCTTAATCTCTCTCAGTGCCCGAACTTCAACCCTCCATATAGGCTGATCCTCTTTGGGCGGTATATATCGTTCCCACCGTAGCTGCACATTGGCGTCTCCACCAGGCGGGGATACACGCATTTGATTCAGCAATCCAGTGATCTTCGAGTAATCTAACCAGAGCTTGTCTAGCGGGCCGCCAATCCCCCAAGTCTCATCGAAACTTTCTGAGTACCTAATCTGCAAAAACTCCGAGAAAGTCATCTTGCTTAATTGTAACAATAGAGCAAACACAAATTTGCTCAGTGCCCCGCGGATCCAGTATGAC
>NZ_JAELTP010000576.1 GCF_016428915.1 Pandoraea sp. ASV26
GTATTGCATCCGCCAGCCTACAGGTATCAGGCTCTGGAAGCCAGGAGCATGGCCATCTAGGACCCTTCGCCAAGGCAATGCCAATGGTGGACCAATCTTCGGCTGCCTGCCACTAACCAAACTCCTACCCAGCCTGCTGCCAACCGTCACGGTAGACATGCTCTTGTCTCTGTACATCCTCCAAAGCGTCTCCTTCATGCAAGCCGGCTTTATCGGACGAGCCTGATCAATGAATTCCTTGCAAGTTTGATCTACAGCCATGTTTCTGTCAACCAATTACGGCGATCTCTCGGTATTTTGCGCCTCGTTCTCTGTACAAAAGCGTCGTAATATGATGGCAATGCAATAGTTTGGCCGAGGCTTCAAATTCTGGACTCCGGGCACATTTCCTAGAAAGAGTCTCAAAGTGCGAGGCTGTGGAGG
>NZ_JAELTP010000577.1 GCF_016428915.1 Pandoraea sp. ASV26
AGCTACTACATAATGGACGATCTACGCCTTTGCCAGGAGCTTATCACCAGCATTCGGCATCTAGCGCAAGTATTGATCATTTCTACGGCGCCCTCTACACATTGCGGCATTTGCGCCCTCCGAGCACATTGCGATATTGCGCCTTTTACGGTAGTGTAGGTATAAAAACGTATTCCTTTGCAGAGTCAATCAGTACATGGCATCCCAAGTTACGTAGTCGCCTTTAAAAATGAAACTCTACTACCAAACCCAGTCGCCATACGCCCGCAAAGTCCTTATATTCGCACACGAAGCCGGCATAGCCTCTCAGCTCGAGGTTATACATCATGAAACTAGCCCCATGAAGCGCAACGCAGAAGTCTACGCCCGCAATCCACTCGGCAAAGTTCCTGTGTTGCTTCTTCCGGGACACCTCCCATTGTT
>NZ_JAELTP010000578.1 GCF_016428915.1 Pandoraea sp. ASV26
TCGTACTTGTCAGCAGGCATATCCAGAGTAAGTTTGGCAGTGTAGAAAGCAATGCCAGCGTAATCAATTCCATCCATTGGGTTTCCTTTGCCGAAAGCGTCCAGCGAGGGTGAAGGAAGATGGTAGCCTTGGCGCTCAAAGAATAAACCACCCTCGTTGAGGGGGCCGCGGAATTTGTCCTTGTAGTCTTGCCCGCCGAGATTTCCGGCGATTTTCCACTTCCTGATACGGGTAATGCACCCAGACGGTGAAGAGAGTTTGTAGTCGAGAATACCGCGAGGGTGCTTCATTTCGTCTTCGCCAGGGATGAAATTCTCGTTGAGCCCGTTGCTGTCGACGAGAATAGTGAAGACGTAGTTCGTGCCGCGTTGGAGCTTGGGAATTTCGTAGGTGGAATTCCCGACTTCGTCACTTGGGTTGCCC
>NZ_JAELTP010000579.1 GCF_016428915.1 Pandoraea sp. ASV26
CTGACGGGGTATGACGGGAATAAAAACGGATGCAAGGGTGAAGTTGTAAAGAATCGGGGATGTCCTGCCGAAAGATGCAGCTGCACGTTCAAGCTATCACACATGCGTCACCGGGGCCAGAACCACTTCAAGGTTGCTAACCCACCGGGCAGTACGTCGTACCTTGCCTCGCTGAATCGCAAGCAACCAACCGCGACCTACGATAAGTGTTGGGCAGGCAGTGGAGACCTTTCAAGGTGGGGAAGCAGCCTAATGTTGCGGACCTGCTGTGGTGCTTTCAGCGCTCTCAGTGCTTGACGGTGCTGAGAGACCGCTGAATGCGTTTGCGCTAAGCAGGCCTTGTACCCAGTCCAAGCCCACAATAGCACAAGGACTGACCATGATTGGCCCGTTGATTTCAGCCAATCAGCGCCACTCACGTAG
>NZ_JAELTP010000059.1 GCF_016428915.1 Pandoraea sp. ASV26
CAGACAGTTATCCCGCGTGGACGTGACTTGCGCCCAGATCGGCGCGTTCTCGGGCACGGATGCCAGTTCCGCCTTGTCGCCACTGTGCGTGATCTGCGCGAACGTCACGATCTCGCGCAGTTGCGCCGCTTCGTGACGCGAAGCAAAGCGCCCCTCCTGCTGGGCACGCTCCAGATAGTAATGACAGAGATAGTTCGCGCGGCCCTTGAGCATGGCGACCGTCACCGGCACGGCGAGCGCCTTGCGCACCGTCGGGATGTCGCGCGCGAAAATCTGATCCTGCAAGTGCTTGGTGCCGGTCGAGATGATCGTCTTGCCACCCCACAGCATGGCGGGCACGAGATATGCGTAGGTCTTGCCCGTTCCGGTCCCCGCCTCGGCGATCAGCGTGTCGTGCGTGTCCATGGCAGCCGCCACGGCGCGCGCCATCTCGGTCTGCGGCTCACGCGAGCGATAGCCATCGATGGCGCGCGCGAGCATCCCGCCGTCGCCGAAGATTTCCTGCAACTCGCGCTCGCGCTTGGCGGCAAGCGGTTTGAGTCCGTGGAAAGTGGGCGCGTCGGAGCTTTGGGAGATATCGGGGGAATCGCTGGATGCGGCAGAATCGGTCAAAACGGCTGGCAAACTCAAAGGCGCGGCGAATCTCATCAACGGGATTCACAACGCCGGCAATGGAAAGGGGGCGACGCAAACATTCGGGGAAATGCCCCAAACATCGCGCGGGACACCTGCTCAGGCAGGTTGGTCCGGCATTTGCTGCAATTGCAGCAGGGTGATCGTGTCCTTGATTTTCAGACGGCGCTTCTTGAGCCGGGTGACCTGAAGTTCGTCGTACGTGGGCTCCGTCAGCAATTTGTCGATCAGGAAGTCCAGATCCCGGTGTTCGATCTGCAACTCGATGATGCGGCGTCCAATGGAGTGAAGATCGTGCTGCATCTTGGCAACTCTCCTGCGACTCTCAAATGATTCCGTTTCCTGCGCAACGTGTGGCAAACACAAACGGCGCCATCGCAGGCCGCGCAGCACACCGTGCCGACGGCCCGGGCATCGCTCATTGTCCCGGCAATGCCTTTTGTGCCGGCGAGCTGCCCGATTGCGAATCGTTGCGGCGCTCGTCGGACTTCTTCTGGCGCTCGATGGCTTCCTGTTGCTTCTGGTTGTACTTGCGCACGTTCTCTTCGCGCTCAGCTGCCTTTTGCGCCGCCGTCGCCTTCGCCTCGTCGAGCTTTTGCTGCTGCGCGGCCTGCTTGGCATTGTACTGTTCCGCGTTAGCCGCACGCTGCGGGGCCTGGCCCGTGCGCTCGGTCACACGCTGTTGATACTCGGCCTGCTTGGCTTCGTAATCGGCAACGTTCTGCGCGCGCTCTGCGGCACGTTGCGGCGCTTCGGCGGCTGTTTGTGCGCGCTTTTCCGCCAGACGCTCGTCACGCTCCTGCGCTCGCGCCTTGCGCTCCTGATCTTCAAGCACCAGCCGCTGGCTGCGAACCGCCTTGAGTTCCTCGCGCTGTTTGTCTCGAGCACTTTCGATGCAGTAGTTCACGAAGAACTTCGACGCGCATTCGTACTTCGCTTCTTCAAAACGATAGTCGATCCAGGCGCGCTGGCGATCGAGCACCGCGCGGCGACCGGCGAAGTCGTCATCGGCGGGACGCATATCGAGCTGGTCGTCATACGCGACGGGCTTGTCGTCCTCGGCCGCCGCCGCTGCCGCGCTAGCCTTGCTGGCCGACGAAGGCGTGCGATCCGCCGTGGCGTCGAAAGGGACATGCGGCACGCCGAGCTGTTCGGTGGTGCGCCCGGCGGCCTCGACAGCCGAGAGCCCCTGCGCGAACGATGCCCCCGGCAAGACGGCAGCCGTCGTCATGATGCCGAACGCCCCGAGCGCGGCCAGCGACGCACGCGTGTGATGATGTGAACACAGGCGTGAAGGCAGGCGCGAATTCAGACGAGAAAACAATTTTTCGAGGGAAATCATGAGGTTGTGCAGAGTGATGCCAAATTTTAGCATTGCCTGCCCGGACGCGCCCGCGGTTTATGGCAAAATGCCCCGCTCCTGGCACTTGGGTAACTCGCAACACTCATGACGCAAAACGTAGCCCTTCAGATCGTTCAACGCATCGCCGACGAACTCAGCGTGCAGCCGCGTCAGGTCGCCGCCGCCGTGCAATTGCTGGACGAAGGCGCCACTGTGCCCTTCATCGCTCGCTACCGCAAGGAAGTGACCGGTAACCTCGATGACACGCAACTGCGTACGCTCGAAGAGCGCCTGCTGTATCTTCGCGAGTTGGAAGAGCGCCGCGCGGCGATCCTGGCAAGCATCGACGAGCAAGGCAAGCTGACCGACGAACTGCGTACCGCCATCGAGGCGGCTGAAACGAAGCAGACGCTCGAAGATCTTTACCTTCCCTACAAGCAGAAGCGCCGCACCCGCGCGCAAATCGCCCGCGAAGCCGGTCTCGAGCCGCTCGCTCAGGCGTTGCTCGCCGACCCGACGCTCGACCCGCAAACCGAAGCCGCCAGGTTTGTCGACGCCGAAAAGGGCGTGGCCGACATCAAGGCCGCGCTCGATGGCGCCCGCGACATCCTGTCGGAACAATTCGGCGAGACGGCCGACTTGCTCGGCAAGCTGCGCGATTACCTGTGGAATCAGGGCGTCGTGTCGTCGAAGGTCATCGAAGGCAAGGAAAACGAGGAAGGCGAGAAATTCCGCGACTACTACGACTACGACGAGCCGATCGCTGCCGTGCCGTCGCACCGCGCACTCGCCCTCTTCCGCGGCCGTAACCTCGGCATTCTGATGGTCAAGCTGGGCCTCGGCGAAGAGCTCGACGCCCAGATCCCGCATCCGTGCGAAAGCATGATCGCCGGTCACTTCGGCATTCGCCAGCAGAACCGCGCGGCCGACAAATGGCTGGGCGACGTGTGCCGCTGGTGCTGGCGTGTCAAGGTGCAGCCGCATCTCGAATCGGAACTGCTCACGCAGATGCGCGAAAGCGCCGAGAACGAGGCGATCCGCGTATTCGCGCGCAACCTCAAGGCGCTGCTGCTCGCAGCACCCGCCGGCCCGAAGGGCGTGATCGGTCTGGACCCGGGGCTGCGTACCGGCGTGAAGGTGGCCGTGGTCGATCCGACCGGCAAGCTGCTCGGCACCGACACCATCTACCCGCACGAGCCGCGCCGCGACTGGGACGGTGCACTCTCGCGACTCTCGAAGATCGCCGCCGCCACCGGCGCGCAACTCGTGAGTATCGGCAACGGCACGGCCTCGCGCGAAACGGACAAGCTCGCGCTCGAGTTGATCAAGCGCCATCCCGAACTCAAGCTTCAGAAGATCGTGGTCTCCGAAGCCGGTGCCTCGGTGTATTCGGCATCGGAATTCGCGGCGAAGGAATTCCCCGAACTCGACGTATCGCTGCGCGGCGCCGTCTCGATTGCCCGCCGCCTGCAAGATCCGCTGGCCGAACTCGTCAAGATCGAGCCGAAGGCCATTGGCGTGGGCCAGTATCAGCACGACGTGAACCAGCGTGAGCTCGCGCGCATGCTCGATGCCGTGGTCGAGGACTGCGTGAACGCCGTGGGCGTGGACGTCAACACGGCGTCGGCACCGCTGCTCGCCCGTGTTTCGGGGCTGAACAGCACGCTCGCGAAGAACATCGTCGACTTCCGCGACAGCAACGGCCCGTTCCCGAACCGCGAGTCGCTCAAGAAGGTGCCGCGTCTGGGCGACAAGACCTTCGAGCAGGCCGCCGGCTTCCTGCGCGTGAACGGCGGCGACAATCCGCTCGATCGCTCGGCGGTCCACCCGGAAGCGTATCCCGTCGTCGAACGCATTCTGAAGAAGATCCAGAAGACCATTGACGACGTCATGGGCAACGGCTCGGTCGTGCGCAGCATCTCGGCGACCGAATTCGTCGACGAACGCTTCGGCCTGCCGACCGTCAAGGACATCCTGACCGAACTCGAGAAGCCGGGCCGCGACCCGCGACCGGAGTTCAAGACGGCAACCTTCCAGGAAGGCGTCGAGAAGCTGAGCGACCTGAAGCCCGGCATGCAGCTCGAAGGCGTGGTGACGAACGTGGCCGCGTTCGGTGCGTTCATCGACATCGGTGTGCATCAGGACGGTCTGGTCCACGTCTCCGCCATGTCGACGAAGTTCATCAAGGATCCGCACGAAGTCGTGAAGGCCGGCGACATCGTGAAGGTGAAGGTGCTCGAAGTCGATCCGCGCCGTCAGCGCATCTCGCTCACCATGCGACTGAACGATGATCTGCCAGTCGCCGGCGCCACAGATCGTCCGAGCAGCGGTGGCGCTGCGCGCGGCGGTAATGGGGGTAATGGCGGTAACGGTGGGAATGGTGGCGGCCATCGCGGCGGTGGCGGCGGTCGTCAACGCGAACCGGAGACGGTCAGCGCCATGGCAGCCGCTTTCGCCAAGCTCAAGCGCTAAGCTCGGCTAAGCCCCGCCTGTCTTGCGCGGGGCGTATCACTCACACGCTGCGACAGGCCCGCCATCTTCGGATCGCGGGCCTTGTTTTTAGGCGATGCGTTTGGTCGATGAGTTTGGTCGATCGGACATGAAAAAGCCGATGGAGATTTCGCTCCACCGGCTTTTTTTGCCGCATTTTGAACCTCACGCTACGCGCCCTCGATGACAGGGCGCAAAGCGTCGTCAAATCTCGATCTTCGTCCCCAGCTCGACCACGCGGTTCGCGGGAATACTGAAGAAGTCGGTCGGCTTGGCCGCGTTCTGATGCATCCACGCGAACAGGCGCTCACGCCAGATCGACATGCCCGGCAACTTCGTCGGCACCACGGTTTCGCGCGCGAGGAAGAACGACGTATCCATCAGCTCGAAGTGCATGTCCGTCTTCTGCTCAAGCAGATGCAGCACTTCCTTCACGTCGGGTGTCTCGTTGAAACCGAACGTAGCGACCACGCTATACAAACCGCCGGTGTGATCCTTCGCCTCGATACGGGTGGCATCTTCGACGTACGGCACGTCGACCGTGCGGAACGTCAGGAAGATGGTGCGCTCGTGCAGGATGCGGTTGTGCTTGAGGTTGTGCAGCAGGCTCACCGGCACCAGCGTATTGCCGCCGGTCAGGTAGATCGCGGTACCCGCCACACGATGCGGCGGGTGGGCGAGCAGGCCCTGCAAGAACGGCCCGAGCGGAATGCCGTCGGCCGCCGTACGCTCGCGCAGCAACTGACGGCCCTTGTGCCAGGTCATCAGCATGAAGAACAGGAACGCGCCCAGCGCCAGCGGCAACCAGCCGCCCTCCTCGACCTTGATCAGGTTCGCGCCGAAGAAGGCGAAGTCGACCACGAGGAAGCCGGTGATGATGAGCGCCACCAGGAACTTGTTCCAGTTCCAGACCTTGACCATGACCACGCAAGCGAGAATCGTCGTGATGACCATTGTCGTCGTCACGGCAATACCGTACGCCGCCGCCAGATTGCTCGACGACTTGAACGCCAGCACGATCCAGATGATGACCAGCAGCAACGCCCAGTTGATCACCGGCATGTAGATCTGGCCGATCTCGCGATCCGACGTATGCAGGATCTTCATGCGCGGCACGTAGCCAAGCTGGATGGCCTGACTCGTGAGCGAGAATGCCCCGGAAATCACCGCCTGCGAGGCGATCACGGTAGCCGCCGTCGCCACGATCACCAGCGGCAGCAGCGCCCAGTCGGGGGCCAGCAGGAAGAACGGGTTCTCGATGGCCTGCGGATTCGTGAGCAGCAGCGCGCCCTGACCGAAATAGTTCAGCGTCAACGCCGGGAGCACCAGAACCGACCAGGCGAAGCGGATGGGACGAATTCCGAAGTGTCCCATATCGGCATACAGCGCTTCGGCCCCGGTCAGCACCAGGAACACCGAGCCGAGCACGATATAGGCTTGCAGGGCGTGTGTGCGAATGAAGTGGATGCCGTAGTACGGGTTGAGCGCCTTGATGATCTCGGGCGCGGCCACGATGTTGTACACGCCGAGCACACCGAGAATTACGAACCACGTCACCATCACCGGGCCGAAGAGACGACCGACCTTGGCCGTGCCCGACTTCTGCATCGAGAACAGGATGATCAGAATGACGATGGTGATCGGCAATACGAAGCGTGAGAGCGACGGCGCGGCGATCTCCAGACCCTCGACCGCAGACATCACCGAGATGGCCGGGGTGATGACCGCATCGCCGTAGAACATGCACGCACCGAACATGCCGAGCATCATGAGCACCGTGGCCCACTTGCTGCCGGCACGCACACTGCGCAGGCTGAGCGCCATGAGCGCGAGTACGCCGCCTTCGCCTCGGTTGTCCGCACGCATCACGAAGAGCACGTACTTGAGGGAGACAACGATCACCAGCGCCCAGAAGATCAGCGAGATGATGCCGAACACGGCTTGCTGGGTAAACGGAATGCCGTGCTGAGGGTCGAAACATTCCTTGAGCGCATAGAGCGGGCTGGTGCCGATATCGCCGAAGACCACGCCGATGGCCGCCACCATGAGCGCGGGCATGGCCTGAGGGCGCTGCCCGTGTCGTATGTTTTGCGTCATAAGGTTTGGGTTATCGCTTTATTGCGCTGCACAAAATGGGCGCTATTCTAACTGGCCGCCGCCGCCCTCGCCAGTCCGGACAGGTGCTGAGTGCCGGACGTCTTACACGACATGCTTCGCTAGGATAATTCGAGCCGCGCCCCGTGACCAGTGCGGCACAGCAAGGGTTTAGCCTCCCCACCCTGGCGCGGCATAGCGCGTACGGCACCGCATTTCGAGTTGCAAATGCGAGACATATGCCTGACATGTGTGATTCGTGTGTCGACAGTCTGCCCAATTGCGTGTAATGCCCACGGGCATAGCGCCCCACGGCCCCGCCGGCGGGGCGTCTGCGGCGCTGCCATGGCGCTCGCGCCCATGAAAAAAGCCGCCCGAAGGCGGCTTTCTCATATCTTGAGACGTCGACCGAAAACTGGCCAACGCGCAACGCGCTTACTGACGACGCGTGGTCTTGCGGTTGCCGGTGCCCTTGACCGAGCGCACGAGATCCGAATCGGCGCTGTTCTGCTCGGCTTCCAGCGAACGAATCTGGCCTTGCAGGTCGTTCAGGCGGATACGTGCCGCCGTGCGTTCGGTTTCCAGTGCCGAAGCCTGCTCACGCACCGCCTGCTGGTTCTGGGCCAGTGCCTGCTCCTGCTGACGCTGGATTGCCAGGTCGCTCTGCACGGCGTTCAGGCGCGCTTCGCTTTCGGCCAACTGGCGTTCCATCATCGCTTTCTGGGCTTCGAGCTTGATGCGACGGATTTCGACGTCGGCGAGCACTTGCGTCTGGCGTACGAAGTCGCCATACAACGCTTCGGCCTTCTTCTCGTTGCTCACCCTGACGACGCGCCAGAACTGGCCTTCGTGGAACAGGGCAACGTAGTACCCCATCGTCTGCGGGTAGAACAACAGGCTGGCGCCGTAGCGGCCGTTGTACGTGGTGCGAAGTTCGGTGACTTCCTTGTTCTGAATGCGATCACGCAACTCCTGAATCGCCCCCGAGGCGGCGGGCGCCGTGGCCGATTGCGCAGGCGCTGCCGGAGCCGCTAGCTGGGCGGATGTCGCGCCGGTCACATCCCTGACTGCATCGGCAGCCCTCGCCGACGTTCCCCAGGCTGCCAGGCATGCCACCCCCACACCCAACCAAAACCGCCCCCGGCAATCACTGATTTTCATCTGATCTGTTTTCCTGTTATCGACCGGATCGTTTGACGACCCTTATTCGTCGCATTCAATCGCCACCCCGGACTCCGTCCTGAGGATCTGAGACCTGCGTATTTGTGGAATGATAACCGCATGCCCGCAATAGCCGACAATTCTATCCATTGAGGCGCGGTCTTCCAAGCGGGGAATGCGTTATTGTGAAAGCGCGATTTCAACTGTTGATACCGCGCAACTACAGGGTCTGCGAGAGTTCCTCCGATCGGAACCCGCTTGTCAGAAAAATCCCGTCATGCACGCGAAAATCGAGTCGTTGCCCACGCAGGAGACGGGGCCGACTCACGCTTCGTACTCGTTGGCCACTTCCGAGTCGTTGCCGAGGATCTGATATTTGCGCATTTTTTCCCACAGCACCTTGCGACTGATGCCCAGCGCGTTGGCGGTGTCCTGACGTCGCCAACCATTGGCGTCGAGCGCCGTGACGATGCGGGCGCGTTCGGTCACGTCCCACCGGGCGCGCTCGGTCAGCGCCCCGCCGCGCGACGGGTCGTCGCCACGCACCGCCGTGCCGATGCACAGCGCGTCGAAGATCGGACGGATGCGCCGCTCGTCCCAGCCGCCGAGTTGCCGGTAGATGATGCCGACACGCTCGGCGATGTTGCGCATCTCGCGCACGTTACCGGGAAACACGCCCCCCTCGACCAGTTCGCGCAGCCACGGCGGCACCTGCGCGCCCACCTCGCTGTCGCCCACGACCTTGCCGAGGTAGGCCGAGAAAACAGCCAGCTTGTCGACGGGGCCTCGCTCTTCGAGGCTGGGGATATGCAGCTCGATCACCGCGAGCCGGTAGAACAGGTCGGCGCGAAACAGCTCGTCGCGCACCATTGTTTTGAGGTTCTTGTTGGTGGCCGCCACGAGCCGGAAGTCGAGCTTCACCGGCTGGGCCGAGCCCAGTCGTGTCACCGCGCTGTCTTCGAGCACCCGCAACAGCTTGACCTGCTGGTACAACGGCAGGTCGCCGATTTCGTCGAGGAAGAGCGTGCCGTCGTTCGCTTGCTCGAAATAGCCCTTGTGCGAATAGAGTGCGCCGGTAAACGCCCCTTTGGCGTGGCCGAAGAAATGCGACTCGAACAGCCCGTCGGGAATCGCGCCGCAGTTCACGGCAACGAACGGTCCCTGCCCGTAGTGACTATGCTTGTCGTGCAGCAAACGGGCGATGCGCTCCTTGCCCACGCCGGTCTCGCCGTGAATGAGGACGTTTGAATCGCAATCGGCGAAGGCGTCCACCTCGGCGAGCAGTTCGAGCATGGCGCTCGACTGGGCGACGAGCGGGTCGGCCGGCGCCGGGGTGCGGTCAGCTTCCGCAATGGCGCCCGAGAGCTTGAAGATGAGCGTGCGCAGTTCGGCGCCGGTGAAGTCGAGCGTGAGAATGTTGCTGTACTCGGGCGGATAGACGCGCGGATCGTTCTCGCGCGGCGTGGTCGCCACCCAGATCACGGGCATGCCGTGGCCCAGTTGCCACTCCTGCGCGTTGGTCGACGCGCCTTCGATCACCGACACGCTGACCACGGCGATGGACGGACGCGCCTTGGTGCGCTCGCGCGACAAATCAACGCCGTCGGCGCGAATGACTTCCATGTCGAAGCTCGCGAGGCAATGCGCAACGCGGTCGGCAATGTCCGACTTGCCTTCCCACACATACACGTCGAGATCTTCACGTACTGGCTTGCTTTTCATGCTGATCCGCTGGTCGACGACCGCTCTCGGCGCTCGTCATGGTGAAGTTCAGTGTTTCGGTCCTGCTGCGTTTGCGCTCCCACGCTCCTGTTGGGGCCCCGCCCGGGGCCTCGCTAATTCACTAGCTGTACGAGCCCGTTCTGGCAGTTGATGCTGTTGACGGTGACGGTTGTCGTACCGATGCTCACGCCCAGTGCATTCAGCGCCGTATTGATAAGGTTGCTGATCGGCGTGAGCAATGGGTTGAGTAGCGTGTAAAGCACGCTGGTCAGCACGGGAGTGAGGTTGCTGGTGCTGATGATGTTGTTGTTATTGAGGTATGACGCCCGGCACTGAGCAGGATTGCCCTGCGCGTCGCAGAACAGATCGCTAACCGTGCCCAACAGACCGCCAACGAGCCCTCCTACCGTATTGACCAACCCGGTGATCGTGGTATTCAGGCTACTGCCGATTGAGCCTACGTTAAGCGTAAGTACTGAACTCAACGTAGAACTCAGCCCGTTGAGTGTCGCTTGCAAATTCTGTGCAGCGCTATTCAGATAGTTATTGACCGTAGAAATGCTGAACGCCGGGTTCGGCACGACCCCGAGAAGCGAACTGGTGACATTGCCTACATTCGCGCCCGGCGAATTGGCTGGTGGTTGCGTGCCAACATCGATCATCAGGCCACCCAGCAACGCGCCGACAATCTGACTCAGGTCCACGGTCGACCCCACAGGCCCCCAGGTCTGCGGAAACGGCCCGGTAAATGTATTGGTCGGCGCGGGCGTGGTACTTGTCACAAGCGACGCATTGACTTTCCCGTTCACCGTAATCGCGCCAAGCAAAGTAGCAATTGGCGTGCGATTCGTGAGGATCGTTGTGCAACTGCCGGAACCCGTGTTGATCGGGTTACCGCTCGCGTCTTGCCCCACACAAAGATTCACCAGCCCGGAAGTGACCTGAAGGGTTGCTGATGGCGTCGCGCCGCATTGCAGATCCGTCACGGTGGCAGTCGACCGCGCAAGCTCGACGGTGAGGGGCAACTTCAACGAAGTCCCGGCAATGTTCAGCACGCCGCCGAGCAAGCCATTGGCCTGTGTGTTGACCTGAAGATTGATGCGCACCTGTGCCGTAGTGGCGGACGCACCCTTGCCGCCAATCCCGATCTGAGGCGGCGAGATTATGCTTGCGTTTGCCGTCACCAGATTGCCGAGGATCGAGAGCGACGGGATGGAAATCGCGTTGACGCCACTCCCTCCGATGATGGCCGCCGAGATCAGATCCATCACGTTCACATTCGCCGTGAGCGCATTGGCATCGCTCACGCCCGCCATATCGATGTTCGCCAGCACGCCCGGACTCGTTGCGGAGCCGAACAAGTTCACCGGCAGGTTCAGCGCGCTCGAGTTGGCCAGTGCGCTGACCACCCCGTTCAACGCGGTTATCGACGCCGACACGGCGGCACCTTGCGTGGCGAGGGCCGTTTGGGTCGCCGTCAGCAATTTACCCACCGTCAGGTTCTGAATCGTCGCGAGGCCCGTCAACGACGCGACCGTCACGTCTCCGGCCACCGAAATACCCAGCGCTTGCAGCAAGCCACTGGGGGTCACAGTCGCGCCGACGAGTTGCTGTCCGCTGGCGACATAGGCTTGTACGTTCACGCCGAGCGGCGTGAGGATCGACGACAACACGGAGTTGCTCGTACTGAGCGCAAGCAATCCGGAATCGACCTTGAATGACACCACAGCGGGCGCCTTGCGCGCGGTGGCCGTGGCCGCGATAGTGCGCGT
This sequence comes from Pandoraea sp. ASV26, assembly GCF_016428915.1. Classification (GTDB taxonomy): domain Bacteria; phylum Pseudomonadota; class Gammaproteobacteria; order Burkholderiales; family Burkholderiaceae; genus Pandoraea. The sequence goes on from NZ_JAELTP010000059.1 coordinate 11,215, forward strand.
GCCGACGAGTTGGAAGAACGACGGGATCGTCATGCTCAGCGACACCTGCACCGCGTTGCCGGCCGCCGCGCTCGCGGCATTGCCTTGGGTGTACGCCACGAACGTCCCCGGCACCGTGGCGGTCGGCAAGGGCGAGGTCCAGACGCCGCACAACGCGGACACCGTCAGCCCCGAGACATTGCTGCCCATGTTCGCCGTCACGTTGGCGTTCACGACGCTGGTAAACGACGTCGCATTGGCGCACCCCGGCAGCGTTTGTGCGCCAGCAAGCGCAGCCATGTCAGCCGTGCGCTGCAAATTGCGTCGTTGCATGAATGCATAGCCCGCGTCGATGGCGAACGAGAGAATCAGCACCACGATCACGAAGCTGAAGGCGAGGATCGGTATCGAACCGCGTTGCCGCCCGCCCGACGCGGCGACGCGATCCCTTTGGCGCATGCGCGCACGCGGAGTCATGATCCGTCACTGGCTCGCGCCAGCCCCCGCACCGCCGGATGCTGCACCGCCACCGCCACCACCGCCACCGCCGCCATTCCCGCTGTCGCTCTGGATCATCGTCGGATAGAACTGCGGAATCGGATACGTGAAGCTATCCAGATAGCGTTTATAGGCGCGCGAGGCTGTCGCGCCGAGCATGGGCAGCCCCGGCCCGGCGGCCAGATTGCTCGCCTGAAGCGCAAGCAACGCCTGGGTTTCGTCGCCCAGCATGCCGTCGCGCGCATGCTCACCCACCCGCAACGGCGTATCGCGGCGAACGACGTCTCGCGGCACGCGGCTCGCCTGTGCCGGGGAGGCGGTGGCCTGCGCCGCTTGTGTCTGTGCGGCGTCTGCGGGGGCGGGCATTGGCTGCACCACCGGTGCCGCCACGCTGCGTGGGTCGGCACTCCCCATCGAGCCGGTGACCGGCGCATTGCTCTGCGCCGCGGCCGCTCCGGCCGAAAGCGCGAGCACGGCGACAGCGAGCTGCGCCGCCAGCCGCAGCCGGGGGCCCGAACTTACTGTTGGTTTCTGGACTGCCATCATCGCGTCTCCCTGATGTTGCGTGACTCGCGTCGAGTGTCCGGCGCCGTGCTTGAATTGAGCGGCCGCCACATTACTGCGATTGGCCAAAACGATCCAGCAACGACGTCGGCATGTCGCTGCGGGCCGCGTCGCCTGCGCGCGCCAGCTTGGCGTCCGCAGCCGTGCCCGGTGCCGGCGCGAACGCCGGCCTGACCTGCGTTTGGGTTTGGGTTTGGGTTTGCCTCACGCCCGACTCACTGCCTGACGTCAAACGCACCACCACGGGGCCACCGGCCCCGATAGCACCAACAGCCGCACCGTCACTTCCTGCCCGGCCCTGAGCCGTCGACGCGACGGACGACGCCTGCGGCGCAATCGAGGCCGCCGCCTGTGCCGCGGCGCGGGCGGCGGCAGCGCTCGCCGCCGCGCGGCGCGCCTTCACCTGCGCGCTGATATCGGTGGCGAGTTTGTCGATGGCCTCGCGCGTGGTCTGCGGCATCTTCGCGCGCGTCATCATCTCGTCGGCGCGCGAGCGCTCGCCCGTCACCACGAGATAAACCGCCAGATTACTCAGCACCTTGCGACTATCGGGCCGCAACTCCGCAGCCTGCGCGAGCGGCACGCGCGCCGCCCCGGCGTCGCCATTGTTCAGCAGCGCGAAGCCGAGATCGCTCAGATAGAACGCTTGCGTCGGTGCACGAGCCACTGCTTCGCGCAGCGCCTGCACCGCACCCGCGTAATCCTTGCGCTGCGCCGCGACCAGCCCGATACCGTGCCACGCCGCCGCCGCTTCATTGCCCGCCAGCAAGGTGCGATACGCCTGCTCGGCGGCGTCGGGCTGGCCGGTCTCGCGCAACGCATCGGCGCGAAGAATGTCGATATCCGGCGAAGCGCCGTACTGAATCCGGAACTGATCGATGTGAGCGAGCGACGCAAAATACGAGCCCTGCTCCTGCATCTGACGAATCATCGACAGATACAACTCACGCGTGTCCGGCTTGGCAGCCCTGGCCTTCTCTTCGTCGTTCTGCTGCGCCTGCATCAACGCGGCGGCCGAGGGCGCACCGTAACCGCCGATGCGCGGGCCGCCACATCCCGCGAGCGTAGCCAACGTTACCGTGCACAGCACGGCGATCAGCGAGCCCGCCATGGCGCGGCCGGGCTTGCGTGGATGTCGGACACCGGCCGCCGCAGCGGCCCCCCTGAGAGCTTGTGTCGGATTTTGGATGGTCACTGCATGGCCTCCATCGATTTAGCCAGCGACAGGATGGCCGGCCCCGCGACCACCAGCATGAGCGCGGGCAGCAGGGTCAGCATCATCACCAGCGTCATCTTCACGGTGAGCTTGCCGATGCGCTCTTTCATCGTCTGGCGACGTTGTTCGCGCAGACGATCGCTGAACTGCTGCAACGGCTCCTGCACGGCACCGCCGTGTTGCTCGACCTGCACGATGAGCCGCACGAGCGCGCGCAAATCGTCGTTGTCGTACACCTCGCGCAGCCGACCGAGCGACGCCTCGCGCCCTCGCCCGGAGGCATGCTGACGATTGGCGTTCTCGAACTCCCTGGACAGAATCGGCAGCACCTCGCGGAAGTCGGAAACCACCACGTAAAGGCTTTGGTCCATCGACAGCCCCACGCCTTGCAGCAGACGCAGCAGGTCGATGAGCAACGGCAGTTCGTCGACCAGGTCGTGACGACGCCGGCTGGCCTTGCGCTGCACATAGAACTTCGGCGCGAGCAATCCGGCCCCGGCCGCACCGAGCAGGCGCAGGATTGTGCTGAGACCCCCGCCGCCCGGGAACCACAGCCAGACGAGCAACGGCAGCACCACCGCCAGCGCCACCCGCGCGAACAGAAAAAGCGACTTGGCACGCACGCTGTCGTACCCGCACTGCGCGAGCAGCAGACGATCTTCGGCGGCAATCAGATGCTGCCCGAGACGCGTCTCCGACCACTGCTTGCCGAGCGCCGACGCGCGATCGACCAGCGCGCGCCAGCCGCGCTGCCTGCCCTCGGCGGAGTCTTGCGCATCGTCCGTCTTCCCGCGCAGTCCACCCGGCACGCTCGCGGCACGCAGCGCCGCCAACGCCTGTTGCTGACGGCTCGCCAGCACCTGATCGATCACGCGTTCGCTTCGGCTTTGCCGCACCGCGCGCAACAGAATGGCAGACGCAGCGAGCAGCAGCCCGGCCGCGACCATCAACAGGCCCAGCGTCATCCAGAGATGCGAGTCGGACGAAAGCGATGAAAGGTTCATATCGTAAGGTCTCTCTCGCTCACAGCGACTTGGCCAGCCGGTACAGCACGAAGCCGCCGAACACTTCCAGACTCAAGCCGATGGCCAGCAGTTTCTGACCGGCCCCTTCCTGGAACATCGGCTCGAAGAATTTCGGGTTCAGCAACATCAACAAGGCGCTGACGACGATCGGCAGCGCGGCCAGCACCCACGCCGACAGACGTGTCTCGGAAGACAAGGCGTAAAGCTCGGCTTGCGCCTGTTCGCGATCGCGCATGAAACCCGCCATGCGCGAAAGAATCTGGTCGGCGCGTCCCCCGAAACGGGTCGACAGATCGACCACGGACGCGAACAGATAAATCTCCTCCACCTGATACTGCCGGGCGATCTGCTTGAGTGCCACGTCCAGTTCAACACCGGCCTGCACCTGCCGCACGGCTCGCTCTAGCAATTCGCGCAACGGCATGTCGGCGTTGCCCGCTGCCGTCTGGAATGCGGCCGGCAGACTGTTGCCGACCGTCAGCATGCGCACCATACCGTCGAGAAACACCGGCAACTGACGCACGATGCTGCGATGCCGGCGTGCCGCCTTGAACCCATAGCGCAGCACGTTGCCAAGGACGTACAGCACCAGAATCACGATGGCCGAGAGCGGCCCGTGCCAGATCCAGAACACCAGCGCCAGCAACAGCCCGGGGGCAATGAGCAACGTGTAGAACATCGGATCGGGCTGAACGCCCGCGCGCTCGAAGAAGAACTCCCACGGCAACGACTTGCGGCGCGACACGCGGGAAATTCCCCCCTCGCTGGCCGAAAACCTCGGTGCGTTTTGCGCGAGCTGCTGCTCGATGAACGCACTCGTCGCCTGATCTCTCACGCGCTTTTGCGTGCGGCGCCATAGCTCCAGCCCTGCGGCGATCAGCAGCAGCGCGATGCAGATGGCCCACAGCACGATGGGATTCATCGCCGGCGTCCGAAGAAACCGCCACCGCCCGAATCCGGTGGCGGATTGTTCTGGGCTTGCGCGGCCGCCGCCGCATTGCGCGCCTGCTCCTTGTAGCGCTGCAACTTCGGCGAGTGCGGCTGAAGGCCAAGCGAGACCCAGCGGTCCTTCTCCTCGCCGTCGGGCCCCACTACCGATTCGTGACGGATCAGTTCCTGCGTCGAGATCACCGTGTCCGACACACCGGTGACTTCCGTAATGGACAGAATGCGCCGGCGTCCGCTCGACAGACGGCCGATCTGCACGATGAAATCGAGCGCGCTCGTGATCTGCCGGCGCAGACTGCTCTCGCTGCCCTGAAAACCGGCGAAGCCCGCGAGCATTTCGAGACGATAGAGACACTCGCGCGGCGAGTTGGCGTGAATCGTCGCCATCGACCCTTCGTGGCCCGTGTTCATCGCCTGCATCATTTCGAGCACTTCGGCGCCACGCACTTCGCCCACGATGATGCGGTCCGGACGCATGCGCAAGCTGTTGCGGATCAGATCGCGAATCGTCACCTCGCCCGAGCCATCGAAGCCGCCCTGACGCGATTCGAGCCGCACCACGTGCGGGTGGTTGAGCGAGAGTTCGGCAGTGTCTTCGACCGTCACCACACGCTCGGTAGCCGGAATGAAGCTGGCCAGCGCATTGAGCAGCGAGGTCTTGCCCGAGCTGGTCCCGCCCGAGACGAGAATGTTGCAACGCGAACGCACCGCCGCTTCGAGCAGACCGTAAATCTCCTCGTTGAAGCTACCGAGCGCGAGCAGGTCGGACGGCTTGAGCGGGTCCTTGCGGAACTTACGAATCGAGACGACAGGCCCATCCACCGCCAACGGCTCGATCACCACGTTTAGACGTCCGCCGTCGGGGAGCCGCGCATCGACCATCGGATTCGACTCGTCGAGACGGCGGCCGATGGGCGCGAGAATGCGACGCACGATGCGCAGCAGATGCTGATTGTCCGAGAAGCGCAAGGCTTCGCGGGCCAGCACGCCGTGGCGCGAGACGTACACGTCGTTGTAGCCGTTGATGAGAATGTCTTCCACCGAGGCGTCTGCGAGCAGATCCTCGATCGGGCCGAAGCCGGCGAGTTCCTTCGTCAGCGCATCCGAGATCTGGCGCAGCTCCGATTCGTTGATCGGAATGCGGCGCAAACGCACGAAGCCGTCCATCTCCAGATCGACAAACTGCTGAATCGCGCTGCGGCTCCAACGCCCGAACTCGGCGCCGAGTTCCTCGATCCGTGCGAGCAGGTGTTCGTGCGCAGCGGTCTTGATGTCCTGAAACTGCTGCGAATTGGCAAACGCGCGCTTGTCGTCGGCAAATTCGATGGAGTCGGTCATATCAATGCTTTCCCATGAATCGGCCCAGCCAGCCCGAGGACTGACGTTGTGCTGCCGCCCCGGCATGTTGCTCGGCGAGCAGCCGCTCGACGAGCGGTTGCAGTGCGCGCACGTACGGGTCGCTGCGCGCGGTATCGAGAATCAATTTGCCCTGATTGGTCGCCGAGAGCATCGCCAGCGGACGATCGGGCAACGTAGCGAGCAACGGCACATCGAATCGCTTGGCGATCTGATCGGCCGCCATGCCGTAACGCGGATCGTAACGATTGAGCACGAGATGCAGGTGATCGCGCGCGACGCTCTTTTCTTCGAGATCGCGCAGCAGCGAAGCCAGCGAGACGATCGCGCCCACGCTCTGATCGACCACGAGCCAGACCTCATCGGCCGCGCGCAAGAGGCTCGCCACGAACGCAGGGTTCGAGAAGCCGCCGAGGTCAGCCACGATCAGATCGAAGAACGCGCGCAGGCGGTCGGTCAGTGCGAGCGCATCGGCCGCCGCCACGCTGCGCATATCGCCCAGATCGAGCGGCAGCGGCAACACGGCCAGACCGCTGGGCGCATGCGAGACAGCGGTGTGCACGAGCGTCTCGTCGAACCGTCTCAGGTTCTGCACCGCTTCGGCAAAGCTGAACTGGCTCTGGGTGTTCAGATACAGCATGCCGTCGCCCGACGGCAAACCAAGATCGAGCAGCGCGACATGGCCGAGCAGCGAGCTATCGAACTTGTCGTCCTTGCTGGCCGGCGCCTTGGGCGCCCTGGCGGCTCTTTCCGGCTGGGCACTCACGGAGAGTTCCTGCCCGAGCTGCGACAGATGCGCGGCGAGCGTGCTGCATCCCACACCGATGCGCGAGCCCAGCAGCACCACGAACCGGCCGTGACGTTGGGGCGTGGCAACGTCAACCGTCGGCGTGTGATCGACCACCCGGCGAATGACGTCGAGCGCCTCCTCGTGCGTCGAATGCATGTCGATGAAGTCGTGCACCCCCGCGCGTATGGCCGCCTTCATGCCGTCGGCCCGCACCAGGGAGCCCACGGCCACGACGGGCAATTTGGGCGCCACACGCTTGAGCATGTGCGCGAGTTCGGTCGCCGCAGCGATGCCGCCGTCGGGGCCGTCGTCCGCGTGCCCGGTCGGCTCACCGGAGAAATCGAGCAGCACGACCTGCGGATCGAGATCGCCAATGCGCTGCTGCAATTGCGCTGGACGGCCGGCTTCCTGGAGCACGACGCCCTCTTCCCGTAGTGCCGCCGAGAGCCACTGACCGTGGCCAGCATGCGCACTGCAAAAGAGAAAGCGATGCAACTCTGTCATGGTGTCCAGTATTCGCGTCGGTGCGTTCATGTATGCACTCCTTACTGCCCTGTCCCGGCTCTCGCTGCTGTGCGCTCGATGCCGTCTTCCTGCCGGTAGCCGCCCTACTTCGAGAATCCCGGCAATTCGCTGTCGCTTGCCACACCCATCAGATAAGCCCCCCAGACCGGCCCCGGACGACGCTCGCGCGTGTCGCCCGGCAGCGGGATGTCCGCGCCACGAGCCACGGGCTTGACCAAGTGCGGTGTAACGATGATGACCAGCTCCTTTTCGGCGCTGCTGTACTTCAGGTTGCGGAAAAACGCCCCGATGAGCGGCAGATCGCCGAGCAACGGCACCTTGTCGACAGCGGCGGTCGTCGTGCGTGAGATCAGCCCGCCGATGATGAAGCTTTCCCCGTCGCCCAGTTCGACCGTCGTGTCCGCACGACGTGTCGTGATCGCGGGAATCTGCGTCGAGTCGGTGACGATGGCATTCGTATAGTCGATGTCCGATGCCTCAGGCGCCACCTTCAGCGCAATGCGGTTCGGCGAGAGGATCGTCGGCGTGACCGTCAGGCCCACGCCGAACGGCTTGTAGACGATGGTGGTCGTGCCAAGACCGCCCGACTGCGGCACCGGAATCTCGCCGCCGGCGAGGAAACTCGCGCTCTGCCCGGAGAGCGCCACCAGCGTCGGGGCGGCGAGCACCCGACCAAGGCCGTTCGATTGCAGCAGATCGATCTCTGCCGACATGCTGAACGCACCCCGGGTGATCGAGCCGAAGAACGAGCCGAAGTTCGACACGCCGCCTGAGCTGGTGCTGGTGCTGCCGCCGAACGCGGAGTTCAGCGCCGAGGTCACGCCAAAGCTGCCCGTGCCCGTCTTCTTCGACGCACTGAAACTGGCCCCCAACTGATTGAGGATGTTGCGGTTGATTTCGACGATCTTCACGTCGACCTGCACCACACCGGTATCGCCCACGGTCGAACGATCGACCACGACGCCGCCTTTGCCCGTCGCGTCGACGGCTGCCGATTGCAGCCCGCTATGCTCGATGATGGTGTTCGCATGGCCCTTGATGACTGCGGCATTGCCTCGGGCGTCGACACTGGCAGTGCCGGTGTCGCCCAGCACGCCCTGAAGATCGCCGGTCACGTGAACTTCCCAACGCACCGGTTCACCGCCGCGCGGCCACGCAGCGATCTGCGTGGTGCCCGCTTTCTTACCAACGACCAGCACCGAGCCGCGCCGTCCGCCCGTGCCCTTGAGCACAACGACGTCGGCCACGGCCGGATCGGCAACCGCCACGCGCTCGAGCGCACCCGGCACCTGAAGCTCGCGTTGCTCGTGAACGCCCAACGTCAGCGAGCGCGATCCCGCGCTCGCGGCGGGGTCCGCCGCGTCGGCCATACGCACCGCTACCGTGGCGCCGCACGCGAGCAACGCGGCAAAGCACAACAGCATTCCCGTAACCCGTCTGGTCTCTCGTCTGGCAGTGCGAACCTGGCTTCTGATCATGGCGTGGCTGTATCGGTCACTGTGTCGGTGTGTCGGTCAAATGGCGTCGCGCTTGCGCGTTGACGTCACGGCATCTTCAGCTTCAACAAGTCCGGTCACCTCCGTCTCGTTCATCTCATTCATCTCGTTCATCTGGCGCTTCGCGTTCAATAGGAAGCCGTGGTACGTTCCGCGCCGCGCACGACCTCGATCGTGCCGCCACCGCCTCCGCCGCCCGGCGCACGCGCGGCTGCGGCAGTCCGGCGCACCGGCTCCCCCGCGAGTCCCGTCGTGGCAATCCCGGCGTAGGCCTGGTTCTCCGGCGTATCGAGCGCGGCCTTGTCCTCCCCCTTGAGGCCCGACTTGCCGACCAGTACCGGGGGCGGCGACGGGAACAGCGACGTATCGGGCGTGGCATCGTCGCCCGGGTTGCGCAGGGCCAACGTGATCTTGCCCTGCTGCGTGCCCAGCACCACACGGTTGACGTCGGCCACCGGCACGGCGACGACCGCAGCGGTCGCGGGCATTGGCGGCTGGTTGTTCACGACCGGTGCGGGCGGGGGCGGCGCGGGCGTGGTCGTGGCCGCCTGCACGGTAGACGCCACGCTGGGCGAGGCCGGCGGCGGCGTCACGTCGTCGAGCGACGCGCTGCCGTAGCTCAGCACCCGCACGCGAGACGCCAGCAGACGAGACTGCGTGTCGTCGACCAGACCGCCCGCCGCGCCTGCGGGCTGCGTGGTCTTCATCGTGAAGAAGACGTCGACGTAATCGCCCGGACGAATGCGGTTGCTGACACCGACGGTTTCCGTCACAGGAATGGCGACCGCGCGCTCACCGGGCGCGAGCTGCAAGGCAATGCCGCGTGCGAGCGTGTTTTGGGTGATGGGCACACCGGCGGCGAGCGCAACGAGCGGCACGCGTCCCACGACATCGACGGGGTTCGTGAAGCCGCCAACCGTCTGACTGTCGAATTGCACGATTTTCACGTCGTCCGCCCCCATCGGCTTGCCCGGCGAAAGGGCTTTCGCCGCCACCACGGCCGGATAACGCTGCGTGAGCGTCTGCGTCACCGGCGACGGCGTGGCAGCCGGCGCCGGCGCGTTATTCGTCCCGAGACGCAACGCAACGAGAGCCAGCACCACGCCGGCGATAACCAGCAATGCAGCAATAATCTTGGTGGCTTTGTTCATGGCTTGGGGCCTGTCGGCCGTTCAGTCACAACTTGCGGGACGCCGGCTGACCGGCGGCATGACAACTGGCAAAACCTCACATCGCTCTGTTGCGTGCGCTACGAATTCAATATCCGCCCAATGCCGGCTCAACTCCCCCCGAGCGTCGATGTGTCCAGCGTGATGGCGGCCGTGCCGACGATGTTCTGCGGCACGAGCGCCCCCAGTCCCGGCCAGTTGATGGTCATCGGCTGTGTCAGCGTCAACGTGACATGGACGATGCATTGCGCACTGGCGCTGGTGCCCGACGCCGGACAGGGATACGTTGCGTCCGCAGGGAAACTGGCGCTCACCGCAGACGCTGACGGCCACGTGAGGGTGGTATTGATCGCCTGCGTGGCGTAGGACTGACGCTGCGTCATCGTGCCGGCGCGCAACATCGCCCGTCCGGCCTCTGAGGCGGCTTGCGTGAGCATCTGGCGGGCAAGAATATTGATGGAGAACGCGACGGCCACATAGAACGCGGGCAGCAGGATCATCAGGATGAGTGCAAATTCAAGTGCAGCGACGCCGCGTGAACGCGCGCCTTGCGACCTTGCTCCTGCCTGTGCCCCAGACCGATTCATGACGATGCCCCCCGTCGCGCACGGCGCTGTGTGGCCGTGTTTGGCGACGCATTGGTCCAACCCATTTGCGCGGCGTCGCCCGCGCCTCCCGTTTTTGCGGTACTGCTCGCGGCAGTACTCTTGACCTCTCGAGTTCGCCTCACGACTTCGCGTCGTTATGTCACCTCGTCACCTCGTCACGTCGACGCTTTATGTCACTGTCTCATCGCGGTTCAAACGCTTTGCGCGTCGCGCTGCGCCGCCGCCCTCACCTCACGACCAGCGCCGCCGCCGCCAGATAGGCCCCGTAGGGCAATCCGATGCGTCCGGCCCGCCACTGCAAAATCCTTTGCCACGCACGCGAGCCCGTCAATCGATCACGCCATCGGGCAAGCCACTTCAGCCTTGCGGCCAGCAGCACCAGCGCATGAATGCCCGCCGCCACGCTGGCCAGACACCAGACCGGCAGCAACGCCGGATACCCCGCGACCAGCCCGATCACTGCGAAAAGCTTGACATCGCCCGCAGCCATCACGCCGCGCCACCAAAAAGGCAGCAATACGATCAATCCAAGCAGTGCGCCCAGCCCATGCACCCACAACACCCGAGGCTGCCCCTGCCACACCTGCCAGCCGATCCAGCCCAGTGTCAGCGCCCCGACTCCCAGCAACCAGACATTCGGGATACGACGCGCAACCAGATCGCTAATCACTATCGGCACGCATAACAGCCACAACAAAGTCAGCACCGGGTGTCTCGCATCAATGTGTCGCGGCCGACGTGGCTGCCGACGTCACGGTGCTGAAGGCGCTCGACAACACAGCGGTCAAGTTCGTGAACACCGTTGCGCCAATCACGACAGCCACGATGGCGGCAAGAATGCCGTACTCCAGAGCCGTCACCCCTTTTTGCCGAGACAGTCTGCGCTGCCGACCAGCCTTGCCTGCTTTTCCGACTCGCATGTTTCGCACCCTCGCGAATACAGCCTCTTACCACCCCCAATGACACCGCCATACAAACGGCGTCCCGCCCTTTATCTCCGGCACGCGACTCACTCTGTCGACTGACATCGCGCGGAGAAAGCCGAGGTTTTAGCTCCCGGCTGCGGTGACCGCCGACGAAATCTTGGAGAAGACCTGACTGAACGTCGTGCCCAGGCTGTTGTAGACAGTGCCACCAATCACCACCGCCACGATTGCAGCGAGGATGCCGTATTCCAACGCGGTTACGCCCCGCTCGTCGCGAGCAAACAGTCGAAAACGATTGCTGAGTTTCATCTCACCCTCCCGAAAAAAGGCGCAAAGCGCCCGTTGGCACACACAGTGAGAGATCACCGACCTTTCGATCGTGTGACGCATACCCACTGAATCGCTTATCAACTCTTGACTTCGGCCTCGGGTTCGTTGTGCCACACGGCTTCTGAACCTCTTTTACGTTGTACGCCAATGTTTCCCTGCATTCTGTTACAGCCTTTGCAACGGCGCACTATTTTTTTCTGATCGTAATTTAAACCAAATCACAAAAACTAGAGTCTTGCTACCAATCACCCGAGAGAATGCTAAAAAGCGTTACGCGGGTTGATCCAACAATACTCCAAAACCAAGCAGTGCACCCCTCGCAAGGGAAAACCATGATTGGTGGGACACAACACGATCCATCGCAATGCATGCAGTGCTTATTTAAACAAATATTCATTCGTTGCGCGCGATGTTTCGGACATCAATACCCACGGTGTTTCTTCTTGTGAGACACCCGCGCGCCGGCACTTTACCCTCCACCATTGCCTCGCCTTGTCGGCGCCGCCGCCTCGTGGGCCGTGCCTCGAGCGCTGAAACTTTCAAAGCATTACCTCTGCCGCGCGCGCCATCGTTCGTCGATTTCATTTGTATATCAATGCGATTTCGACTTCGGTTTCGTCCAAACGTGCCGCGCCATTACTTCTAATTACAGCGCGCACTTCATTCGCCCCGCTCAGGCATTCCCCGAATCACTCGCGCGTTGCCATATTCGTTAGTTTCCAAAGTGCATTTCGGCGGTTGACCACCGTTGCGTTACGTAACGTTACCCGTAACGCCCCCCGTAACGGGAACGGCAATTCGCCTGAAATTCGCCATTTCCCGATGGCGTTAACCCTGATTCAACCCTCCCGCGACACTCACCGATCTCTTGATCGAAAAGATTCTTGTTTTCCGAAACGCAAATAAATACAGGCTTTTCAGGCCATCGACGCGAAAACTAGAAGGCTTATTCAAACCCGGATTTGGCGATTGGCACAGCTCTTGCGCATATCCCTGCATCGCAACGCTAAAGATCACCGGGGGACACCATGATCATTGGCAATACCAAACAAACGATGCAACCCACCGCGGCCATCACGGCCGAGCGGCAACGCATCGCGGCCATGCAGCGCAGCGCTGCTGCCGAAGACGATCGTAGAGGCGCAAGCCCAGGGAGGGGCGGTGAACAAGGCGGTGGCGTACGCGCCACCGCCACACCGACCGAAGCGGCCAGCACCCATAGCAACCGCAACACCGATTCGACCCATGCGATGACAGGCCCCGATAGCTCGGTCGTCAACGCACTGCTGTTCGCACTCATCGCACAACGCATGAACACCCGACTGGCAGCGCAAGAAGCGCTCGCCTGAATACTTAAAAAGACCAGAGGACACCATCATGAACAACATCCAACGCAACCTTCTCGCTTCCGCCTGCCTTCTCGCCGTCATCACGATGACCGGCTGCGCCAGCTCCGGCTCGGGCGGCACCAGCGGCTCCCTCGGCGACGGTGGCGGCACTAGCGCCGGCACCGGCAGCGGCGGCGGTACGGGCACCGGCACGGTTCCCGACGGTTCCGGTGACGGGAGCAATGGAAATGGAAACGGCAATGGCAATGGCAACGGAAATGGGAACGGCAACGGGAATGGCAATGGCAATGGCAGCACCCCGGCGGCAACCAACCCGATCGGCACCGTAGCCGGCACGGCCAGCACGGGTGTCGTGACGCAAGTCGGCAAGACGGTCAGCGACGTCGGCACGACGCTCGCCGGTACGCAACTGCCGCTGCTCAGCTCGCAAACGCAAAGCGGTCTGGCGGGTGCCGTCGTCTCCACCGGCAATGCCGTACAAACGCTCGGCAACGGCCTGTCCAACGGTCTGGGCAAGCTCGGCTCGGTGAAGGACCCGCTCAACCCCACGCTCGCCAGCGTGGGCGGTGTGGTCTCGAATCTCGGCACCGCCGGTACGCAGTTGGGTAGCGCCGTCGCCGGCCTCGGCCAGATCGGGCCGCTGACCAACACGCCGGTCAACGGTGTGACCACGCTGCTCGGCGGTGTGGTGACGTCGGTCGGCAAAGCCGGTGAAGCGCTCGGCGGCGGTCTGACGCAAACCATCACCAGTGCTCCCGTGCAACAACTGACCACGTCGCTCTCGTCGGCCATCACGCCGATCACGAACGTCGTGACCAACACCACGCAAACGGTCGGTAACGCTACGGGCCTCGGCACACCGGTCGCAGGTCTGCTGGCCCAGGTCGGTGGCGGTCTGGCAGGTGTGGGCACCAAGATCGGGGGGCAGCTCAACAACCCGATCGCGGCTGACGTTGGCGGCATCGTCGCCGGTGTCGGCAACACGGTGGCCAGCCTCGGCGGTGTCGTCCACGGCACCCCGACGAGCAGCAACCCGCTCGCCCCGCTCACCTCGGCCCTTGGCGGCTTGACAGGCGGTCTCGGTGGCGGCACGGGCACTGGCCCCCTTGCCCCGGTCACAGGCCTCGTCTCTGGCCTGACGGGTGCGCTCGGCGGCGCCGCTGGCGGCACCTCGGGCAGCAACCCGCTCGCCCCCGTCACAAGCCTCGTCTCTGGCCTGACGGGTGCGCTCGGCGGCGCCGCTGGCGGCACCTCGGGCAGCAACCCGCTCGCCCCGGTCACGAGCCTCGTCTCCGGTCTGACGGGTGCACTCGGTGGCGCGGCTGGCGGCACCTCGGGCAGCAACCCGCTCGCCCCGGTCACGAGCCTCGTCTCCGGTCTGACGGGTGCGCTCGGCGGCGCCGCTGGCGGCACCTCGGGCAGCAACCCGCTCGCCCCGGTCACGAGCCTCGTCTCCGGCCTGACGGGTGCGCTCGGCGGCGCCGCTGGCGGTGCCTCGGGCAGCAACCCGCTCGCCCCGGTCACAAGCCTCGTCTCCGGCCTGACGGGTGCGCTCGGCGGCGCCGCTGGCGGTGCCTCGGGCAGCAACCCGCTCGCCCCGGTCACGAGCCTCGTCTCCGGCCTGACCAGCGGCCTGGGTGTTTCGCTCTCGGCAGGCGCAGGCGCGGGCGCCTCGGCGGGCTCTGGCGGTGCTTCGGCTGGCGCTGGCGGCTCGGCCTCGGTGGGCGTGCTCACCCCGGTCACCGCGTTGCTCGGTTCGGTGACGGGGGCGGTCGGCGGCGCAACGGGCTCGGGCAGCAACAGCGGTGGCCCGCTGGCCCCGGTGACTGGCCTGCTTGGCGGCCTGCTCGGCGCGAAGAAGTAACCCGCCCCCCAGCACTCGACCACGTCACCCAGAGGCCGATCGATCATGACCCGCGCGATTCCTCCGCCCGCCTGTGACCGCCGCGATCCGGCCCTCGCCCCGATGCCCACGCATCGGGCCAGGCTGGCCCGGATCCGGCGCACCCCACACGCCGCCCGCGCACATCGGCATCACAGCGAGCGGCCCCGGTTCCTCAAGTGGAAGTAACGACCTGACCGCGCGACGCATCGCCGGCAAACATTCAGAACAATCCAAGGAGATAGGCATCATGTCCAACGTACTTCAACGCACCCTTCTCGCCTCAGCCGCCATCGGCGTCATTGCGCTCACCGGGTGCTCCAGCGGCGGCGGCGGCAGCGGCGCCACATCGACCGGCACCACGGGTACCCCGAATGCCGTAGGCACGACGGCCAGCGGCGCAGGCGGGGTCGTGAGTTCCGCAGGAAACGTCGTCAGCGCGCTGGGCGATCAAATTTCCAGCACCCAACTGCCGCTCGTGTCGACGCAAGCCACGCAAGGCTTCGGCGGCGCACTCTCGAATACCGGCAAGGCCGTCACCGACCTCGGCAACGGCGTGAGCAGCGGCCTCGGACAAACGGGCACCTCGGCAGACTCGGTCGGCATCACGCTTGGCAGCACGGGCAACGTAGTGACCGATCTGGGTCAGGCAGGGGTGTCGTTGGGCAGCGGTGTCGCAGGGATCGGCAAGAGCGGCCCGCTCGCCGGCACCCCGGTCGATACGCTGACCAGTGCGCTCGGCAACGTGGTTGCCACGGTGGGTCAGGGCGGCATCGCCGGCGGCGCGATCCTGAAGCAAGCCTTCTCCGGCGGTCCGGTGACGCAGGTCACTTCCACGCTCTCGGCAGCGGTCAACCCGATCACCAACGTGCTGTCGGACACGACCCGCACCGTGGGTAACACCACGGGCCTCGGCGGCCCGGTGCAGAACCTGCTGACCGTACTGGGCGGCACGGTCGGCACCGTCGGCACGACGATCAAGGGCGCTTCGCCGAATCCGGTCGTCGGCGCGCTGGGCAACACCGTCGTCGCCACCGGCAACACGGTCTCGGGCCTCGGCGGCTTCGTGAACGGTCAGACGTCCACGGGCTCGTCGAATCCGTTTGGCTCGCTGCTCGGCAATCTCGGCACCACAACGGCAGGTGGCGGCAGCGCATCGAACCCGCTCGGCTCGGTCACGGGTCTGCTCGGTGGCCTCGGTGGCTCAGGTGGCAGCAGCCCGCTCGCCCCGGTCACGGGTCTGCTCGGCGGACTCGGTGGCCTCGGCGGCTCGGGCGGCAGCAGCCCGCTCGCCTCGGTCACGGGTCTGCTCGGCGGTGTGACGGGGAGTGGCTCCTCAGGCAGCGGCAACCCGCTCGCCCCCGTCACGAACCTGCTCTCGGGCGTGACGAGTGCCGCTGGCGGCAGCTCGGGCAGCGCCGCAGGCGGGCTCGGCACCCTGCTCGCGCCGGTCACCGGTCTGCTCGGCAGTGTCGCGAGCGTCGGCAAGTAATCGTCAGCTTGACGGTGCATCGCGCATTGGGCGCATGCACCCTTTGATTCCTCGATAAGGAGATGCCATGGCCCGCTTCATTTCCGACACCGGCGTTCTGATGCGCAGTCGTGGCGAATCCACCTCGCAAACTTCCGAACCCCTGGCGATGCGCGAGACCGGCAACGGTAACGGGTTCTCCAACGCTCACAGCCATAACACGTACGGTACCGATTCAGGTGCCGCCTCCGGGGCGACGTCGACTGCCTCCCCGCTCAACGGAACGCACGACACCATGAGCGACCGACACACGAACCGCAACGAACTCGTCGCCGGCATCGTCCGCTCGCTCGGACGCCGGCTCGCCGTGTACACCGCGCTCTATCACGCAGCGCTCGCCGAACAGCTTGGCCTGAACGTCACCGATCTGAACGCGCTCGATCTGATTCTCGAACTGGAATCGATCACCGCAGGCCAGCTCGCCGAACTCATGGGCGTGAGCTCCGGAGGGATCACCACGGTCATCGACCGGCTCGAGCGCGCGGGCTTCGTCGAGCGCGAGAAGAATCCGCACGACCGCCGCATGGTGATGATTCACCCGATCGAAGAACGCTGCGCGCAAATCGAGCAGTTCCTGTCATCGGTCTCGCGTGAGCTCACAGCGGTCAGCGCCGCGTACGACCACAGCGAACTCGCCGCGATTCACGATTTTCTGGTGCAGAGCATTCGCACCCTGAAGAGCGAAACCTTCCGTCTGCGTTTCGAGGCCGATCAGGACATCGCCGGTCTGGTCTCGAGCAGCCGGGGCACATCGACCAAGCGCTGAACGCGCGCGGCGATTGCCCTAACAAGGAGAAACGTCATGTCGAAGCATCTGCACCCTGCGTTGCTTGCCGCGATGGTGGCGGGCATCGTCGGTGTCACCGGCTGTTCCAGTTCTGGCGGCGGTAGCGGGGCCACGGCCAACACCCCCACCAACCCGAACTCGCCCACCAATCCGACAAACCCGACGAATCCGACGAACCCGACGACGACCAGCAACGGTGTGGTCAGCTCGGTCGGCTCGGTGGTGAGTGCCGTCGGCAATCAGGTCTCCGGCACGACGATTCCGGGGGTATCGCCGCAAGCGACGCAAGGCTTCGGTGGCGCAATCACGCAAACCGGCAACGCCGTCACCGATCTGGGTACGGGTGTCGGCAATGGGCTCGGCCAGCTTGGCAAGTCCGGCACGAACCCGGTCGGCACCACGCTCTCGAGCACCGGGAGCGTGGTCTCCGATCTCGGCAACGCCGGGATATCGCTCGGCAGCGGCATCGCCGGTATTGGCAAGAGCGGCCCGCTCGCCAACACGCCGGTCGACACGCTCACCGGTGTGCTGGGTACGGTCGTTGCCACCGTCGGTCAGGGCGGTGTGCAAGGCGGCGCCGCGCTCACTCAGGCACTCACGAGCGCCCCCGTCGTGCAGGCGACATCGGCCCTCTCGTCGGCGATTTCTCCCATCACGAGCACGGTGGTCACGACAACGCAGACCGTCGGCAATACGACCGGTCTGGGCGCGCCCGTCGCCGGTCTGCTCGGCACGCTGGGCGGCGCCTTGAATTCCGCAGGTGCGCAGGTCAAGGCCGTTGCCCCGAACGCCGTCGTCGCCAGCCTGGGCAATCCGCTCTCGGCGCTCGGCAACACCGTCACGAGTGCTGGCGGCTTGCTCTCCGGGACTACCAGCAGTGCCAATCCGAATGCCCTCGGCAATGTGCTCGCCAGCATTGGCAACACCACTGTGACGCCAACGACCGTGAACGGCAGCAACCCGCTGGGTGCCGTCACGGGCTTGCTCGGCGGGCTCGCGGGCGGCACCAACGCATCCGGCAGCAATCCGCTCGGCGCAGTGACCGGACTGCTGGGCGGTGTGACGAGTTCCGCAGGCGGCAGCGGCGGCGCAGGCACCGCGCTGGCGCCTGTCACGGCACTGCTGAGCACTGTCACCACGCCGCTGACGACGCTGGCCGGTTCGACTACCAGTGGTAGCGCAGGTGGCGCGGGCGGCCTGCTCGCCCCCGTCACCGGTCTGCTGAGTGGACTCGGCGGGTTGGGCAAGTAACGCCTCGCGTCGAGACGCGCAAGAGCATCGCGAGAGGGGAACGTCGGCGGGGTGCAGGTCCCAACGACGACGGTGAACCCGGACAGTGAAGCGACACTGCCCGGGCTTTGCCGTGCCTGCTGTCTGAACAATACGCGCTAACGGTGCCCGCCAAGGATGCCCCTCAGAGAACGAACAACGAACGCGACAACAAAAGCAAAAGACCCGGATGAACGTTCATCCGGGTCTCTCTTTCGTGCCTTTGCGCACGCGTATCGCACCGATACGGGTTATTGCTCGCGAATCCAGGTCTGTGTGCGGCCGATCAGCGAAATGCCGATGAAGCCGCGAACGTCGAGCTTCTTGCCGCCGTCGACCACGGTCATCTTGCAGTTGTACTCCTTGCCGTTCTCCGGATCGAGAATCTTGCCGCCGCCGTAAGTGTCACCATCTCGACGGACTCCGCGAATGATCTGCATGCCGAGCATCTTCTGTCCCTTGCGCGCATCGGTACAGGCCGTGCAGACGCGCTCAGGATCGTCGCTCTCGCCCAGACCCTTGGTAATCACGCCGACGTATTCGCCGTCCTTCTCGGAGATCGTAACGAGTGCCTTCGGCTTGCCAGTGTTGTCGTCGATGGTCTTCCATACGCCGACCGGCGAAGTGTCGTCCGCCGCCATTGCCGCTTTGGCCACACCGCCCAACAGCGCCACGGCAACGAGCGCGTGAGCACCCAGACGTCGCCACGACGTCGCGTTAGAAATCTGCTTCATGGTTGTCATCCTCCCGGATACGGAATTGATTGTCGTAGGACTCGCGATAGCCGCCATCAACACCGAGCCGCATGCGTGAGTCGCTTTGAAGATTACGCCAAAGGCGTGACGCCGTGCTGAGGAAGTCCTCTAGCCGACAACCATCCCGCGCCGCTGACGCATACCGACAAATTCCGCCGGAAGACGACGTTACTGCTCTCGTATCCAGGTCTGCGTGCGACCCAGCAACGAGACCCCCCAATAGCCTCGCACTTCGAGCTTTCGGCCGCCGTCGACAACGCGCATCTTGCAGCCGTACTCGCTACCGCTGTCCGGATCGAGAATTTTCCCGCCGGTGTATTCGTCGCTCTCCGGGTCCTTGCGAAGGCCGCGAATGATCTGCAATCCCTGAAGCTTCTTTCCTTTGCGCCAATCGGTGCACTCGTTGCAGCGACGCTCCAGGGCGTCGCTCCTGCCGAGGCTTTTGGTGAGCGATCCCACGTATTCGCCGTCCTTCTCGGTGATGGTGATGAGCGCCTTCGGATCGCCGGTTTCATCGACGATTCGCCACACGCCCACGGGCGTCGCCATGTCGGCAGCCGCCATCGCGAACAGCGCATTGCCCCACAACATGACTGCTACACAAAGGCGTCGCCACGACGCGGTATTCGAAATCGCTGTCAAGATGACTTACGTACCCGATAGAAGAAGGAGATTGACGATTACAACGGCGGCAAGGCAATCGCCGTCAGACGCCATTGCACGAGATTACGCCGCGTGAGCGTAAACGTCACGACACGTTCCGGACGATCGCTGCGCGAGACGTGCACGAGGAAGTGACCGAAATCCTGAAACTCGGTTCGCGTGATCGTCCGCGGCGGCTCGTTACCCGAAGCAGACGACTCGCTGCCGCCAGGAGGCGTTGCAGGGGCTGAGGGCGCCGCCGGCGTGCCGCTCTCGGCTTGCGGCGGTTGTGTAGCCGCCGGAGGTTGTGGGGCCGCATCACGCGGGGCCGGTGCGCCCGGCGCAGGCGGCAGCCCGGTGCTGTCACCGCGCAGCATGGCGGCGACGGCTTCGGGCGTGAGCAGCGCTTCGACGACGCGATCCGACACCCACCCCCCAAGCGCGAGAGCCAGCGCCCCGAAGGCGTTGCCGCGTTGCTTGTCCATCTGACGCGCGAGTTGGTCATGCAAACTCGCTTTCAGGCTCTCGCGAACGGCCGGATAGTCCACATACGACGAAAGTGCGGTGGCATCCCGGGCATTGGCAGCATCGCGTGCACGCGACAAGGTGTAATACGGCGTGCCGAAGAGCAAACCCAGCACGACAACCAGCGTCCCAATGGAAAGGCCGGCAATTGACAGCTTACGCATCGCAAAACTCCGTCGATCAAACAGCGCATGGTAGGCGACCTATGGCAACCCCCGCCTACCGGCTTACATTGCTTTACAAATCATTACAGCACACAGCCCGGCGTCCTCTTACTCTCAAAGCGTAGCCGCAAGTCCGTGACACATTCGGGCATGAGCCGATCCGGCTGGCAAGACATGTGCAGCGCGCGGCAGTTCAACCGACAAGGAGGTGGCATCATGCGTCACACCCGACTTGTCCGGATGATGGGTGTCGTCATGCTGGCCGGTGTCGCCTTGGGCGCATCGGCCCGACCGTTGTCGGACGGCCGATTTTTCGAGGGCTGGTTCGCGCAAACGGCCGACCGGCCGGACGCCCGCGGCGATAACCATGGCGGCGCGCGGCCCGGACCGTCACGCCCGCCACAGCCGCCGGAAGTGCGGCCGCAGGGCGACTTGCGCGGCGATATCTATAACCATATCCGCGAACAACGGCAATCGCCGTGGGCACCGCCCTCGCCCGCTGCTGACCCGCGACAACGCCAACGGGATCGCAACGGGCGCTGAGCCTCTGGCAGGCGTCACCTTAGATCCATGACGCCTCGTTGATCGCAAGGCTGGCTCAGGTGAGCGACGTGTCCACCACGCGACGCGGCGCTTCGAGATACTCGCGCGACTGCATCTCCACGAGACGCGACACCGTGCGCGTAAATTCATTAGCCAGCGTGCCTTCGGTGTACAACTCCTCGGGCGCCACTTGCGCCGACATCAGCAGCTTGACCTTGTGATCGTAGAAGACGTCGACCAGCCACGTGAAGCGACGCGCTTCCGAGGCCATGCGCGGCGTCATTTTCGGCACATCCGAGAGCACCACGGTGTGGAAACGATTGGCCAGTTCGAGATAGTCGTTCTGCGAGCGCGGGCCGCCACACAGCGTGTGGAAGTCGAACCACACCACGCCGCCGGCGCGGCGCAGCGCTTTGAGCTCACGCTGCTCGATATGCAGCAACGGACTCTCGTCGGGCACTCCGGCGATCTCGGCAAACGCCGCGCGCAGTGCGCGGTTCGCCTCGTTCCCGAGGGGATGGTGATACACCTGCACCTGCGCCATCGTGCGGCGGCGATAGTCGATCCCTGCGTCGACGTTGAGCACGTCGAGCTTCTCTTCGAGCAGACGGATCGCGGGCAGCACACGGTCACGATGCAAGCCGTCCGGGTACAGCGTGTCGGGACGGTAGTTCGACGTCATCACGAACTGCACGCCGTTCTTGAACAACTCGGAGAGCAGGCGGTGCAGGATCATGGCGTCGGCCACATCCGAGACGTGGAATTCGTCGAAGCAGATCAGGCGGTACCGCTTGGCGATGCGCTTGGCCAGTTCGTCCAGCGGATCGGGCAGCCCCTTGAGCGCTTGCAGTTGATGATGCACCTCGCGCATGAACTCGTGGAAGTGCAGACGCGTTTTACGCTGCAACGGCACCACCGAGTAGAAGCTGTCCATCAGAAAGCTCTTGCCGCGCCCTACGCCGCCCCATAGGTACACCCCCTTGGGCAGATCGGGATGCACGAGCCACTTCTTGAGGGTGCTCGAGCGCTTGGCCTTGTAGGCCGCCCATTCGTCGTAGCACTGCTGCAAACGGTCGACGGCGCGCTCCTGCGCCTCATCGGGCTTGTAGCCGCGCGCGGCCAGTTCTTGTTGGTAGTATTCGCGAACGTTCATGCGGTGCGGCGACGGGCCGGGGGGCAGAGGGAATCGGGAAAAAACAAAGGCGAGTTGCCTCGCCTTTGTTCATACTCGTCATGCGTCAATCAGCTTGAATCAGCATCAAGCGACTTACATGTTCAGCGCGCGCTTCTCGACGGCGAGGGCAGCTTCACGCATCACTTCCGACAGCGACGGGTGCGGATGGCAGATGCGGCCGATGTCTTCCGACGCCGCCTTGAACTCCATCGCCACCACGGCTTCGGCGATCAGGTCCGACGCGTTCAGGCCAACCACGTGCACGCCAAGAATTTCGTCGGTCTTGGCATCGGCCAGCACCTTCACGAAACCTTCCGGTGCGCCCATGCCCAGTGCACGGCCGTTGGCCGCGAACGGGAACTGACCCGGCTTGAATTCACGGCCTTCGGCCTTCAACTGTTGCTCGGTCTTGCCGACCCAGGCGATTTCCGGCGAGGTGTAGATCACCCACGGAATGCAGTTGTAGTCGATGTGCGGCTTCTGGCCGGCGATGACTTCGGCAACCAGCACGCCTTCGTCTTCCGCCTTGTGCGCGAGCATCGGGCCACGCACCACGTCACCGATCGCGAACACGTTCGGCAGCTTGGTACGGCAGTGGTCGTCCACCGGAATGAAGCCACGCTCGTCGGTCGCCAGACCGATGTTGCCCAGGCCCAGATTGTCGGTGTTCGGCACGCGGCCGACCGACACGATCAGACGATCGACTTCCAGCGTCTTGGCGTTGCCGTCCTTGTCCGTGTAGTTCACGGTGACGCTGTCCTTGCCGGTCGTGACTTCGCCGACCTTCACGCCGACGTTGATGTCCAGACCCTGCTTCTTGAACTGCTTGGCGGCTTCCTTGGCCACGCCGGCATCGGCGGCAGCCAGGAATTCCGGCATGGCTTCGAGCACGGTGACTTCGGCACCCAGACGGCGCCACACCGAACCCAGTTCCAGACCGATCACGCCCGCGCCGATCACGCCCAGCTTCTTCGGCACGGTGTCGAACGAGAGCGCACCTTCGTTATCCGAGATGAGCTTGTTGTCGACCGGCATGCCCGGCAGGTGACGCGCCTTCGAACCCGTGGCGATGATGATGTTCTTGGCAGTGACCGACTCGGTCGCTTCGCCCGTCACATCGATCTGATAGCCGCTGTCGTTCTTGGCAATGATCGTGCCGTGACCCTTGAGCCACGTAATCTTGTTCTTCTTGAACAGGTACTCGATACCGCCCGTCATCTTGTCGACGATGCCTTGCTTGCGCTTGAGCATCTGCGCGACGTCGAGCTTGACGTCCGACGTGGTGATACCGTGGTCGGCCAGATGATGACCGACCTTCTCGAACTCTTCCGACGACGCCAGCAGCGCCTTCGACGGAATGCAACCGACGTTCAGGCAGGTACCGCCGAGCACCATCTTGCCGGCCGGGTTGGTCCACTTCTCAACGCAAGCGACCGAGAAACCCAGTTGAGCGGCGCGGATCGCGGCGATATAACCACCGGGGCCGGCGCCGATAACGACTACATCAAATTCTTTATTTGCCATTTTGAGACTCAGTGAAGGTTGACGGCAGGGCGAGGCGCGGTGCGCCGGCCACATAGCGCCTATCGCGCATGGCCGGGCAACACCGCGCAGTGCGCGCTAACGCTTACAGGTCGAGCAGCAGGCGAGCCGGATCTTCCAGCGCTTCCTTCATCGCGACAAGGCTCAGCACCGCTTCGCGGCCGTCGATGATGCGGTGGTCGTAGCTCATGGCGAGGTAGTTCATCGGGCGGATGACGATCTCGCCGTTTTCCACGACCGCGCGGTCCTTCGTGGCGTGCACGCCCAGAATGGCCGATTGGGGCGGGTTGATGATCGGGGTCGACAGCATCGAGCCGAACACACCGCCGTTCGAGATCGAGAACGTACCACCCGTCATTTCTTCGATCGACAGCTTGCCGTCGGCAGCCTTCTTGCCGTACTCGGCGATCTTCTTCTCGATGTCGGCCAGGCTCATCTGGTCGGCATTGCGCAGGATCGGCACCACCAGACCACGCGGCGAGCCGACAGCGATACCGATGTCGAAGTAGCCGTGGTAGACGATGTCGTTACCGTCGATCGAGGCGTTCACGGCCGGGTACTTCTTGAGCGCGTGAACAGCCGCCTTCACGAAGAACGACATGAAACCCAGCTTCACGCCGTGTTCCTTCTCGAACTTGTCCTTGTACTTGTTGCGCAGATCCATCACCGGCTTCATGTTGACCTCGTTGAACGTGGTCAGAATGGCGTTGGTCTGTTGCGATTGCAGCAGGCGCTCGGCGATACGGGCGCGCAGACGCGACATCGGCACGCGCTGTTCCGGACGGCCTTCGAGCGACGTGTCACGGCCCACCGAAGCGGCAACCGACGGCAGCGCGGCACGTTGTGCCGGTGCGGGGATCGACGAAGCGGCAGCAGCCGGCTTGGCGCCAGCGGCCAGCGCGTCACCCTTGGTCACGCGACCGTCACGGCCCGAGCCAGCGACGTCGGTCGCCGACAGGTTCTTCTCGGCCAGCACCTTGGCAGCGGCCGGGCTGGCGATACCACCCGAAGCACCACCGGCTGCGGGCGCAGCGGCCGGGGCAGCAGCGGCCGCCGGGGCAGCGGCTTCCGCCGGCTTGGCAGCGACCGGAGCGGCCGCGCCTGCCTTGGCTTCGGTGTCGATCTTGGCGATGATTTGTTCCGACGTCACGGTGTCGCCGGCACCGGCGCTCACTTCGACGATCACGCCAGCGGCGGGCGCCGGCACTTCGAGCACGACCTTGTCGGTCTCGACTTCGATCACGGTTTCATCTTGGGCGATGGCTTCGCCGACCTTCTTCTTCC
This sequence comes from Pandoraea sp. ASV26, assembly GCF_016428915.1. Taxonomy (GTDB): domain Bacteria; phylum Pseudomonadota; class Gammaproteobacteria; order Burkholderiales; family Burkholderiaceae; genus Pandoraea. Next base: position 36,092 of record NZ_JAELTP010000059.1, read on the forward strand.
AGTCGAGCAGCGTGCCTTCGGAAACCGATTCGGAAAACTGGGGGACTTTAACTTCAACAATGGCCATTTCTGGATCCTGGATTCGATAAACGTTCAATTCGGAAATACGGCAGCGGCCGTCCCTGGAGGAGGACGACCGCTGTAAGACCTAACCGGTTACTGCACCACGGTCGCGCCCTTGAGGCGACCGAAAGCCGTATCGAGCAACTGCTTGAGCTGTTCGTAGTGCTTGGCGTAGTAGCCCACGGCAGGCGAGGCCGAGGCCGCGCGACCTGCGTAAGCCAGCTTCTGACCGGCGCTCATGCTTTCGATCAGGTGGTGTTCGATGTAGAACCACGGACCCTGGTTTTGCGGCTCGTCCTGGGCCCACACCACTTCGGCGAGGTTTTCGTACTTCTTCAACTCGTTCTCGAACGCCTTGTGCGGGAACGGATAGAGCTGTTCCACGCGGATGATCGCAACGTCGTTGAGCTTCTCTTCGCGACGGCGGGCGATCAGATCGTAGTACAGGCGGCCCGAGCAGGCGACAACGCGCTTGACCTTCTTGGCGTCGATCGATGCATCGGTTTCGCCGATGATCGTCTGGAAGCCGCCCTTGGCGAGTTCCGACAGATCGCTCACGGCTTCCTTGTGACGCAGCAGCGACTTCGGCGTGAACACGATCAGCGGCTTACGCAGCTGGCGGATCATCTGACGACGCAGCAGGTGGAAGATCTGAGCCGGCGTGGTCGGCTGGACCACTTGCATGTTCGTGTCGGCGCACAGTTGCAGGTAGCGCTCGATACGTGCCGACGAGTGCTCCGGACCCTGGCCTTCATAGCCGTGCGGCAGCAGCATC
>NZ_JAELTP010000005.1 GCF_016428915.1 Pandoraea sp. ASV26
GGGCGCCATCATCGCCTCGACCGACAAGGCCGCTGAAGAGGATAGGAACCGTCTGAAAACTGGCTCGCTGACGACGCGCGATATCGAAAACCACGCAGAGTACGACGCCTTCGGTATCAGCCTGGGCGGCGGCTTCAGCACCGGCGGCGGGGAAAACAGCAAGGTCGGCACGGATCATAAGGGAGACGCGCAGACCGGCGCAAAAGCTACACCCGGCAGCGAACTGCCGAAGACGGGGCCGGTGAGCATCGCGCCGCCGGTTGTGGTTGCAGCAGGAGATAGCGCGTCGAGCACGACTCGTAGCGGCATCAGCGCGGGGGTCATCGAGATCACCAACGAGGCGAGTCAACGCGAGAGAACCGGGCAGACGGCGGAAGAGACGGTTGCCGCCGTCAATCGCGATGTTTCCTCAGACAGAGACGGCAGCGGCGCCCTCGCCAATAAATTCGACAAGGAACAAATCGAAACCAGCTTCGAGATCATGCGGACGTTGCAGCGCGAAGTTGGAACGTTTGTGGGGAATCGGGCTAAGGAATTCGAAGCGCTGAAGGAAGCGCGCAAGAACGAGACTGACCCGACGAAGTTGGCTGAGTTGGATCGGCAGCTTGAGGATGCCGCCAAGTGGGCACCCGGTGGACGGTACCGCCAGATCGTCACCGTGATCGCGGCTGCGGCCGGCGGAAACGTGACCGCAGGCACGGGGGAATTCCTTCAGCGTGCCGCTGTGGGCTATTTACAGACCCTTGCGGTCGAGAAGGTTAAAGCGATTGCCGATGAGCTAAATAGCGAAACGGCGCGTGCGGCCTTGCAGGGCATCGTGGGTTGTGCCGGAGCGGCGGCTTCAGGCGGTAACTGTGGCGCGGGGGCGTTGGGGGCATCGGCGAGCGTGGTGCTCAACAACCTGCTGGACAAGGCGGGCGGGAAGTCAGGTAAAGACCTCAGTGCGGATGAGAAGGAATCGCGCGCGAATCTGGTGACGAGTGTGGTCGCGGGGATTGCTGCCGCTGCTGGTGGGGGTGATGCCACTACGGCGGCGACGGGCGCGAAGATCGAAGTTGAAAATAACTACCTGAACGAAAAAGAAGCGCGAAATCTCGATAAAGAGTTGTCGTCGTGCAGAACATTGGGCGGTAATTGCAAGGACGTTGTTGATAAATACATTGAAATCAACAATAAAAACAGTAAGGAATTGGCTGAGGCGTGTACTGGCGGTGGTGTGGCTTGTGTGACATGGGAGGAGCTTATTCAAGCAAGCACAAACGTTGCGAGGGAAGAGGACGGACTGCAAGTGAGGATAAGTGAAATACTGTAAGATCCGGCGGCATCTGCGTTGATCGAATATCTTAATGGTATGGATCTTAAGTTTCTAAAGGAAAATATATCGACAACGGACAGGGTTCTTTCGGTTGTCAGCGATCCCACGAGTTGGCCAGTGATTGTTATGGGTGCAAAATCTATTATCACAGGGGCGAGCGGGAAAGAGAAATTGATTGCTGCGGGTGTCACCGGCGTCGCGAACGCTGCAATCCAATATGGCACCCAGAAGAATTTAAAGCTCTCAGATGTAATTGGAGCCGGTCTCATCGGAGCAATAACAGCAGGCAAGAGTTTCAACCCAACTGTAAGGTGGAACGCGGTGGGTGGTTATTATTCCGCTGAAATAAAAGGCGACGACCCGTTTATGGCTGGATTGTTAAGCGCAGCCGGAGCATCCGCAGGCTATGCGGTGGGTAATTTGATCAAAATTCCCATGAGCAACGTTCTAAATCCAGTATCGAAGAATTACGAGTGGGTTCCCACGGGGTTTTGGACAATTACGAAGCCAGCACCACAGAGCAGTTTTCCTTCTGCGGCCGGCAATGTTGCCGACTCCGCCGCCTCGATACTATTTAATTTTAATTTTGAAAAATATCTGATAAATACAGAGTATTTAAATGAAAAAAAATAGCTCCATTGCAATCATGATTTATTTGTCCGCATCATTTTTTTTGATGCTTTTTTTTATTAGCATGATTTTTAACATTCTCGGATACTGGATTAGCGGCGGCGATGATATTTTTATGATTGTTAAAAGAAATATTTTTATTTACTTAAAAGTCGGGTGCGTTGGATTTTTTGTTGGCTTTGCCTTTTGGTTATTTAAAATTCGCTAGTTATTTCGCTAAAAAATTTCGCAACCCCCGTCATCAACAAAATGGTTGCCTAATGGCGATAAGTACATGAAAAAAGTTACCGTCGAAGACGTTGACTTATTCAACCGCTCGGCCGGCGACGCATACAGCGAGCTTTGCAGACGAGACTTTCCTCCCACGGAATCCGATGCAAAAAACAGCGACTTTACTCATTTCGTTTCAGCAAAAAGCCTGTCGGATGACGAACACAATGTATTTCTCGTCGAGTGTGCGGCGCAAGCCAAGCTGATCTATGGATTCGATCAATACCCGAGCAGCATCTGCGAAGTTGCCCTGAGAAGCGCAGGGAATTTCAAAACGCCGTTAGTTGGCAATCGATAAGTTCGGGGCTTAGCGCACATCGGAGTATGCGCCCAGTAATGCGACGCTGAACCTCGGCGTCAATGGTGAGGCCAAGAGCGGGCGTACTTACGCCACTTCACCCCAGGCACGTTCGCGGGCCAATGAGTAACGCCGCACACGGCAATCGCGGTATGACATGCCCTGGTGTTGCAGGCGTGGTCCGGAACCTGCTCGTGACCTATCCGAGAAATTTCGTGCCAAAGAAATCTAGAGGTAATGGCTCTTATCAGAAAAGTACCAAAGCAATCTACGGCCGACACCTGATGGGTTCGGGAGATTCACCACGTCATCATCGGCATGGCGTCTCAGCCGGAACGACGGCTGAAACGCCAGAGACCACCGCCCAATCCCGACCAAGAGCTCTAACGAGCCACCCACGTTAAGTGAGGAATTTGATGCACGAGTGCCCGATCCCCGATTCCGTGATGCATGACGACGACGCTGTGGAGATGCTTCGCGTCTGGACCGCCGATCAGACGATGTACTGCTCCATGAAAATCGGGATGTATCACGAATCGAAGAAAGTTTCGGAAGAAGCGATCTGGGGAGTGATTCTCGCCGACGTCGCCCGGCAGGTTTCGACCTCACTGCAACAAACGTTTCCACGCATGGATACCGACTCCCTCGCGCTTGTTCGAGATCACTTCCTGCAGGAACTCAGTGCGCCTACCGCGATGCCTAACAACGCTGCGTCTCGGCAACATCACTGACCCTCGACACCCTCATCTCCATCGTCCCAATGGCAAGGAGGCGCCCCCGCAGCCTCGCGTGCCATCCTCACACGCGACACCGCCCAGCGCCCCCTCTCTTGCGTAAAATCCCTTCTCGTCAGACGATTAATCGCCTCACCGCGCCCCCATCCGCGTCCGTGCGATTAGCAACGTCGTCAGGCTGATCACCGCCCCCACCATCAGATACAGCCCCGGCGCCAGCTTGTTTCCCGTCGCGGCGATCAGCCATGCCACCGCCAGCGGCGTAAATCCACCGAAGATCGTCGTGCCGAGGTTGTAGCCGACCGCCATGCCCGTTGCGCGCGTGTGCGTCGGGAAGAGCGACGACATCAGTGCCGGAATCGGCGCGAAGTACACCGCCTTCAACGTGCCGACCCACAGCATCACGACCATCATCGTCGCCAATGACGCATGTGCGTTCATAAACGCAAACGCCGGATACACCGTACACAGGAACAGCACCCCCGCCACCAGCATGATGCGGATACGCCCGACCTTGTCCGACCAATGGCCGACGAAGGGTGTCAGCGTCATGATGACAAAGCCCGTCACCAACGTCGCAATGAAGCCCTGCGACGGCGGTAAGCCAAGCTGTTTCGTCGCGTACGTCGGCATGTACAGGATCATGTAGTTCGCCGTCGTCGTCAGCACCAGCGCGCCAATACACACCAGCAACCGCGACTTCTGCGTCGCCAACACCTCCCGCACCGGCGATTTACCCACGTCATCGGCCGCCGCCGCAACCGCCTTCTTCCGCGCGATGTCGTGCTCGAACGCAGGCGTCTCATCCACATACTTCCGGATGTAAAGCCCGATCGGCCCCACCAGCATCCCGAACAGGAACGGAATACGCCATCCCCACGACTCAAGTTGCGGCTGTGTCAGCGCGCCCGTGAGCACCGCCCCGAACGCAGACGCCAGCAGCGTGCTCGCCCCCTGACTCGCAAACTGCCAGCTCGACATGAAGCCCGGCCGATTCGGCACATGCTCGACAAGGAATGCCGTCGAGCTACCGAACTCCCCTCCTGCCGAGAACCCCTGCATCAGCCGCGACAGGAAAATACCGATCGGTGCCCAAACCCCGATCACGGCATACGTCGGCATGAACGCGATGAGACCCGTGCCCACCGTCATCATCGCGATCGACAGCATCAACGACGCGCGACGCCCATGACGATCCGCGTACGCCCCCAGCACAAATGCGCCGAGCGGCCGCGCAAGATACGACAGCGCAAACGTCCCAAGCGCCATCAGCAACGACACCGTCTCGTCGTGCGCGGGAAAGAACAGCTTCGAAATCGTCACGGCAAAGTAGCCGTAGACGATCAGGTCGTACCATTCGAGCGCGTTGCCAATCGACGTCGCGACAATCAGCTTGTAGACGGGCACCTCCTTACGCACGCCCTCCTTGGCGGCACTGGACGCGCCATTCGTAAGATCCGTAAGCTCCGTGTGATCCGCCCCGGCGGCGGTTGCAGAACTGTTCATCGCGGCTTCCCCTCTCTCAGGTCCACATCCCCCAGATCCCAGAAGAGCCCCGCCATGATCTGCAACGCCTCACGCGCGACCGATCCGAGCAGATGCTCGTCCGGCGCATGTTGCGAACAGGCCGGGTACGAGTGCGGCACCCACAGCGTCGGCAGGCCGAGGACGTCGGCAAACACATCATTCGGCAACGTGCCGCCAAGATTCGGCAGCAGCACCGGCGGCTTGCCGGTCGTCTCACGCATCGACGCCAACGCCCACAACACCCACGGGTCTTCCGGATCGAGACGTGTCGCCATCACCCCGCGCTCGACCTCGACCTCGACCATCGGGAACCCATGCGCGTCCAGATGCGCCCGAACGATCTCGCCCAGCCGCTCCCAGTCCGTGCCGACCACGAAACGGATCTGCATGTGCGCGTAGGCATACGGCGGAATCGCGTTGACAGGCTTCTCCGGATTGCCCGTCTTGAACGCCAGCACCTCGATGTTGTTCCAGCCGATCACGCGCTCCGTCGGCGTGAGCCCCGGCTCGCCATAGTCGACGTCGACTTCGGGATCGTTCGGCCCACCGCCCACCTCCAGCCCGGCGAGCGCGCGACGCACCGATACCGGCAACGCCGGCGGACGCAGCCCCTCTACAAGAATCTTGCCGTTGCCGTCGACCATCGACGCAATCGCATTCGCCAGCACAACACCCGGATTGCGCAACAGCCCGCCCCAGTTGCCCGAGTGATGACCGCCGTCGCGCAGGTTCAGACTGAGTTTGAAATTGACGAGACCGCGCGAACCGAGGAACACCGTCGGACGCTCTGCGGCCAGTCGCGGCCCGTCGGACGCGATCAGCACGTCGGCACGCAACTCGTCACGCAGTTGCTCGCAAATCGCGTGCAGACCCGGCGAGCCCATCTCTTCGCCCATCTCCACGATCATCTTCACGTTGTATCCGAGCTTGCCGCCACGCAACGCCAGCACCTGCGCCAGCGCCGCCAGATTGATCGTGTGCTGGCCCTTGTTATCGGCAGTGCCGCGTCCGTACCAGCGATCGCCCTCCACCACGATCTCCCACGGCTTCAGCCCGTCACGCCACTGCGCGTCGTAGCCTCGCACCACATCGCCGTGTCCGTAGGTGAGGACCGTCAGCGCGTCGTCGCTTTCGTGACGTTGCGCGATAAGGAACGGCCCGCCACCCGGCACCGGATTGGGCACGATGCGCGATGTGAAACCGAGCGCTGCAAGCGACGGGACCATTTCGTCGGCGAGATAGGCGTGCAGCACATCGCCGCTGTCCGCCTCCTGACTCTCGGTCTTGTAGGCAACGCGACGGTTGAGGGTGTCGAGGAACGCGCCCGAATCGTAATGGGCGGTGGCTTGGGTAATCGCTGCGCTACGTGTCACTGCTGGTCTCCAGATGGCTTGTGAGGGCACGGCGGCCTTGTCTCGCACATCACTGCGACGCGTGTCGGTAGCACGCTGCGGCACAACCGTTCAGGCCATTCTAGGAGTGGGTATTTTTGACAACAATGATAATATTTCGAAGGTTTCTTTGCCGTTTCGGCAAAGCAAAAATCAGAGTCAATATCGCAGCGAACTGCCCCGCCCAGCCCTCTTCATCCGGTCCCACGCCCATGCAAACGCACGCGCTACGTTACTTCCTCGAAGTCGCCCGCACCGGCTCGCTAAGTCGCGCCTCGGAGCGCCTGCATGTGGCGGTCTCGGCCCTGAGTCGTCAGATCGCGAAGTTGGAGGAGGACCTCGGCACGCCGCTGTTCGAACGTCGGCCGCGCGGCATGGTGTTGAGCGAAGCCGGTGAGTTGCTCGCCGATCATGCGCGTCGCGTGCTGCTCGATGCGGAGCGCGTCACGTCGGAAATTCGTGGGCTCACGGAAGTCGGACGCGCAACGATTCGCGTCGCCAGCGCCGAGGGGGTTGCTCGCGATTTCCTGCCGCAGGTCTTCGCGCGCTTTCGCGAAACGTATCCGGGCGCGCACTTTCTGCTCGACGTCGTCTCGCCGTTCGACGCCACCGTGCGTGTGCGCGATGGCGAAGCCGATATCGCCGTGTGCTTCAGCGTGGCGCCGGAAAAAGGCGTGCAGGTCGTTCACACGCAGCCAGCGCCGATCTATGCCCTGATGGCGAAGAGGCACCCGCTCGCCAAACGACGCGACATCGCCCTGGCCGACCTGCTGCCCTACCCGCTGGCGCTATCCAACGCAGGTGTGACCATCCGACAGATGTTCGACCTCTGCTGCACGCTCGAGGGCCTGCTGTTCGAACCGGTGTTCGTGAGCAACTATCACGCCGCACTGCACAGCTTCGTGCGCTCAGGCAACGCCGTGACGCTCACCGGTCTGCTCACGGTGCGCAGTCGCCTGTCCCCCGAAGGGCTCGTCGCCATTCCCATTCGGAATCCCGCCCTGCACCAGCGCTCGCTGCAAGTGCAGACGATGGCCGGGCGCACCCTGCCCGCTCCCGTCGAAGCCTTTCTCGGCTTGCTGATCGACGCCATTCGTGCGCCCGAAATTCTCGACAAACCGTTTGCCTGACGGGGTAGGCGCCCTTGAGCGCCCTGGGGTCTCCCGCCACTCATCGCCACTCCTCGCCAATCACCGCCACCCCCGGCCACTCCCCGCGAATCCGCGCAAACCATCGCGGCTAATTCGCCGGCGGCGGCGGTGTCGCAGCAACGGCCTGTGCCTGCCCATCGCCATCGTCGGTAGCCAACTGCTCCCGGTCGGTCAACTGCGCGAAGATCCACGCCGAGCAGCAGGTGATGACGCCAACGCAAGCAAACGTCGCCCGGAACGCCGGTAACGCCCCTACCCCCGCACTTTCGCCGAACGCGCCGGTGAATGTCACCAGCAGCGCGCCCCCGACGGTCAGACCGAAGCTCATCGCGAGCATCTGCACCAGCGAGAACAGACTATTGCCACCGCTCGCGTCGTCCGGATTCAGATCCTTGAGCGTCAGTGTGTTCATCGCCGTGAACTGAATCGAATTGATGCCACCGAGAATGCCCAACTGGACGATCAGCAGTGGCACCGGATAGTTGGGGGTAACGAGCGCGAAGCTCGCGATCACACCCCCGGCAAGGATCGTGTTCCACACCAGCACCGGCCGGTAGCCGTAACGCAAGACCAGATGCGTCGCCAGGCTTTTGGCGAAGATCCCGGTGATCGTGATCGGCAACATCAGCAGCCCTGCCTCGAACGCGGTGTAGCCAAGGCTCACCTGCAACAACAGCGGCACGAGATAGGGCACCGCCGCGATTCCGATCCGCGCAAAGAGATTGCCCAGCAACCCCACACTGAACGTGTGCACACGGAACATCGCCAGCGAGAACAACGGCTGCGGTGTCCGGTTCGCGTATAGCCCGTAGGCGACAAAGCCGGCAAACCCCACCACGAGCAACACCAGCATGAGCGCGTGCGCCCCCGCCATATCCGCGTGCCGGTCGAGCGCCAGCGAAGTCGCCACCATGCCGACCGAGAGCAGCAGATACCCCTTGATGTCGAACGATGTCTGGTGCGGCGCGCGCGCATTGATCAGGAAGAAGTGCGCCGCCACGCAACCCGCTACCCCGACCGGCACGTTGATCAGGAACACCCAATGCCACGACGCCACCTTGACCAGCCACCCGCCCAGCGTCGGGCCGATCAACGGACCGATCATGCCCGGCACGGCAACGAAGGCCAACGCCTGCAAATACTGCTCGCGAGGGAACGTGCGCAACACCGCCAGCCGTCCTACCGGCAGCAGCATCGCCCCGCCGAACCCCTGCACCACACGCCACCAGACCAACGCGTCGAGCGTGCTGGAATAGGCGCACATCGCTGAGCCGATGGAGAAGATCGTCAAGGCGCTTGAGAACACAACGCGCGTGCCCAGCCGGTCCGCCAGCCATCCCGACAGCGGTATCGTCACGGCCATGGTCAGCGCATAGGCGATGACCACCGCCTGCATGTGCAGCGGCGACTGACCGAGATCGTGTGCCATGGCCGGCAGCGCCGTATTGACGATCGTCGAGTCCAGCGTCTGCATGAAGAAGCCGACGGACACCACGAGGAGCATCGCTTTCTGCCGCCACGCGGCCGGATTGGGTGAAGTCATGTCGATGAGCAATGAACGGTCTTGGGCGCGCGCGTCTGCCGTGGATGAAACGGTATCCGGTCAGGCAGACGTCTCGCGAAATCATACCGGCGATAAATGAAGCCATGTCGTAATGCGACGTCGATTACCGATATCAAACCCTATCCGCCGCCCAAATGCACTGCGGCGCAGTCCGAAAAATCGGATGCGCCGCAGTCTTGCTTCCTTTCGCCATCACCGTAGGCCCCGCTACCGAAGCCTACCGCCCTGCACGCCCTAAATGCCCTAAACGCCCTTCACCGCCGCGCGCACCTGCTCAAGCGCCGCCGGGTCCTCCAGCGTGATCAGATCGCCCGTCTCACGGCCCTCACAGATCGCCTGGATCGCGCGCCGCAGCAGCTTGCCGGAGCGCGTCTTGGGCAGCATGCTGACGAAGAACACGCGCGCCGGACGCGCCACCGCTCCCAGTTGCTTGTCCACCCTCATCATGACATCGCCCTCCAGCGCCAGACGCGCCTCGGCCGTCGCTGCCAACTCCGGTTGACGCAGCACCGCAAACGCCACCGCCACCTGCCCCTTGAGCGCGTCTTGCGCACCGATGACCGCCACTTCCGCCACGGCCGGATGACTCGAAATACTCTCCTCGATCTCGCGCGATCCGAGCCGGTGGCCCGCCACGTTGATGACATCGTCGGTGCGGCCAAGAATGAAGTAATACCCGTCCTCATCGCGCACACCCCAGTCGAAGCTCGAGTACAGCATGCGGCCCGGCACGGTCTGCCAATAGGTCTTGACGAAGCGGGCGTCGTCGCCCCACACCGTGCTCATGCACCCCGGCGGCAGCGGCCCCTCGATAGCCAGCACGCCCTTCTGGTTCGGCCCGCAGTCTTCGCCAGTGACCTCGTCAACGAGCTTCACATCGTAGCCGTACACCGGCTTGCCCGGCGATCCCAGCTTGCCCGGCAAGACCTCGACCCCGCGTGCCATGCCGAGAATCGGCCAGCCCGTCTCCGTCTGCCAGTAGTTGTCGACGACCGGCTTGCCCACACCCTCGGTGAGCCAGCGCGCTGTCGGCTCGTCAAGCGGTTCACCCGCGAGGAAGATCAGCCGCAGCGACGACAGGTCGTACTGCGTGAGATACGCCGGGTCCTGTTTCTTGAGCACGCGAATCGCCGTCGGTGCGGTGAAAAGCTGCGTCACTTTGTACTTCTCGACAATGCGCCACCAGATCCCGCCATCGGGACGGATCGGCGTGCCCTCGTACATCAACGTCGCAATGCCTGCGAGCAACGGGGCGTACACGATGTAGCTGTGCCCGACCACCCACCCGATGTCCGATGCGCAGAACATGGTGTCGCCCGGCTTCGCGCAGAAGATATGCTGCATCGACGACGCCAGCGCGACCGCATACCCGCCGGTATCGCGCTGCACGCCCTTCGGTTTGCCGGTCGTCCCCGAGGTGTAGAGGACATACGACGGCTCGCTCGACTCGAGCCATTCGCACGGGATGAAGGCATCGAGGTGCTGCTCGCGCAACGGTGCGTAGTCGACGTCGCGGCCTTCCACGCGCGTCATCGGCGCAAGGCCTCGGTCGATCAGCAACACGCTCGGCGGCTTGTGCTGCGCAAGCGCGATGCCTTCGTCGAGCAACGGCTTGTAGGGCACCACCTTGCCATTGCGCGACCCCGCGTCGGCCGAGACGATGACTTTCGGTTGCGCGTCGTCAATGCGGGCCGCCAGATTGACGGACGCAAAGCCGCCGAACACGACCGAGTGAATCGCGCCAAGACGCGTACAGGCGAGCATCGCGAACAGCGCCTCCGGCACCATCGGCATGTAGACCAGCACGCGCTCGCCACGCGACACCCCCAGCGATTGCAACGACGCCGCCATGCGATTGACTTCCGCCGCCAGTTCGTCGTACGTATAGACGCGCTCCTGCCCGGTCTCCGTCGACACCCAGATCAGGGCGTTTTGCTTGCCGCGCGAGGGCAGATGACGGTCAACGGCGTTGTGGCACAGATTCGTTCGCCCACCAACGAACCACCGGGCGAACGGCGGATTGTCGTAGTCGAGCACCTGCGTGAAGGGCGTCTCCCAGTCGATCAGGCGGGCCTGCTCCTCCCAGAAGGCCGCCCGCGACTCAGGGGCGATCGAGCTGGCGTGAAATGACGCATACGAAGTCATGGTGTCTCCTTGCATATATTGGTTTGGCTCGCGCGAGCGTCACGCCCTGACGGCGGTGCCGCAGGGGGACGGGACTGGCGCGGCGCCGGATCGGGCCGGCAAGGTCGCGTGGCGTGTCGCCATCGACCGGCAATGCGCTTCGGTGCAATGAAATCGTCGGACACGGGTCACGTGCCTCGCGTTCAGTGTGCGCGTTGACGCTTACGGAAGGCTTACCGGCCAGGCACGCCCGGAGCGCGAAACGCTAGGGGATTACGCTGAGTCAGGCAGGATCGGCGACGGGCAGGAGGGGCGCGGCCGGAACGTCGGCTTGCTGCGCTCGCCACAGGCGGGCGTAGAGGCCATCGCGGTGCAGCAACGTGGCGTGATCGCCCGTCTCTACGATCCGCCCGCCGTCCATCACCACGATGCGCTCGGCGTGACGAATCGCCGCCAGCCGGTGCGCGATGACAATGCAGGTCGCCCCCGCCCGCTCTCGCGCGAGACGTCCGAGAATGCGCGCTTCGGTCAGCGCGTCGAGGGCCGCGGTCGGCTCGTCGAGCAATAGCAGCGGCGGGTGCCCCCAGAGCGCACGGGCAATGTTCACCCGCTGCCGTTCGCCGCCGGACAGCCCCGCGACGCAGGTTGCCATCGGGACCTCGGCCACCGTCGTCACGCGTGCGAATTCGTCCTGTGCGGCCCCGTCGTCGGGCTGCACGGCCGTGCCAAGCCCCCCGCGATAGGCCACGTTATCGAACAGCGGACGGTCGAACAGGCGGCAGTCCTGCGTCACGAACCCGGTCACACGGCGCATCGCGCTCGCATGGCGACGGCAAAGCGCACGGCCGTCGACACGCACCTCGCCGCTCGACGGCAGCGACAACCCGGCAATCAACCGCAGCAACGTCGATTTGCCCGCCCCCGACGGGCCGACGATCGCCACATACTCCCCTGCCCGCACCCGCAAGCTGACACCCGCCACGATGGGCTGACCATCGCTCGTCGTGACGCTCACGTCATCGAGATCGATGGACGGCGCTCGCGGCGTTTGTTGCTGCGGTGCGGCGTCCGCCTCGCGGAGCGCGCTGGCCATCCCCTCCAACCCCTCTACCGCCTCTACCGCCTCCGTCCGCTCCGCCAACGCCTCCACGGCGGCAGGGCCCGCCGCGCTGTCGCGCAGATGTTCATCGACGCTGACCAGCGCGCGCGCCACCTGCGAGACCAACGCGCCGAGCATCGCGGCGGGCAACGCAAACTGAAGCAAGTACGCATTGACCTGCACGAGCGTGCCCACGGGCTCGGCGCCGCGCGCCACATCGGCGACTGCCAGCAACGTCATCGCTGACACCCCTGCGGCCATGATCGTCATCTGCACGGCACTCGTCATCTGCGAAGTGGTCGCCGTGGCCAATGCGGCCGTGTAACGCGTGCGCAGACGCTGCGACAAACGCCCGATCTCCGCCGGTTCCTGCGCAAACGTCTTCACGCACTCAAGCTGGCTCAGCGTGTCGGCCAGTGCACCCGTCGTCGCGCGCGAAACGTCGTTCGCATGCGACTCACGACGCGTCACGCGCGCCAGCGAGGGGCGTAGTGTCAACACGTACGCCACCACCGTCGCGCCGAGAATCGCACCGTAGAGCACACCGAAGTTGAGCATCAGGATGACGCCGGTCGCCACCACCTGAACAGCGAGCGGCAACAGGCCGAAGACGAGACCCGTCACGATGACGGGCAACGCCACTTCCACGCGAAACAGGCAATCGAGCACCTGGCCCGCGTTGACATCGCGCGCGCGATGCGCCGGCAGTTCGATCAGCCGCGAGAGATAGCCCAGTGCGGTGCGCCGGCGAAGGTCTTCCATCACGCGCTGGATGAGCAGATCCTTACCGCGCTCGCCGATTGCTGCACCGGACCACAGCACGACATAAGCCACGGCAAACGGCATCGCGAGCGTGCCCGGACGCTCGCCAGCGAGCGCGTCGACGGCGAGCCCGAGTACCCACGGCGCAACGAGCCGCAGCGAGAGCATCAGCCCCGCGGCGAGCGCCGCGGCGACGAGCCATGTCCGATGGCGCGACGACGCCGTCTCCCTCACCCACAGCGTACGCAACACGAAACACAGCGCACGCCAGCCCGCCAGCCAGGTCATGCTGTCGCCTCCTGGTGAGCACCGGCGCCCTGCCGCCAGCCGCGCACGAACATCTCAACGGCATACAGCCGACGGATCGTCGCCATCGATTCGAGATGATGGTGCGCAATCCGGCCGATGGCGCGGCGGCACGCGTCGCGGTCGATCCATCCCGACGCCGCACAATAGCCCTCCAGACAGACCTCTTCCACATGCGCGAGATTGGCGGCCACCCCAGCGCCCACAATGCCCGTCATCATGCCCTTGTCGCGTCGCCAGAGATTCGGCAGGCCGCTCGCAAGATAGGCCGCGCGGCGCAACGGCAAACGGTTGTGAATCGCATTGAAGAGCCGGTACGTGGGCATGGCGAAACCGGCTTCGACGACCGGCTGCGTCAGGAACGGGAATACCGTGCCGGCCGGCGCCAGCGACGGATACACCTCGATGTCGCGAAGATTGCCGAGCGTGCCGAGAATCTGCGCCCGCTTGCCCGGGCGCAGGCGAAGCGGCCATTGCGCGAGCCACGCCTGTGCGAGCGGTTCCGTGCGCTTGAGCTCGTTATCGCGTGCCGCCGCCGTGAGCAAGCCGTCAGCCTGCGCGGCCAGGGGGTTCGCGTGACGCTGCCGCAACTGTGCGAATGCGCAGCGCATCACCCACCACAGCGGCAAACGTTGCATCACCGCCAGATCGCGCCATGCGCCGAACGCCCGCCGCCACTGGCCGTCGGCGAAGGCGTCGAGAAACGCGCCGTCGGGTGGCGGGGCGAGGAAGATCGCGTCACCGCCGTGACCGTTCACGAGCCGGTGATCCTGGTACGACGCCAGCCGTTCGCGTACGGCGTCGAGTTGCGCGAGCATGCACAGATGCATCGCGGGACGTGCGAGACGCGGAATCGTCGCGGGCGGAGAAAACGCGCCATGTTCGATATCGAAGCGCTCGAAGGCCATGCGCACATGCCGCGCGACGCTGTGCGCGTGATGCGACTCGTCACTCGAAGGCGATGCCGGATCGCGATGATTCACCGCCGTACAGGTGTCTGCACGGCCAGATTCGGCCAGCGCCAATGCGAGCGACGTGGACTCGACACCGCCAGACAACTCCAGCACCGCGGGCCTGTCTCCGAGACAACGTTCAGCCGAGCGTCGCAGCAATCCGAGCAGCCCGTTGCCCGACGCCACCTCGCCCGCCTCATGCGCCCCCTTATTCGATCGCCACGACGGCCACCACACGACGCGCGTCTTCGGCGCGCCTCGCTCGGGAATCCACAGCGCGTGGCCCAGCGGCAGTCGCTCCACGTCGTGGAGCGCGCACTGCACGCTGCCAACGTCGCCATGAACGAGGAAGGACTTGAGCGCGTTGCTATCGAACGTCGGACTGGCGTCCGTGATCGATGCCGGGTCCGACGCAACATGCACCGCCCCGTCCCGGCAGAACCGGTAATACGTCGGGCAATGCCCGCACGGGTCGCAAAGCACGAGCGTTGCGCCGCACCAGCGGTCATGCACGATGATCCGATAGTGCCCCCAGTACTGATCGACGAAGCGCTCCGGCGACTCGATCGCCATGCGGGCCAGTTCAAGTCCCGGCGGTACTTCGTGGCCATCGTCCTTGCGATACACGCGGCCGCTCACGTACCACGCGAGCAGTTCGCTCTGGCCGCTCGTATGTTGGCGGTTTCCACCGCCTTCGGGACGAATGCGGGCGACGGGCTGGCCATCCAGTCCTCGCAGCGCGACAGCGCCTGGAAACGACACGTAACGCTCTGCCGGTCCTGGTCTCAGGCGGGCAAGTTTCATGGCGGGCTCCGTTTGAATTGAGGCGTGACGTCGAAGCCACGCAACGTGGCTCAGGCGGGGGTCTCGAAGATCACGGCCAGTTGTTCGCGACGGCGCGGATCGTCGCCGATCACCCGCCCCTGCGCCTCCGCCCATGCATGGGCATAGAAAGGCTGTCGCTGAACGCCGACGACCAATTGAAGTCGCAGGCCATCCTGCGCACACCACATCGCAAGCGCCGCGTACCACGGCAGACAGGGTGAGCACTGCGGATAGAGCAACGCGGCACGGTGCATTGCGCCGACATACCGCGCATAGTCGCCGGGCAAACCGTAATGCGTCGAGCGAGTCACCTGCGCCGCACGCACCTCCGCGATCACGCCAGCCATGCGTTGGCGACGTGTCGCACGTTGCGCTCGCCAAAGCCAATAGCTCGCACGAAGCACATCGCGCATTCGGGGCGGGCTCGCAAGATCGGCAGGCATCGCTAACCAGGCATCAAACCCCACCCGAGGCGGCATGTCCCGCATGGCATGCCGCGTGTCAGGGACGGTCTGCTCCCCGGGCGCCAGAATGCCTTCCGCGTCGAACATGGCCTGCATCGCGGGCAATGTTTCAAACGACATCTCGGGGTCGTGCTGCCAGCCGATCAGACGTCGCAGCGCCTGCGAATGCGCGTAGGACAGGTTGAAGTAGCGATCGTGGGAGAGTTTGAGCACCACCATGTGCGCGTCGATACCCGCGACGTGCACATCAGGTGCCAGATGATGGAAAACCGGCGCGTCCGCACACGCGCCGGTTCCGATTCGCATCGAATCTGTCACCTCAGGCATGACCTCCGGTCAACGGCGGCAGCGTCGGAATGCAAATCGGCTGGAAGCACAGCGGCAGCACGGTGATGCCTTCTGCGGCGTTGCCAAGAACACCGCGCGTGGCATGAGTGGCATCCACCGAGGCGAGTGCGTCGAGTTCGGTCACTTCCTTCATGGTTCCCATTGCCTTACTCATTTAGGACTCCTTTTTGAGTGAAAACGAACGGTATCGTCCGCGTCTTCATCATAGGAAATGAGAGCCGGTCCATTGATGGGAATTTTCCGAAGCGAGTGTGAAGCCAGTCCAGAGACGTGAGGGGCGTCGGCAATCCACAAAGCAAAACGCCCGTGAGGGACATCCTCACGGGCGTTCTGTTTGACTTCGGCGATGACTCCCCGCCGTCGGCGATGCGATGATCGCCTGGCGAACCGGAAGGCTGGCCCTTAGCGCTGTGCCGTCTTGGTGACCTTTGCAGGGGCCTTGGCGGCAGGCTTCGCAGCCGTCTTGGCAACCGTCTTGGCCGGGGCCTTGGCGGGCGCTTTCGACGCTGACTTGGCCGGTGCCGTCTTGCTACTGGCGACAGCGGCCTTGGCCGGGGCGCGGTCGACCACACGGATCATCTTGCCGTTCTTACCACGCACCATACGCGTGCGCGGCGCGTCGTCGTCCTTGGCGGCAGCCGGTGCCGCCGGTTCGGCCGAAGCGGCCATCACGCGCGAGGCATCCTTGACCGGCACGTGCAGCACCAGCAATTGGCCGGACGTGAGCGTATCGCGACGCAGACGGTTCCAGCTCTTGATCTGGGCCACGCTCACGCCGCTGCGCGAGGCAACGGCGGCGAGCGTGTCGTGCTTGCGTGCGCGCACCATGACCTTGCGGGTATCGGGAAGATCCGGCTCCAGCGCCAGCACGGCGTTGCTGGCCACCGACGCGCTGATGTCCTGATCGATGTCGTCCGAGCGCGGCACCAGCAGCGTCGAGCCGGCCTTCAGGCGCATGCGCGGTGCAATGTTGTTGACCGAGCGGATCACCGCAGCGTCGACACCCAACTTGCGCGCGACGTCTTCCGGACGCTCACGCGATGCCGACGTGTACGTCGTCCAGCTCGAGAGCGGCTTGTCGTAGCCCTTCAGTCGGCGCTGGAACACTTCGGCGCTGTCGAACGGCAGGAGAATTTGCGGCTGTGCAGCGCCCAGAATCACCGGCTTGCGGAATGACGGGTTGAGTGCGCGGAACTCGTCGAGCGGCAGATCGGCGAGCTTTGCGGCGAGCGCCACGTCGATATCACGCTTGGTGGTCACGCTGACGAAGTACGGGTGATTCGGAATCTCCGGCAGCTTCACGCTGTAGAGGTCCGGGTGCGCAATGATGTTCTTGATCGCTTGCAGCTTCGGCACGTAATAACGTGTCTCGGTCGGCATACGCAGGCTCAGGTAATCCGTGGGCAGCCCTTGCGCCTGATTGCGATCGATCGCGCGCTGCACGTTGCCCTCGCCCCAGTTATAGGCCGCGAGCGCCAGATGCCAGTCGCCGAACATCGCATAGAGCTTGGAGAGGTAATCGAGCGCGGCGGTCGTCGAGGCGAGCACGTCGCGGCGCTCGTCCTGGAACATGTTCTGCTTGAGGTTGTACGTCTTGCCGGTGCTCGGAATGAACTGCCACATACCGGCGGCCTTGGCCGTCGAGAGCGCCTGCGGGTTGTACGCGCTTTCCACGAACGGCAGCAGCGCCAGCTCCGTCGGCATATGACGACGCTCGAGTTCTTCAACGATGTGGAACAGATACTTGTCCGAGCGCTGGATCATGCGCTCGACGTATTCGGGACGCTGCGCGTACCACTGCGTGCGGTCCTGCGCGAGGTCGGTGTCCAGATCGGGGATGGCGAAACCGTGGCGGATACGTGACCAGAGATCGGCGTCGTCGCTGCCGTAGGCCAGATCGTTCAGCGAGTCTTTATCGAGATCGATCGTCTGATCGCTGGAGACTCGTTGCTTGCCTTTGGCAGTCGACGCGAGAGGTGATTTGCTCTGCGCTTCGGGGGTGGAATTCGACGCACCTGTGGTCGGCGCTGTGCTGGCGCAAGCCGCTAGAAGCAGCGTCAGTAGCAAGCTAACGATAAGTCGCATTGATCGGGCTCGAATTGGGTGACATCTTCATGAAATTGGCAAGGATGGTAAGGAAACCCTTCGGATGCGTCAACCTTTCTGCCTAATTTTTTTGCAGAATTTACGCCCAAACGCCTCAAAATTAGGGGTTATCCCTGAGTTCGGTTTCATGTGGTGTGGCCGAAGCGACACACCTTAGTTGCGTATACGATGCCATCGAAATGACGCCGAAACTTCACATCCGGGGCGATTTGGCAAGGCGGAGCAGGCGTGTCCCAACCTGTCAACGCCCGCTTTGTGGCAGAGGTCATGACGCGTCACACTATTGACAGCATGACGCGCTCACGATTAGCGGAAGGTGTCTTTCCAGCCTCGTATGGTCGCGAATACCGCCTCGCGGGAAAGCGACGGGCGTTCGGCATGCGCTTGGGCGGCAGCGATGACCGCCGGGGCGTCGCTGCGCAGGAAGGGGTTGGTCGCCCGCTCCTGGGCGAGCGTGGTGGGCAGGGTCGGACGCCCGGCAGCGCGAAGCGCCGTGGCCTCCTGCTGCCACGCGGCGAGTGCCGCGTTGTTCGGATCGACTGCCAGCGCGAAGCGAATGTTCGAGAGGGTGTACTCGTGCGCGCAATGCACGAGCGTGGCGGGTGGCAGCGCGGCCAGCGAATCGAGTGACGCGAGCATCTGTGCAGGCGTGCCTTCGAACAGGCGACCGCAACCGCATGAGAACAGCGTGTCGCCGCAGAAGAGATGCGGCGCGCCTGCCGCACCGGCACCGAGGAAGTAAGCGATATGTCCCGACGTGTGGCCGGGCACGTCGATCACTTCCAGCGTCATGGCCGGGGCCGCAATATGGACCGTCTCGCCGCCGTTGTGCGGGTGGTCGACACACGCGATCGCTTCGTGGGCCGGGCCGTGCACCGGCACGTTGAAATGCGCCAGCAGCGTGTCGACGCCGCCGATGTGGTCGGCATGCTTGTGGGTGATGAGAATGGCGCGCAGGGTGAGGTGGCGCGCTTCGAGATAGGCGAGTACCGGTGCGGCGTCGCCCGGATCGACGACCACGGCATCTTCACCGTTATCGATGACCCAGAGATAATTATCCTGAAACGCGGGGACGGGAAAGACGGTCAGTGTACCGGTCGACTGCTTACTCGCCGCATCTGCGTGCGCATCCATATATACTCGCCACCATGTCAGAACCTCCAATTATAGACTGGCCTGTTTGGCTCGTCTCACCGCCAGGCCGCTACGCGCTCGCATGGGAACAGGCCCTCTTCGATCAATGGGTCGGGGATCTGTTCGGCTATCACGCGCTGCAACTCGGCCGTCCCGAGTTGGATACGCTGCGCGAAAACCGCATGCCTTACCGCGGGCTCATTCTTCCCGCCGCACGCGGCGCCGAAGCCCCTGCGCTCATGACCAAGGCCGCCAGCGACACGACCGGCGGCTCGCCGTCATGCGGCACCGGCGCGGCTGTCATGGTCGCGCGCGACATCCTCGTGAGCCGGTTCGACGAGTTGCCCATCGCCACGGCGAGTACGGACCTCGTCGTGCTGCCCCATGTGCTTGAGTTTGCCGAGAATCCTCATGACATCCTGCGCGAGGTCGAGCGCATTCTCGTGCCCGAGGGGCAGGTCATCATTACCGGCTTCAACAATCTGAGCCTGTGGGGCGCGCGCGAGGAGCTGGGCAAACTCGCCGGCGCACCGTTCCTGCCGCCGGGTGCCGATCTCATCACGTTCACGCGTCTGAAAGACTGGCTCAAGCTGCTGTCATTCGACATCGATCGCGGACGCTTCGGCTGTTATCGCCCGCCCCTGCGCGGCGATCACTGGCTGCAACGATTCGAGTTCATGGAACCGGCGGGCGATCGTTGGTGGCCGATCTTCGGTGCGCTCTATGCGGTGCGGGCAGTCAAGCGGGTACGGGGCATGCGCTTGGTCGGCAAAGTCCGCAAGCGTATACTCGCCCTCCAGCCGGCGGCGGCACCGGTGGCCACGCCCAACACCACGCACCGCCAGATGGCCGAAGCGACCGAAGCGTCCGATTGATTGTTTGAGAGATGACCTTGCCGCAAGTTGAGATCTACACCGACGGTGCCTGCAAAGGCAATCCCGGCCCCGGTGGCTGGGGCGCCCTGCTCGTCGCGGGCAAACACCGCAAGGAAATGTTCGGCGGCGAAGCCAATACCACCAACAACCGCATGGAGCTTCTTGCCGTCATTCGCGCGCTCGAAGCCCTGAACAAACCCTGCCACGTGGTGCTTCACACCGACTCGCAGTATGTCCAGAAAGGCATCAGCGAGTGGATTCACGGCTGGAAGGCACGTGGCTGGAAGACGGCCGCCAAGGAGCCGGTGAAAAACGCCGACCTCTGGCAGACGCTCGACGCCGTCTCGCAGAAGCACGAGATCGACTGGCGCTGGGTGAAGGGCCACGCAGGACACGAAGGCAACGAAGCCGCCGATCAACTGGCCAATCGCGGCGTGGAAAGTCTGCGTCGCGCTTAGCGCAACGGCGCCGATCGGCACCGTGTCGCAGACACATGAGCACTATCCGCGCGTTGCGTGAGAGGTTGCGTGAACCGTTACGCCCCTCGGCAAGCCAATTCCGAAAGCACATCAGACTCACCGAACATCATGCGACAACTGATCCTCGATACCGAAACCACCGGCCTGAATGCCAAGACGGGGGACCGTCTGCTGGAAATCGGTTGCGTCGAACTGGTCAATCGCCGCCTGACCGGCAACAACCTGCACTTTTATATCAATCCCGAGCGCGACAGCGATCCGGGCGCATTGGCCGTGCACGGGCTGACCACCGAATTCCTCTCCGACAAACCCAAATTCGCCGAGATCGCTGAAGAGTTGCGTGAGTATTGCCGCGGCGCCGAGATCATCATCCACAACGCGGCGTTCGACCTGGGCTTCCTGGACATGGAGTTCGGCCGCCTTGGCTGGCCTCCGTTCATGCAGCACTGCGCCAGCCTGATCGACACACTGATGCTCGCTCGCGAGATGTTCCCCGGCCGACGCAACTCACTCGACGCGCTCTGCGAACGTCTGGGCGTGAACAATGCGCACCGTACACTGCACGGCGCATTGCTCGACGCGGAACTGCTCGCCGACGTCTATCTCGCGATGACGCGCGGCCAGGAAAGCCTCGTCATCGACACGAACGACGGCGACGAAGGCGAAGCGGGCGTGCATCGCGAGAAGATTTCGCTGAGTCAGTTCAACCTGCCTGTCATTGCCGCGGCGAGCGAAGAGATTGCGATGCACGACGATGTACTGAACGGCATCGACAAGGGCATGAAGGGCACGTGCGTGTGGCGCAAGGAACCCGCGCCGCCCGAAGGCGATGCGTCCCCCGCCGCGTAAGTTCGCGCAGCACCGCAGCACGGTCTGAGACTTTGCGAAAAAGTCGCACGAAGGGCTTCCCAAACGCAAAAAACATCCCTATAATCGCTGTCTTTGCTGCTTGCGAGTCATCGCAAGAAACGACGTGAAGTGATCGAGAGATATCGTCACGGCGGCAGCAAAAAAACAAAAGAAAGGTTGCAGGCTTCGGCTAAAACGGTTAAAGTTCTGCTCCTGATTGCGAAACGAAAGCTTCAGCAATCGACACTAAATCATTGATTTAGCTAATGATTTGGGTGGTTAGCTCAGCGGTAGAGCACTGCCTTCACACGGCAGGGGTCACAGGTTCAATCCCTGTACCACCCACCAGATTCTCTGGTGAGTTTTCCCAGAAAAAAAACGGCTTAGGTTTAACGACCTAGGCCGTTTTTCTTTTCCGCGCGCCACTTCTTAGCTGTGTCGCAAAAGACCACGCGAGTCCTATGCGCGTCCTACGGCTCCGGCGAATTCTGCTTGGTTTTAGGCCCCAACCGGATTGCTTCGACGCACCTATTTTACCCTGCCGGACTCGATAGACAGTGATTCACGGCGATACGCACGGGAGCCTAGCTTTGACCTTCGGCGCAAAGATCATGCTCCATACATTGCCGGAAACGATTATTAAGCCTGCCGGTCCGGGGCGTCCCCACGCGCTTCAACCGGCGCTTCTCCCACAACACCAATAGCACCGTCGGTGAGCCTTCCCAGTATTAGCGCCAAGCTTCCCATCAACTCGCGCTGATTCCTCACCAACTCAGCCTGCCCATTTCGCCGCTGTTCAGCAGCAGCGGCATCAATCGGCCCCGCTTTTACTTCCATTGCGAGTGGCTTTTGACCTGACATCACATCTAGCGCAAGTTTCCTCACGGCATGCTGCTCAAGCTCCACCGTGCCGTGAGCTTCCGGAGAATAGCTCCCGGCTTTTAGTTGCTGGCGGTCAAACTTGAAGTTTGTTGCCGCTGCAAGTCGCTCCAGCAGGTTGGTGAACAACTCATCTCCTCGACCGGCCCAATCACGAAACTCTGCATCATTCTTTGGCCTGCGTTCCTCTGATAGGCTTAGATGGGCATGGTAGTCATCCCACGCGTCCAGCACTGCCTGAGACTTCGGCCGACGCATGGTGATACCGAGCACGCGCCGGCCTTAGAACGCCAAATCAATGGAGTTCAGCGTCCGCACATGCTCCATCGAAATTCGCGATTGACGCGTCGCCATTAGCGCGGTGAAAACAAGAACACGCCGGTTTGTCGCCTCGCGCGCGCTCCACCCACTTTTGCGCCTGCACGGCGAGGACCGGTCCGGCA
The DNA here is from genome assembly GCF_016428915.1 of Pandoraea sp. ASV26. Classification (GTDB taxonomy): domain Bacteria; phylum Pseudomonadota; class Gammaproteobacteria; order Burkholderiales; family Burkholderiaceae; genus Pandoraea. The sequence continues at coordinate 22,527 of NZ_JAELTP010000005.1, forward strand.
ACCGTTGAGCCAACTAAAACCCAGTCTTTTGCGTCGAGCCCCCACATTTTTCACCTCATTGTTTGTGACGAGACGGCGAGCAGTCTACGCGATTTGCCTACTTTGGAAGAAGATGCAACCGCTTCGAAGGTCTGCCCCCCATCTCGATCAACTGACTCGATTCGGTCAGAAGCAGCCGGCGCCGGAAAGTGAAAGCGAACGCTCAACGTCCGAGCTTCGCTGCCAGCGAAGGTGGGCTTCCAGAGCCTGCCGCAGCGGTTAAGCTTGAGCGAGGGGTAACCGCATCTCGCAGCGAGCGGGGCGCGTTCAAACCAGCGTAACCTGGGTCTCCGTGAGCCGATACAATTTCAGGTGGATGTTGTTTCGCTCCAATGCTGCGGCCAAGTCCGGGGCCAAAGCGTCATCTGCGGGAATCACGAGGGTACGCGAGCAATTACGACTCTTGGCGTGGACAGTCAGTTGACCGATTCCGGTGTATATGTCACCGCGCGCGGCCGAAGTCTTCACCTCGTAGGCCTCAATGAGTTCGGTGCCTTGGGAGATTCCGAGGTCAAGAAGCGCTGTCTTGACGACACGCTGGCCAGCAACTAAGCCCTTTCGCTTGCGCCAGTGGTGTAGCGCCTTCACTACCTCACCGTGCCTGGAAACATAGTCGATCTCGCGTGCGACAGCCTTTCCCTTCTTTCGGCCAAAGAACTCATCGAAGTACTCGCGGAGCCTTCGCTCTTTCCTTAGAGCTTTTCCGGTCTTCGTGTCTCCGTTGCGGACAGCTGCCTTGAACTCAATTATGGCTTGGATATATGCAATTGCTGGACGAACCGCTCCGCGTCCAGTCACTGGCATGACAAGAATCCCTTCCTTGTGCGATCCGTCGCTGGCGTAAATGGGTTGCAATTCAAGGTCCGACCAAGCCACGAGCGCATCCTTCTTGACGCCTTCAGCGCCGCCTCCAACGCGTCCAGAGTGGAACAGGTACGTCCGGCCGTTTTTAGTATTCCGTGCGAAGAACCCGGCTATCGAATCGTTGCGGCCCGCGTACGACGTGTTCACCTCTACTGCGATCGCCACGCCGCGGCCGTCTCCCATTCGACCAAACCAGTTTAACCGTCGGGGGTTGGGTACAGTGTTCTTGTGGTCGGATGACCAAAACCAGTAAATCCCGTCAGTGCAAACCTTCGCCTGCGGTTGTCGGCCGCCCTGCCAGCCAATATCTCGAATCTCAGTTGTTGGGAACTCGCGCCTGATCGTGGCTTCTAGGTCGGACTGTGCCTTGCGAATTTCGGCACGGTCTTCGATGAGTATGAACATGAGGCGAACTAGTGATTTAGGTTTATCGCGGACTAACACAGAGATGAGCCGCACCCAATCGCAGTACTTCGCGCCAGGCATGGTCCCATATAGCGCCTCGCGGTACCCTGTGATTAGGTGTCTATCTCGACCGCCTCGTTAGGCGTTTCGCTTTGCTTTGTAGCTTTCAAAGTGTCCTTTATCGTTTAGGTTTCCACTGATCGAATTGGGGGTGCGACCGCCTAAGCGGCGCGGGGACTTCGCCCGCTCGTCCCCCACCCCGTCAAAAGTCACTTATTCTTGCCCAAAAATCCGCGTGAATAATTCCCTCCCATTTTTCACGTAAAGCTTCGCGAACAAAGCTTTTCCGTTAGGTGTGAGTTTCCAACGCCTATCGCCTGCTGGCGGCTCTATCACCCCCAACTCAACGAACTTCGCCATCATACGGACGTACGACCTCCCCTCAACAACACCCACTACGTCCGCATGTTCACGAACAAGCCCAAATATGAGGCGCCGAACGTGTTCGTCAGTAGGATTCGAAACCAAAGTGCCACTAATTTTAGCAAACAAGTCCAGATAAGTTCCCGTCCATCGAACGTTCTGGATATCCCCCTTTGCACCAGAAACCGCAATGTTCAGGTCCAAATGCACATCCAATCTGGACTCCTGGAATCCATCTGCAAATCCGACTGCGGACAGCGCATCCATCTCATTCAAATATAATTTTTTCTTTTCTATTCTTTCCCCTTGCATTGCGAAGCGCTTTTTTTCACTGCAAGCTTTATCTCCATCGATCTTTAGCACCGCAATTTCATCCTTAAGCCGCATTATTTCTTCGCTATAAGGTTCCGTATCAACGACTCGCGAAGCTCGCACCCAACCCTCCAGTCTGTAAACTTCAGCCAGATCACGGATAGCCTTTGGCACTTCGATGAAAATATCTTTGCTCTCATCCACCGCGCGGCACATCTTGCCCATGACATTTGCACGGAACTCTTTAAAAGATTTAGTATCATCCTGCTCTGCGACGTCCAAGCCATGCCTCTTAACCTTCTGATCTATCGCCTCATCGGTTAAGTACAACGCAAACAGCGGCTTTCCCGTCTCGATAGCATACTCATATTCCAATTGAATGTAGCTCTTGCCAGATTCGGCCTCAACGGTCCCGTATCGACCGCCAAGAATCAGCATAAAAATATCGCTACGATCGATCCAGAGTTTTATTACCTCAATCTGCTTCTTATCCGAAGCGGCAAACAATTCCATACCGGCAGGTATGTGCCCAGCATCCAGAATCGCCTGAACGGCGGCCTGTCGTTCGTCCTTCATGTCCTTAAAGGTGGACGAAATGAACACTTGATATTTCTTATCCATTCCCAATCGATCCTTGCGGCGAAATTTGGTGACATGAAGTCTAGCACCGGAAAACGCACCGACTGAGCATGTCTACGCAACAGCCACCCGCACGCGGACAGCTAGGAAACTCAGCACCCAAACAACGACCGCAAAGTCCGCAGGGAGTCCAGCGAGAACGTCAAAGCAAATGCCGCCCGTAATCGGCCGACCAGCATAGGCAGGGGACATTCATTGTGAGTGAAAAATGTGGACACACCGTATAAAAATCACCCGATAATCGCCTCGGACCTATCCACTTCAGACGGTCAGAAAATGAATGCTCAAAAAACCCGTCACCTTGTTGATATTGTCGATACTGATGCTCGCAGCCGCACAAACGTCGTATTACGCAGTCGACCAAGACACTGTCCAGACGTATGGCCAATATGGCCGACCGGTGGCTTCGCGGAGGTAACTTTGCCGCGAGGGTCAAACGGCAGGAGGCCCGATGACTGCTGATTGCTTTTGCGGCGGATACCAATTCAGACGGCAAGGCGTGCGACTCTTTCGTGTGGGCGGCACTAAGTGGGGATATAACGCGGCGGACATAGACATTCCGATCCAAATCGCCCAGCGGCTGAAGCCCCCCCCGGGCCTTCCGTGGTAAATACACCAAATAGCGACGCTAGCCCCAATTGCCTACCTTGTGCCGTCCCAACCGCACGGCGAGGCCCATAAATCCGCCGCGCGACGCTTACCTGACGATTAGCCCATCAGTCCAACCAATTCGTCAGCTTTCAGGTGGGTATATCGAGAGAGCACTCGGATGTCCTTATGTCCGCTGATCACTGCCAGCTGAATCGGGTTCAAGCCCGCACGGGCATATGGGGTAATAGCCGTGTGGCGCAGATAGTGGAATCTCAACCCTTCGATGCCCGCGTTCCGAACGAGACTGATAAATCGGCGCTTTATCGCCTCCGCGCTCATCCCGAACACCGGCCCATCACCCTGCTCCAATCCGTCCAGCGCGGCAATCGCCCGTGTCGATAAAGGTACGTCACGACGAAGGCCATTCTTGGACGTGTGCAAGCGGGCAACCTTGCGCGTCAAATCGATATCCGCCCACTTGAGCGCGGCAATTTCCCCCTGCCGGATGGCGGTGGCTACCGCGAACTCGATAACGGGCCTGAATTCACCCGCCTTCGCGGACAACTCGGCTTCCTCGTCCTCGCTGAGAATGCGGTCACTATGCGGCGGACTTTTCGGCCTTGCGACCTTGCACTCCGAGATTGCACAGCCCCATTCCGCCCTAGCGCGATTGATGGCGGCAAAGAGCAAGTTCATTTGACGCGCAACGGACCCCGGCTTGACCTCTTTCAGCCGCACACCCCTCCACGCGACCATGAACGCGGCATCCACGCCTGCGAGCGCCATTCGCACAAAATCATGCTCTCGAAGCCATTCGTTGATCTTCAAAACCTCGATCCGCCCGCCTCGATGGTCCGGGCAAACGGTATCCCTACACCGCCGCAGCACGTCCGCTGAAGTGTTCAGACCGTCCGGTTGCGGCTTGTTAGGCTTAGGCAGCTCTCCCCGCGATCCAGCGCAGCCTCGGCGGCCCTTACCCACTTTTCTGCGCCCCTCTTCTCTCGGAAACTCCGCGTTTGGGTGGGCGCCCCTTTCCGCCGCACCTTTGCCTGAAATGTCACCGCCCTATTTTTCGCTACATACTTGCCAATCGTTCCCATCTACGCTCATTTCTCGCCAAGAGTCTTGTACGCGCATGATAAACGCAGAAATCACCTGAAACCGTGCGTAGCTATTGGGTCTCTCACGTGCCTTCACACGGCAGGGGTCACAGGTTCAATCCCTGTACTACCCACCAGATTCGAAGGGCCGACAATGCGTCGGCCCTTTTTGTTTTCGGCGCCTTCAAGCGTATCGCTGCGCTTACGCCAACGACGGGAGCACCCCATGCCCCCATCGCCCTCCTCCCCTCAGCGCTTAAATCCCGCTGCGCCGGTCGCACGCACATCCAGTTTCGTCAACGAATCAACGACCACCGCATTTCTCCCAGCAGCACCGGTCAGTACACCGGCTGTCGAGGACTTGCTGGACGGATCGGACTAAACGGGGAAACGAGCATCGGCAGCCGAGCCGCAGCGTTTTCCGAAGCGCACGCACCGCCCGCAAGGAAAGCAGAAAACGTCACTGCAACGCAGTCCCTCGCGCCTGACAAACGCAAAATCGGAGTCTCGCGCGCCCGTCGCGTTCGCTGAATGCTCGCCCTTGGCATCCCACTGCCGCACGACAGTCGATAAATTATTTCTATTAACTAGAGAAACTCATCGACGCCCTCATCCTCCATACCTCCCTCATTACCCGGGCTCACCGAAGCCCCGCCTCACTCTGCGGGGTTTTCCACGAAGTTATGCGGCCCACAGCATCAGTCTTATATAAGACCCAAGCATTCACATTACGAAAAGGCATTTCAGTTTTGCCCCCGACCCGTGTCACAATCAGGGAAATTTGTCATGGCAGCGGACTGTCACCTCAGTCAGCGGCGTTCCCCCACCTTTCCCTGCTTCTTGAATCCGAGACCAGCGATGAGTACGCAGCAATCCAGCATCATCTACACCCTGACCGACGAAGCACCGCTTCTGGCCACCAGCGCTTTCCTCCCGATCATCCGTACGTTCACGGCACCGGCGGGCGTGTCGGTCGAGACGAGCGACATTTCGGTCGCGGGCCGTATCCTCGGCGAATTCCCCGAATTCCTGACGGAAGAACAGCGCGTGCCGGATAACCTCGCCGAGCTGGGCCGTCTGACGCAAGACCCCAACACGAACATCATCAAGCTGCCGAACATCAGCGCATCGGTGTTCCAGCTTCAGAGCGCCATCAAGGAACTGCAATCGAAGGGCTACAAGATCCCGGACTATCCGGAGGATCCGAAGACCGACGAAGAAAAAGCCATCCAGAAGCGCTACTCGAAGTGCCTGGGCTCGGCCGTGAACCCGGTGCTGCGCGAAGGCAATTCGGATCGTCGCGCCCCGCTCGCCGTCAAGAACTACGCCAAGAAGCACCCGCACAGCATGGGCGAGTGGAGCATGGCTTCGCGCACGCACGTGGCGCACATGAAGCATGGCGACTTCTACCACGGCGAAAAGTCGATGACCCTCGACCGCGCCCGTGACGTCAAGATGGAACTCGTCACCAAGAGCGGCAAGACGATCGTCCTCAAGCCGAAGGTCTCGCTGCTCGACGGCGAAATCATCGACAGCATGTTCATGAGCAAGAAGGCGCTGTGCGACTTCTACGAAGAACAGATGGAAGACGCGCGCAAGACCGGCGTGATGTTCTCGCTGCACGTGAAGGCCACCATGATGAAGGTCTCGCACCCGATCGTGTTCGGCCACGCCGTGAAGATCTTCTACAAGGAAGCCTTCGAGAAGCACGGCAAGCTGTTCGACGAACTGGGCGTGAACGTCAACAACGGTCTCGTGAACCTGTACGAGAAAATCGAATCGCTGCCCAGCTCGAAGCGCGAAGAGATCATCCGCGATCTGCACGCCTGCCACGAGCACCGTCCGGAACTGGCGATGGTCGACTCGGCCAAGGGCATCTCGAACCTGCACGCACCGAACGACGTGATCGTCGATGCGTCGATGCCCGCCATGATCCGCCTCGGCGGCAAGATGTGGGGCGCCGACGGCCGTCCGAAGGACACGAAGGCCGTGATCCCGGAAAGCACGTTCGCCCGCATCTATCAGGAAATCATCAACTTCTGCAAGACGAACGGCGCATTCGACCCGACCACGATGGGGACGGTGCCGAACGTGGGCCTCATGGCGCAAAAGGCAGAAGAATACGGCTCGCACGACAAGACGTTCGAAATCGCCGAAGACGGCGTGGCGAACATCGTCGACATCGACACGGGCGAAGTGCTGCTCTCGCAAAACGTGGAAGCCGGCGACATCTGGCGTATGTGCCAGGTCAAGGACGCACCGATCCGTGACTGGGTGAAGCTCGCCGTGAACCGCGTGCGCAACTCGGGCATGCCGGCCGTGTTCTGGCTCGACCCGTATCGTCCGCACGAAGCCGAACTGATCAAGAAGGTCGAAAAGTACCTGAAGGATCACGACACCACCGGCCTCGACATCCAGATCATGTCGCAAGTGCGCGCCATGCGTTACACGCTCGAGCGCGTGATCCGCGGTCTGGACACCATCTCGGTGACCGGCAACATTCTGCGCGACTACCTGACCGACCTGTTCCCGATCATGGAACTCGGCACCAGCGCCAAGATGCTGTCGATCGTACCGCTGATGGCGGGTGGCGGCATGTACGAGACGGGCGCCGGCGGCTCGGCACCGAAGCACGTGAAGCAACTGGTGGAAGAAAACCACCTGCGCTGGGACTCGCTGGGTGAATTCCTCGCACTGGCTGTCTCGCTGGAAGACCTGGGCATCAAGACGGGCAACCAACGCGCCAAGATCCTCGCCAAGACGCTGGACGCTGCCACCGGCAAGCTGCTCGACAACAACAAGGGTCCGTCGCCGAAGACCGGTGAGCTGGACAACCGTGGCAGCCAGTTCTATCTGTCCATGTACTGGGCGCAGGAACTGGCCGAGCAAAAGGACGACGCCGAACTGGCCAAGACCTTCGCCCCGCTCGCCAAGCAACTGACCGAGAACGAGAAGACCATCGTGGGCGAACTCGCCGCCGTGCAGGGCAAGCCGACGGACATCGGCGGCTACTACAAGCCGGACTTCGCGAAGCTCGAACAGGTCATGCGTCCGAGCAAGACGTTCAACGCTGCGCTGGAAAGCGTCTTGAAGGCCTAAGGTAGCGAAGATACGCGCCGGGCGGTCTGCGAAGACCGCCCGGTAGCACGCGGTAGCATCCAATAAAAAAGCTGGCATATGCCAGCTTTTTTATTGGCTTCACGCCAATGAAGCGAGAGCGAACGATGCCGCCCCTCGCCTCATCCGATCAATCCGCGAGCAATACGCAGAGAAATACGCGAAAACTCAGCGATTGACCTGTTCCTTCGATTGCGTGAGTGCGAGCACGGCGCCAAGCGCCAGCGCCGCCGACACGCAGTACATGCCCGCATTGGTGCTTTGCGTCACGTCCTTGAGCCAGCCGATGACGAACGGGCTCACGAAGCCTGCCAGGTTGCCGATCGAGTTGATCATGCCGATCGCGGCGGCCGCCGAACCGCCCACGAGCAGCGCGCTCGGGTAGGTCCAGAACACCGGCATCGTGGCAAGCATGCCCGCCGTACCGACTGAGAGCGCCACCATCGCGAGCGGCACATTGTTGCCCCACACGGTACTCAGGTAAAGGCCGACGGCACCGGCAAACGACACCACGGCGAAGTGCCAGCGGCGCTCACGCGTGCGGTCGGAGCTGCGCGCAACACCGATCATGCTGACCACTGCGCAGGCGTACGGAATGGCGGTGAGCAGACCGACGTCCAGTGCGCTCTTCACGCCGCTGGCCTTGATGAGCGTCGGCAGGTAGAAGCCAATGCCGTACAGGCCCATCATGCAGCAGAAGTAGATCGCAGCCATCAGCCACACGCGGCCGTTCGCAAACACCGACGCGACCGAATGCTGCGCCTTGCCCGCGCTGTCCTGCGCGATGTTGTGCTCGAGAATCGACTTCTCGTCTTCCGTCAGCCAGGACGCCGCGCGAATGCCATTGGGCAGGTACATCAGCGTGATGACACCGAGAATCACCGACGGAATGGCTTCGATGAAAAACAGCCATTGCCAGGCTTTCCAGCCACCCACGTCGTTGAACGCGGCGAGAATCCAGCCAGAGAGCGGGCCGCCGAACACGCCCGCGACAGGAATGCCGATCATGAAGAGCGCGTTCATCCGGCCACGGCGCTGGGCCGGGAACCAGTAGGTCAGGTACAGCACGATGCCGGGGAAGAAGCCCGCCTCGGCCACACCGAGGAAGAAGCGCACGAGGTAGAACTGCGCAGGCGTCTTCACGAGCAGCGTGGCTGCCGAGAGTACGGCCCACGAGATCATGATGCGGGCGATCCAGCGGCGCGCACCGACCTTGTGCATGATGATGTTGCTCGGCACCTCGAAGAAGAAGTAGCCGATGAAGAAGATGCCGGCGCCCAGACCGTAGACGGTCTCGCTGAACTGAAGGTCGTTCAGCATCTGTAGCTTGGCAAAGCCGACGTTCACGCGGTCAAGATAGGCCGCGACGTAACACAGGAAAAGGAACGGCAACAAACGCCAGGTCGCTTTTGCATAGGCTTGCGCCTCGATCGCGCGCGTCTGCGCGTTGGGTTTGACACCGCTAGCGATAGTACTCATGGTCTCCACTTCGAAGCTTGGCTGCTCATTGAGGCTCAGGCAGCCTGAATCATGACTGCAACGCTGCCTCCGGACCACTCGCACCGATCACGCCGCCTTATCTACCCGAGCGCTCTGAAAGACCTCACGGTTCTCGCTGTACAAGAACCGATCACGCGGAGTCCGGAAGCATTGTCTCCGGACGTCGCCCCCGGCGGATGGGCCGTTGCGCGACGTTTCTCACCCTGCCATCCCCTTTCGTCAACGGGAGGCCGACGGGATTGTAAACCATAGGACACCGGTCGATTTCAAACGCTGACTCGGTCATTGGTCACATTCCGAAATTGCAATCGAAGGGAACGTCGGAATGTCGCATTGACACGACGCGACGCGTGGCCTGACACGATGAGACATAACGCGCGACGCGAACGTCGCAATGCCGCACGAGGCGGCGCAATCGGCGACTGACATGCGTATCGCCATAGGGCGGCGTCTGAAAAACGATCGAAAATTCGTAACGCAGCCCCCTGACAGGCGAGCGGCTTAGCGCGTAATCTTGAGGTTTTCAGGTCGCATCAAGCGGTGCATGGCGATGCCTGTCGTGAGGTCGGCGACACGCCGCGCGAGACCTGCCATCGAGACATTTTCCGAATCGCGAATCGCCATGACGTCACACGCTCCGCTCTCCCTTCCCGCTCCGGCGACAGTCTCGCTGGTCAGTGTCTTTCCGGCGGCAGAAAACGGGGGCAATCCGGCGCCCATCGTGCTCGATGCGGATGCCATGAGCGCAGACGACATGCGTGCCGTGGCCGCGCACTACGGCCACGAAAGTGCTTTCGTGATGACCCCGGCCCATGCGGGTAACGCCTGGCGTTTTCGTTTCTTCGTGCCGAATCACGAGATGGAGATGTGCGGCCACGCGACGCTGGGCGCGTTGTGGGTGTTGCGTCGTGCCGGACGATGGGACGGCAGCCCCGTCACCATCGAAACGCTCAGCGGACCCGTCGAAGGCCGGCTCGCGGCCGATGGCGAACATATCGAAGTGAGTCAGCCGTCGGGGCGCACCGAGCCGATCATCGACGCCAGCGCCATCGCGGCCATTTGCGCTGCGTTGCGCATCTCACCGGACGACATCGCCCTCGAAGGCATTTGCAACGCTGCGACCAGCCGCGTGAAGACGCTGGTGCCGTTGCGCAGCGTCGAGCAGTTGCAGGCGTTGACGCCCGACTTCACGGTCATGCTCGCCACCTGCGACGCCATCGGGTCCACGGGCCTGTACCCCTGTGCCCGCGAAGACGTTGGCGACGGACGTGCACTGCCGGTGTTGCAAGCGCGTCAGTTCCCGCGCTCGTCCGGCTATCCGGAAGATGCGGCAACCGGCATTGCGGCGGCCGCCCTGCTCTATGGCGCACGCCGTTACGGCTGGCTGGCGCCCGGCGAGCGCGGTGTCGTCGTGCGTCAGGGCGTGGCGATGGGTCATCCCTCGGCCATCACCGTGACGCTGCGCGATCCGCTCGACGCTGCCGTCGGCTGCTGGATCAGCGGTGACGTGCACGCAATGTGACGACCACCATCACGCCGAGCACCGCCGCCACCGCGCCGCACAGGAACACTGCGCGATAGCCGAAAGGATTCGCTACCGCCCCGGCAAGCGGGCCGGTCAGCAGAATGGCGACGTCCTGAAACGCGGCATACGTGCCCAGACTCGTGCCGCGGCTTGCGGCCGGTGCACGCTTGACCACTTCGATCCCGAGCGACGGAAAGATCAGCGACGCCCCTGCGCCGGCCAACGCCGTACCGAGCAACGCCAGCCATGCGACCGGCGCTTGCCAGACGAGCAGCAGTCCGATCGCTTCGACCGCCAGCGAGACTTGTGCAACGCGCAGATTGCCGAAGCGTTCGGGCCAGCGTCCGCCGATCAGGCGCATCAACACGAACGCCAGACCGAATGCCGAGAGTGCGATAGCCGCGCCCGACCAGCGCGAGGCGTCGAAGTACAGCACCACAAACGCGCCGATCACGGCGAATCCCACGCCTTGCAGCGCCAGCGCAAGCCCCGGCAGGAACACGATGCGCAGCACCTGCGAATACGCCAGCGCGCCGCCGGCGTGATGCACGGGGGCGACGCCGGGAATGCGCGAGATGACCGCCCAGCCGGCCAGCGGCAGCAAGCCGATGGCAATGGCAACGCCTGCGAGCGTCGCGCTGCCGTAGAGCGCCAGTCCCAGCGGTGCGCCGACGGCGAAGCCGCCGAACACGGCAGCGCCGGTCCACGACATCACGCGGCCTGATTGCGCAGCGCCCAGGCTACCGATGGCCCACGTCAGCGTGCCGGTAATGCAAAGGCTTTCGCCCACGCCGAGCAACAGGCGTGCGATCGTGAGCACACCGAGTCGCGGCGCGGGTGCGAACGTCACCAGGCTGGTCACCAGCAATGCGATACCGGACAGGCCGACGAACACCAGCCCGCGAGTCAGCGCGACGCGCGCACCGCGCTGGTCGGCGGTACGTCCGGCAAACTTGCGCGTGAGCACGGTCGCGAGCGACTGGATACCCACGGCGAACCCGACAATGACGTTGTGATACCCGAGCGTGTCGTGCACGAACAGCGGCACGACCGAGAGCGACATGCCGATGGTCAGGCAGGCGAGGAAGACGTTGAGCGAGAAACGCACGAGCAACGCCGTAGCGTTGGCAGGCGCGGCGGCCGCGTGGGGGGCCGCTTGCTTGGCTGAATCAGCCGATGCAGTAGAAGACGACGACATGCGAGAAGACTCCAGGGATGCCGGCGGGCGCACTAACGTCAGGTGCGAACCGGCGAACGAACGACCGCGACAGGGGCGTCGGTGCCAACAGGCGGTACAGGCAGATCGGAGGAGAAGGCGCTTGTGGCGCGTAGAAAACCGGGGGGATAGCGCTGAATGGGCAGCCCGGTGTTCACGACGAACGCACGCCCCTCGACCAACGAGCCGGATTGACCGGCCGCTGTCGCGGAGAATGCGTTGGTTCACGTGAACGCTTACGTGGCATCGGCGGAAAACATCACCGCTTACCAAAAATCAGTTTGCATTCTAGCCACGCTCATAGCGTTACGCAAGATGCGTTCTAGCGTTCACATGTTGCGGCGGCGTAGTCCATCGGCTGTCAATCGATCGGGTCGGTGTCCTTCGCGCGGCGGGTGGCCTGCCTTGATGGTTTGCGGCAGCGCCGACGCCGACCGATGCTTTGCGCCCCTTAGCCGTCTGCGCGCAACAGCCCCCAGCACAAGCGGTAAAGCTCGTCTTCGAACTCGGGCGTGCCAAGCAATGGAGAGTCTTCGAGGGCGGCCGAGCGCAGCGTACCCATGACAGCGCGCGTGAGCACGAAGACGGTGGCAGCGGTGGGCGGACGCATCTCGGGCGCGTCGCGCCGCGACATGGCAACGGCGATATGTTCGGCCGCCTCGCGCATGGCCTGCATGATGTTCTCGTGATGATCGAGTTGCCACGCCATCTTGATGAGCGAGCGCTTCACGCGCCCGCCTGCGCCGAACGCTTCGATAAGCACGCGTAGCCGTTCGCGAATCACGCGCTCGGGATCCGCGCCTTCTTCGGCAGCACGGGCGATGCGTTCGTTGAGTTCATCCATGACCCGGCGACGTTCGCGCGCAATCATGGCCAGCAGAATCGCCTCTTTGGTCGGGAAGTACTGGTAAAGCGTGCCGATGGAGAAACCCGCCTTGCGGGCGATGCGATTGGTGGTGAGCGCTGCCTCCCCTTCTTCGTCGAGAACCTGAGCAGTGGCTTCGAAAATGGTCTCGACGGTGTGTTGTGCGCGGGCCTGCATCGGCCGCTTTCGCATGGCAGACGGGGCGCTCGGGGTCGTGGGCGGCTTGGGTGAGGACATATCGAAAACCTGAGCAGGAAGCGAGTTGCGGCAAGACGCCTGGAAAATGAATAATGCTCACATTCACGACGAAACTCAAGTGATGGCGACAAAGCAGGTCTTCCGCATTATCGGAAGCCGCGGAATTTTTGAATTCGCCCTTACCGCCGGAGAGGCAAGACATCATGAGCAACGACATTTCCGCCCTGACCGTACGCAAACTGACTGTCGATCTGGCCAGTGGGTTCGAACGCCATTGGCACAGCGGCGATGCGTATCGCACGATGTATTACAACGCGCTGTCGATGAGCTTCCCCGTCGGCGAGCAGTCGTTCATCGACTCGGTACGCGACACGATGGATCGTCTGCCCGACGATGCCCGCTACGACAAGCTGCGCGCCGACATCGCCCAGTTCATCGGACAGGAAGCAACGCATCGTCACTTGCACAGCCAGTACAACGCTCAACTGACCAAGCAAGGACTGGTCAATCACTGGGAAAACTGGGCGACGACGCGCATTCAGTGGGCACGTCGCCGCAAGCTCTCGCCGATGTATATGCTCGCGGTAACGGCAGCTTACGAGCACTGCACCGCAGTGTTCGGCGATGGCGCACTACGTTACGACCGCTGGCTCGCAAAGGCAGAGCCGAAGATGCGCCTGATGTGGCGCTGGCACGCCGCCGAGGAAACCGAACACAAGGCCGTGGCGTTCGATCTGTATCGCGCACTCGGAGGCAGCGAGCTTCAACGCATCCTCACCTATGTCTACGTGCTGTTCATGTTCGCACTGGAAAGCCACGCGCAAACAATCAACAACCTTTGGCACGACGGCACGCTCTTCAAACTCCGCACCTGGTGGGGATTCACCACGATGTTCTTCGGACGTGATGGCGTCGTCTGGCGTAGCACCTTGCCAATGCTCAAATACCTCTCGCCCTCGTTTCACCCGAATCGCCATGGCGACCCCAAGCTCGCCGAAAACTGGCTCGAAGCGCATAACGCCAGTTGGCGTGCTGTTCGGTAATTCGTTGGCCTGCCTCTGACGGCTGACCTCCGCTTGACTCAGCGGTCGGCCGCCGGGCCGGTACCCGTTTTCGTCGCTCCACGAAATTCGCTTTGGAAAACGGGTACCGGCCCGACGGCACGAAACACGCCTTCGCATCGTCGCAACCCATCCCCCTTACCACCTCGCGTCCCTCCCCATCCCCATCGTCACGACGACACCCGCCCTTCAAGCGCCAAGGGTCTCGCCGCCCGTCCCCACGTGCTTCGCAACTGCTGGGGCCCGAGCGACGAGACCCTCGACACCCCATCAGTACCTCCACCTCCCAGTCCACACACTCCGCGGCTACCGACAACGCTGCAACACCCTCCGTGACCCAGGAGCATCGCGCATTTCGCGACGGCACCCGCGACTAACAGTCCGCAAATTCCGTAGCTGCCGACGTCGTTGCCACACCGTTGGTGGTATCGGCACATCCGTATTTCACGGCAACGCTTGCAAACAGGGCGTGGGAAGTGCTTGGGGGATGACGAGGCGCTCGACGATCGGGCCCCAGCAGTTGCGAAGCACGTGGGGACGATCGGCGAGAGCCTGGGCGCATGAGTCGAGGGTGTCGTCGTGACGGTAAGGCGGGCGGTCGTGGGGGCGTGCGTATTGGGGGAGGTTGCGTCGCAGCGGTGGCATGGAGATGGCCGTCGGCGGGGTCCCCGTTTTCCAAAGCGAATTTCGTGGAGCGACGAAAACGGGGACCCCGGCGACGGCAGACCACAGCGGCATGCAAGGGGTAAAGCGCCGGTGTTAACCCGAAAATTGTGCCGTCGACAACGGAATACCGAGTATCAAAGCCACGTGATATGTCACGTGAGGCATCTTGATAATAATGATCACGCCTCAATGCAGCACCGATACCCGCGCGAAGCGAAGTCAGTGTGTCAATGACTCAGGCGTGCCCCCTTGCACTCTTCGGTGAATAAGAGAAGTTCAGAGGCACGCACAAACTAAAACGAGACGGAGACACATTCATGAGCAAGGCAGCAGGTTGGCTGCGGGGCGCGCTCGCCCTCGCGGTCTGCGGCGCGGCGGGCGCCGCCCACGCACAATCCAACGTATCGCTCTACGGTCAGGTCGACGCCTGGGTCGGGGCCGCCAAGGCACCCGGTGGCGAACGCGCGTGGACACAAGGCGGTGGCGGGATGTCCACGTCCTACTGGGGCATGAAGGGCTCGGAGGACCTTGGCGACGGCCTCAAGGCGATCTTCACCCTGGAAGACTTTTTCCTGCCGCAGAACGGACGTTACGGGCGTTTCACCGGCGACAGCTTCTTCTCGCGCAATGCCTACGTCGGACTGCAATCGAACTCGCTCGGCACGGTCACGATGGGGCGTCTCACTACGTCCTATTTTGTCTCGACGATTCTGTTCAACCCGTTCGTCGACTCCTACACGTTCAGTCCGATGGTCTATCACACGTTCCTCGGCCTCGCGGGCCAGGGCATCGTCGGTGATTCGGGCTGGAACAATGCAGTGATGTATGCCACCCCCGACTACAAGGGGCTGGGCGCCAGCCTCTCGTACGCCTTTGGCAACAAGGCCGGTGAGATGGGCCAGAACAAGTGGAGCGCCGCCGCAATGTATTTCCACGGCCCGCTCGCCGCCACTCTCGCCTATCAGCAGGTGAAGTTCGACTCGACACCCGACGATCAGGCCGGCATCACTGGCTTTCGCAATCAGCAAGCCCTGCAAGCCGGTCTGACGTACGACTTTCAGGTGGTCAAGCTCTACGGCCAGTATCAGTACATCAAGAACACCATCACCGGCGGCAATCTGACGTCGAACGGGGGGCAGTTGGGCGTGTCGGTGCCGCTCGGCGCAGGCAGCGTGATGGCTTCGTTCGCCTACACGAAGAATTCAGGCATGAATGACACGAGCCGAAACACCTGGGCCGTTGGCTACGATTACAACCTCTCGAAGCGCACGGATCTCTACGTGGCCTATCTGAACGACAAGGTTTCCGGCCTCGAAGCCGGGAATACTTTCGGGATGGGCATGCGCACCAAGTTCTGACAAACTCGGCCGCACGGGGTCTCGCGCAGTACAATGCGCGCGCCCCCGCCGCACACGGACAACGGCATAACAAAGTCACAAGGAGAGCACGTTGCTGACCAAATTCTTCAAACTCCAGGAGCATGGCTCCAATGTACGGACAGAAATGGTGGCAGGTCTCACGACCTTCCTGACCATGTCCTACATCATTTTCGTCAACCCCAATATCCTCGGCACGACCGGCATGGACAAGAGCGCCGTGTTCGTGGCGACCTGTCTTGCCGCCGCCATCGGCTCGATAGTGATGGCGTTCGTCGCCAACTACCCGATCGGTATGGCGCCAGGCATGGGGCTGAACGCGTTCTTCGCCTTCACGGTCGTCGGCGCAATGGGCTACACGTGGCAGCAGGCACTGGGGGCGGTGTTCATCTCCGGATGTCTGTTCATCATCCTGACGGTCACGGGCATACGCTCCTGGCTGATTGCCGGGGTACCCAAATCGTTGCGATGTGCAATCGCTGCCGGTATCGGGCTGTTCCTCGCCATCATCGCGCTCGGTAACGCCGGTGTCGTCGTGGCCAACCCGGCAACGAAAATCGGTCTGGGCGACCTCCACTCGCCGCAAGCCCTGCTCGCCATCTTCGGCTTCTTCCTGATTGCCGTACTCGACGCCCTGCGCGTGCGTGGTGCCATCCTGATCGGCATTCTGGTGGTCACGGTGCTCTCGATGGTGCTGGGCCTGAATCAGTTCCAGGGCGTGTTCGCCATGCCGCCGAGCCTCGCCCCGACGTTCCTCCAACTCGACATTCCGGGCGCGCTGCACGCAGGCTTCGTTCACGTGATTCTCGCGTTCGTGCTGGTGGAAGTGTTCGACGCCACCGGCACGCTGATGGGCGTGGCAAAGCGCGCCGGTCTGCTCGAAGGCACGCAATACAAGGGCCTCGGACGCGCACTCTTCGCCGATTCGATCGCGATCTTCATCGGCTCGCTGCTGGGCACGAGCAGCACGACGGCCTACGTGGAAAGCGCCTCCGGCGTTCAAGCCGGCGGCCGCACCGGCCTCACCGCGCTCACGATCGCCGTGCTCTTCATCCTCGCACTGTTCATCGCGCCGCTCGCCGGTTCGGTCCCCGCCTACGCAGCCGCCCCGGCGCTGCTGTACGTCGCCGGTCTGATGCTGCGCGAACTGCTCGACGTGGAGTGGGACGACGTCACGGAAGCCACCCCGGCCGCATTGACCGCACTGGCCATGCCGTTCACGTACTCGATCGCCACGGGTCTGGCATTCGGCTTCATCTCGTACGCCGTGCTCAAGCTGTTCACGGGCCGCGCGAAGGAAGTGCACCCCGCCGCCTGGGTGATCGCCGTCCTGTTCGTGCTGAAGTACGTGTTCTTCCCGGGCTGATCGTTTCGACCTCCCGATGACAAAACAGCCCGCCGGAGCATTCCCCGGCGGGCTGTTTCGTTTGTTGAGGCGCTTACGTCGCAGTGTGGCAGTGGCAATACCTTTTGCCCTGCGCTGCACTCAGACCCTTGCGGCCGAGATCAACGCAGCCAGCCCCGCACGATGCTCACCCTTGGCATCGAAGTTCTCCGGCGACAGCCATTGCTCGAACCCGCGGCTGATGGCCGGCCACTCGCCATCGGTGATCGAGAACCACGCAGTGTCGCGACTGCGCCCCCGGTAGACGATCGCCTGACGGAAGATGCCCTCGAACGTGAAACCATAGCGCGCCGCCGCTCGGCGCGACGGCGCATTGAGGGCGTCGCACTTCCATTCGTATCGACGATAACCCAACTCGTCGAACGCACGACGCATCAACAAGTACTGCGCCTCCGTGCCCGCGCGCGTGCGCTTGAGCAACGGCGAATACGCCACATGCCCCACCTCGATCACACCGTTGGCCGCGTCAATGCGCATGAGCGCCAACGTTCCCACCGCCCTGCCCGTCTCACGATCGATGATCGCGTGATGCAACGGGTCCGTAGACGCCGCCAGCTTGGTCGCGTAAGCATAGTAGCTGTCAAAGTCCGGGAACGGCCCCCCACTCATGTACGTCCAGTCGCGCCCATCCGCTGCACTCGCGTATGCCTCGTACAAATCCTTCGCATGACGCTCCACGTCAATCGGCTCGACCCGACAGTAACGGCCCTCCATCGGCGTGCGCGACGGCTGAGCACGCGGCGTCCAATCGGGCAAGGGCGGGCCAATCGGCTGGTCGTACTCGTTGAAGTTCGGTGCGTCGGTCATGTGCTGGTTTCTCCAGAAAGCGTGTTGACATTCTGCTCATGACGCTCAAAGTAGCGCTTCAGTGGTACGATTAAAAGCACCACTCTTGATGAATCTCATGGTGCCAGGAATGCTGCCAAACCCGATGCAAGCCAGACCGGAGCCCCATCCCGCCACTCAGACATTGACCCAACTTGCAGCGGGACGGGGCTCCGGTCCGGCCTCATCCGCACCCGGTCATTCCTGAACACCCTCTTTCCCCTCTCCCTGCCCTTCATCATGGCCGCCGCCCCGAAAACCTCTCTCGCTGCCCACGATCACTCGCCGGAGAACGTCGCCGCACTCTTCGACAGTCCGCTCTCCCTCGGGCCCGGCCGCGCAACCTCACTCCAGAAACAACTGCTCTCACGCCTCAAACGCGCCATCCTCGAAGGTCGCCTGCCCGCCGGTGCCCGACTCCCCGCCTCACGCACCCTCGCCGAAGACCTCGCCGTCTCCCGTAACACCGTCTCCATCGTCTACGATCAACTCGCCGCCGAAGGCTTCATCGTCCCCCACCGACTCGGTACCCGCGTCGCCCAACTCTCGCTCGACCCGCACTTCGCCGCCGAAGCCGCCAAACGAAAGGCCGACGCACTGATAACGCCCCCGGCACCCAACGATCCGCCCGCTACGCCCATTACCCCCGCCGCCTCCCGACGCCTCCAACGCCTGCCCGCCACCCGGCACGCCGCGCGCGCCGACGAGACACCACTCCCGTTTACACCCGGGGTGCCCGCGCTCACACGCTTTCCCGCCAGCACCTGGCGACGCACGCTCGAGCGCGTCATGCGTGAAGCCCAACCCCGCCAATACCACTACGGCGACCCGCTCGGGGAACCCGCGCTGCGCGAAGCCATCGCCGAGCACCTCCGCATCTCACGCGGCGTGCGCTGCGAAGCTTCCCAAGTCGTTATCACGGAAGGCGCCCACGAGGCGCTGATTCTTTGCGTTCGCTTGCTGACCGATCCGGGCGATACGGTCTGGATGGAAGATCCCGGCTATCGCGGCGCCAAGGCCGCGTTCCATGCCAGCGATGTTCGCCTGCAAGCGCTGCGTGTCGATGAGGAAGGGATCGTGATTCCGGAAGGTCTGTGGGAAAAGGCGCCGCCACGGCTGGTGTATGTCACCCCCTCGCACCAATACCCGCTTGGCAGTGTGCTGTCCGCCTCGCGCCGCCTCGACCTGATCGCCAACGCTCGGCAACACGGCACCTGGATTCTGGAAGACGACTACGACAGCGAGTTTCGCCATCAAGGCGAACCCATCGCCGCCATGCAAGGCATGGTGCCGGATAGCCCCGTGGTCTACGTCGGCACATTCAGCAAGACGATGTTTCCCGCACTGCGCCTCGGCTTCCTGATTCTGCCCGCGACACTCGCCACCCAAGCCCGCGATGCCCTCGACGAACTGCTGCGCGGCGGTCATCGCTTCGAGCAACTCGCACTGGCTGATTTCATCCGGAGTGGGCAATTTGCGCGGCATCTCGGCCGCATGCGACGTCTGTATCGGGAACGCCAGACAGCATTGCGTGACGCGCTGGCCACGTATTTCGACCCGGCCTATGCGGTGATCGGTGAGCGCTGCGGCCTGCACCTGACAGTGCGGCTCGATCCCGAATTCCCCGATAAGGCCATCGTGGCCGCTGCACAGCGCGAAGGCATCGGCCCCCGCGCCCTGTCGAGCTTTGCACTCGACCCGCAGCCTACGGATAACGGCCTCGTGATCGGCTACGGAGATACGGACGCTGCGCGGATCCCCGGTCTGATCAAGCGGCTGGCCGCCATCGTGGCGGCGCAAAAGTCGGCGGCAAGCTAAAGACGCCGCCGCACGGTATTACGCGGTCTGTGCGACTTTCTTCTCGGCTTCGCGCGCCTGCGCATTGCGCGCCATCCACAACGTCAGTAACACGGCCGCGATGGCTGCGATGGCCGCACACAGGTAAACCTCGGCATACCCGTACGCCCCCACGATCAGGCCCGCGACCGGTCCCGTCACGCCAAGCGCAACGTCGAGGAAGACGGAGTACGCGCCCAACGCCGCTCCCCGGTTCTGTGCCGGCACCAGATTGACGGCTGCCACACCCAGCGACGGGAACACCAGCGAGAAGCCAGCCCCCGCGAGCGCCGCGCCCAACAACGCCGTGAAGGCAGTCGGCGCAATGCCGAGCACGATCAGGCCGAACGCTTCGAGCGCGAAAGACACCATGGCAACACGGTAGCCGCCGAAGCGTGCGATGCTGCTGCCAAGCACCAGCCGCACGCCCATGAAGCACAAGCCGAACGCGGTCAGCGCAAGCGCTGCGTTGTTCCAGTGATGGCTTGCGTAGTAAAGGGTGATGAACGTCGAAATGGCGCCAAAGCCGATGGAGCCCAGCGCCAGACCCATGCCGAACGGCAACACGCGCCCCAGCACCGCACGGAACGCCAGGCGCTCGCCGTGGATGACAGGCGTCGCTCGCTTCATGCGCGCCAACACCAACCCCACGATGCCCGACAGCGCAATCGCACCGCCCAGCGCCTCGATGCCATACGCGCTATCGAGCGCGACACCCAACGGCGCGCCCAGCGCCAACGCGCCATACGTCGCAACGCCATTCCACGAGATGACCCGCGCGGTGTGCGACGGCCCCACCTGACCGATACCCCACATAATCGCGCCCGTCGACACCCAGCTCTCGCCGAAACCCAGCACGAGACGCCCGAGAATCAGCGTGAGAAGCGACAGCCACGCCACGCCGGAGAACACACCGGCCAACGCCACGAGCAACCCGGATGCGCCACAGGCCACCAGCCCGCACAGCACGGTGCGCTTCGGCCCCCAGGCGTCGGCGGTACGCCCCGCGTACGGACGCGAGAGCAACGTCGCCAGATACTGGACACTGATGGCCAACCCCGCAACGACCGAGCTGTAAGCCAGATCCACGTGCACGAACGACGGCAGCACCGCGAGCGGCAAACCGATCGTCAGATAGCAGAGGAACGTGAAGAACACGGTGGAGACGATCTGCAACGTCGTGGCGAACTGGCCGTTCGCAGGGCGGGTGTCGTTGGGCATTGCGCAGGGAATCAGGAATCGACGAAACCCCAGGACGCGCCAACCCGCGCGACGGGCAAGCATTCGCGCGGGTCAACTCAATCCTAGGGTTTTCCCGGATGATACGCCGTTTCGCATCTTTTGTGTAAACGCTTAAAAAATGTCACGACCCGGATTTCCGGCGACCGATTGCCCGCGCGCGCCGCGTTTCGCCCGACAAGTCTCAGCGCCCGACCTCCGCCAACGCCTTCAGGCTCACCGAGAGCATGGCGAGATCGGCACTGCCCACTGCCACCTGATCAGCGAGTACACGGTGATAACGCGTCAACGCCTCGGCATGCGCGCGCTGCCACCCGGCGACAAGCTTGGCTGCGGGACTTTGCTCAGCGGCGTCAATGGCGTGGCCATCTGCATCGCCCCGCCCACCACCACTGCCCTCATCACCATCGCCACCATCGCCCCCCTCCAGCACGCTTGCCGTCAAACGCCGCCGCAACACCGACAACTCTTCGAGCAACGTGGCGCGCGCGAGCCGCTGCCAGTGCGTCTGCATCGGCAAGCCCAGCACGCCGGTCTGCAACCAGCCGTAGCCGAGCGGCGCATCGAGCGCGAAATACACCTGCGCGGCAAGCGCCGGCTCGCGCCCGCTGGTGCTGGCCACTTCGGCGATATCGAGCAACGCCACGCGTGCGCCGATACCCGCCGCCGTTTGCGCGAGCGACGACGGCACACCGGCGTCGATCATAGCCTGCGCCTTGATGCGAGCGTCGTCGGCCGCGTCACCGCTGACCAGGGTGTCGAGCGTAGGCAGAATCGGATCGAGTACGCCTCGCAACCGCTCGACGGTCTGCGGCACGTCTGTCAATCGACGACGCAAGAACCACAAGGTCGCCTGCTCGTGCCACTGCGCGATGGCCGCAAAGAGCGACGCCTGCGTCTCGTGAGACACACGCGCGTCAAGCGCATCGACCTCGCGCCAAAGGGCGTCAAGGTCGTAGGCGCCGCGCGCTGCCAGACTCGCCCGCACAACGTCGGCCGGCTCCGCCCCGGTCTCCTCGCTCAACCGGTGTACGAACGTCACGCCGGCGCGATTGACGAGCGCATTGGCGTGCATCGTGGCGAGAATTTCGCGTTTGAGCGGATGACGCAGCATCGCCGCACCGCACCGGCTCGCCAGCGGCGTGGGGAAGTACGACGGCAAGTCCTGCGCAACGAAGTCGGCATCCGGCAAATCGCTCTCGAGCAATACGTCGTAGAGCCACATCTTGCTGTACGCCATGAGCACGGCGCGCTCCGGCGACGTCAGCCCCGCCCCCGCCGCGCGACGCGCGTCGAGCGCCTCGTCGTCAGGCAGGAACTCGATGGCGCGCACGAGCCGCTGCGCTCGCTCCAGATACCGCATGAAGCGCGCATCGCCGTCGAGCGCCGCCGCCGCACGCAACCGTCCCAGCGACAACGCCTGCGTCTGCAAATAGTTGTCGCTCAACACGAGCCTGCCGACCTCTTCGGTCATTTCCGCGAGCAATGTGTTGCGTTGCTTGAGCGTCATCTCCCCATCGGTTACCACCAGACCCAGCAAAATCTTGATGTTGACCTCGTGATCGGAACAGTCGACACCCGCCGAGTTGTCGATGGCATCGGTGTTGATGCGCCCGCCGTGCTGCGCGTACTCGATGCGCCCGAGTTGCGTGAGTCCGAGATTGCCGCCCTCGGCCACGACCTTGCAGCGCAGCTCTGCACCGTTCACGCGCAAACCGTCGTTGGCGCGATCGCCCACCTGTGCGTGAGTCTCGGTGCTCGCTTTCACGTACGTACCGATGCCGCCGTTGTAGAGCAGATCGACCGGGGCTTTCAACAGGGCACGCAACAGGTCGGTCGGGGCCATCTCGGTGGCGTCGGTGCCGATTAGTTCGCGCACCTGCGGCGAGAGCGCAATGGCCTTGGCCGTGCGCGGGAACACGCCGCCGCCCTCGGAGATGAGACGCGTGTCGTAATCGGCCCAACTGGAGCGCGGCAGTTGGAACATGCGCTCCCGCTCGGCGAAGGACGTCGCCGCATCGGGTGCCGGGTCGAGGAAGATGTGCCGATGGTCGAACGCCGCTACGAGGCGAATGTGCTTCGAGAGCAACATGCCGTTGCCGAAGACGTCGCCCGACATGTCGCCGATGCCGATCACCGTGAAGTCCTGCGTCTGGGTGTCGACGCCCATCTCGCTGAAGTGACGCTTCACGGACTCCCACGCGCCGCGCGCCGTGATGGCCATCTTCTTGTGGTCGTAGCCGACCGAGCCGCCTGACGCGAAGGCGTCGCCAAGCCAGAAGCCGTACTCCGCCGAAATGGCATTGGCGTAGTCGGAGAACGTGGCCGTGCCCTTGTCCGCCGCCACGACGAGATACGGATCGTCGCCATCGATACGCACGGTTTGCGGCGGCGGCACCAGTTGGCCGTCGACATAGTTGTCGGTCAGATCCAGCAGGCCGCGCAGGAATGTCTGGTAACACGCCACGCCCTCGGCCAGATAGGCATCCCGATCGCCGGGCGACGGCGGCTGCTTCACCACGAAGCCGCCCTTCGAGCCGACCGGCACGATGACGGTGTTCTTCACCATCTGCGCCTTCACGAGCCCCAGCACCTCCGTGCGGAAGTCCTCGCGGCGATCCGACCAGCGCAGGCCGCCACGCGCGACGCGTCCGCCGCGCAGATGCACGCCTTCCACGCGAGGCGAGTACACCCAGATCTCGAACATCGGCTTCGGGTCGGGTAGCCCCGGCACCTTCGACGGATCGAATTTGAACGACAGGTAAGCCTTCTGCGTGACGCCGTCCTTGCCCGTCTGGAAGTAGTTGGTGCGCAAGGTGGCTTCGAGCACGCCCAGGAATTGGCGAAGAATGCGGTCCTCGTCGAGATTGGGAACGTCTTCGAGCGCGGCGTGAATCTGCGCGCGCAACCGCTCCGCCTGCGACGCACGAGCCTGCTCACTCAAGGCCGGATCGAAGCGTGCTAGGAACAAGCGCACGAGCATGCCTGCAATCGACGGATTCCCGGTCAGCGCGCTCTCGATGTACGCATTGCTGAAGGTTGACCCCACCTGACGGATGTACTTCGCGTACGCCCGAAGAATGCGCACTTCTCGCCACGTCAGCCCGGCCTGCAACACCAGCCGGTTGAGATCGTCGTTCTCCACGTCGCCCGCCCAGATGCGCGCGAAGGCATCTTCAAAGCGGGCGCGGGCGTGCTCCAGATCGACGTCGGCGCCATCCAGACTCGTCATGCCGAAGTCGTGCATCCAGACAACGCCCGTGTCGGCGGGCTCGATCCGGTAGGGACGCTCGTCGTTCACCCGCACGCCAAGGTGTTCGAGCATCGGCAAACTGCGCGAGAGCGCAATGGGCTCGCCCGCCTGATAGATCTTGAAGCGCAACGTGCCGGAGGGCGCCTCCAGCGGCCGGTAAAGCTGCATGGCGAGCGGTGTGGCACCGGCAGCGCTGGCTGCGCTAGCTGCACTGGCATGAGCGACCGGTGCGGCGTTTAGCAGCGGCTCGATCAGTTCGACGTCGCGCACCGCCACCCGGGCGGCATAATCCTCGCGATACCCGGCCGGGAACGCCTGCATATACCGCCGCAGCGCGCGCGTGCCGCGCTCTTCGCCCAACTGCTCGCGCAATGCGTCGGACAGATCGTCCTGCCAGCGACGGGTGGTCTCGACGATGCGGGCTTCGAGTTCGTTCACATCGACGTCCGGCACATGTCCCGGCTCGGTGCGCACGGTAATGTGAATGCGCGCGAGCATCGACTCGGAGAGCTGCGGCGTGAACTCGACACCGGTGCCGTGATAAGCCGCCTGCAACAGGTTCTGCACCCGCACGCGCAGATCCGTGTTGAATTTCTCGCGCGGCACGAACACCAGACACGACACGAAGCGGTCGAAGCGATCACGTCGCACGAACAGGCGCGTGCGCTGACGCTCCTGCAACCGCAGAATCCCCAGCGCGATATCGGCCAGTTGATCGACGTTGATCTGAAAGAGTTCGTCGCGCGGGTATTGTTCGAGGATCGTCGCGAGCGTCTTGGCCAGATGCCCGTTCGGCAGGAAACCGGTGCGCCCGATCACTTCGGCGACTTTGCGTCGCACGAGCGGAATTTCGTCGGCCGGCACCATGTAGACGGTCGACGTGTAGAGCCCAAGGAAACGCCGCTCGCCGCACACGCGCCCCTGCGCGTCGAAACGTTTCACGCCCACGTAATCGAGATAACCGGGACGGTGCACGCTCGCCCGCGAATTCGCCTTCGTCAGAAAGATCGGTGCGCTCTCCTGAATGATGCCGATGGCACCGGGCGACAGCCGGGTGGCGTCCGGGGTACTGGCATCGCGGCGAGCCTCGCGCAGCACGCCCAGACCGGTGCCCGCCACGCCTTGCAGGTAATGCTCCCCGTCACGCTCGACCAGCTCGTAGTCGCGATAGCCGAGGAAGGTGAAGTGACGGGCGAGCATCCAGTCCAGAAACGCCTGCGCTTCGTCGATCTCCGCGCGCTCGTGCGGGGTCACGCCCTTTTGCGCGGCGCGCTGCGCGAGCGCTTCGATGGCCGTGTGAGCGGCCGCCTGCATCGCACGCCAGTCTTCGACCGCAGCGCGCACGTCGCCAAGCACGCGTTGCAAACCGTCGGCCAGCGCCTGAATGCGCTCGGGCTCGGAGAATCGGTCGACTTCAACGTGGATATACGATTCGAAACGGCTGCCGTCGGCAGTGGTGTCGCCGCCGCTCTGCACCGTCGCACCGGACTGGCTTGAATGCCCCGACTGGCTTGACTCGCCGGGCTCCACCGCCGTGCTGGCCGTGCCGGACGCCAGCAATGCCCCGACGTTGCTGCCGGCATTCTTCCCGGTATTGGCCGCCGCACGCTCACCCGCAGGCGCCGGCCGCAACAGGCCGCCGCCGGGCGCCACGGCGACGCGCTTGCCCGCCGCATCGCGCTTGACGCGGTAGACCGGGTGAAACGCAGAATGCAGCGTCAGGCCCTGCCGGTTGATCTCCATCGTCACCGAGTCGACGAGAAACGGCATGTCGTCATTGACGATCTCGATGACGGTGTGACTGCAATGCCAGCCGTGCTGATCGAGGGTGGGGTTATAGATGCGGATGCGTGGTTCGCCGCAGACGAACTTCTGGCCGAGTTGCCAGTGCGCCATCGCCGCGCCATAAAGATCGGCGACACTGCGCGAGACGACGTCCTCGGCATCGGCCAGACCGTAATAATGTCGTACGAACGGCTCGAACAGCGAGGCCAGCGCCGGCGCACGCTCCCCCGCCATCGTGACGACTTCCGCCATGTGCTGGCGGACTTTCTCTTCCTGATTCACGGGCATGGGCAACCTCAGCTGGAATGGACGAGACATCGACAGGCAGGGCCATGCTACGCCCGGCAGCCCCGGGCTGGCAACGGCGCGAACCCGGACCTGACGACAACAGGCCCGAGCCGACCGGTATAATTGCGCATGAACTCAAAAGCCACTGAATCGCGCAACGACAGCGCCCCCTTCTCGAGCCTGCCGCTCTCGCCTGCCATGCAGGAGAACCTCGCACGGCTCGGTTACGTCGCGATGACGCCCATCCAGCAGGCGTCTTTGCCCGACATCCTCGCCGGACACGACATCATCGCCCAGGCCAAGACCGGCAGCGGCAAGACCGCCGCCTTCTCGCTCGGCGTGCTCCAGCGTGTCGATGCCCGCGATTTCGCCGTTCAGGCCGCAGTCCTTTGCCCCACGCGCGAACTCGCCGAGCAGGTCGCGCAGGAATTGCGACGCATCGCGCGCGCCGAAGACAATATCAAGGTGCTCACACTGTGCGGCGGCTCGCCGCTGCGTCCGCAGGCGGAAAGCCTCGCCCACGGCGCCCACGTGATCGTCGGCACACCGGGCCGCATCATGGATCACCTGGAGCGCGGCACGCTCTCGCTCGCCAACATCAAGACGCTGGTGCTCGATGAAGCCGATCGCATGCTCGACATGGGCTTTTTCGACGACATCGCCACGGTCGCCCGTCAAACGCCCACGTCGCGCCAGACGCTGCTCTTCTCCGCGACCTATCCCGAAGGCATCGGCAAGCTCGCTGCGCGCCTGCTGCGCACGCCGCGCGAGATTCGTCTGGAAGAAAAGCACGACGCGAGCAAGATCCGCCAACGCTTCTACGAAGTGAGCGAGAACGAACGTCTGCACGCCGTGGGCCAACTGCTCGATCATTTCCGTCCGGTCAGCACCATCGCGTTCTGCAACACGCGCGCGCAATGCCGCGATCTGACCGACGTGCTGCGCGCCGAGGGATTTCACGCCCTGATGCTGCACGGCGATCTGGAGCAACGCGAGCGTGATCTGGTGCTGATCCAGTTCGCGAACCGCAGTTGCTCCGTGCTGGTGGCCACCGACGTGGCCGCACGCGGGCTGGACATCGCGCAACTCGAAGCGGTCATCAACGTCGACGTGACGCCCGACCCCGAGGTGTACGTCCACCGCATCGGGCGCACGGGCCGCGCCGATGAGGAAGGCTGGGCGTTCAGTCTGGCGAGCATGAACGAGATGGGCCGCGTGGGCAATATCGAAGCCGCGCTGGGTCACGAAGTGCCGTGGCACAAGCTCTCGGAACTCACGCCGTCGGACAGCGCTCACCTGCTGCCGCCGATGGTCACGCTCCAGATGCTCGGCGGCAAGAAGGACAAGATCCGTCCGGGTGACGTGCTCGGCGCGCTCACCGGGGAAGCCGGTTTTGCTGCCACCCAGATCGGCAAGATCAACGTGCTGGAGAACTTCACGTATATTGCCGTGGATCGCGACATCGCCCCGATGGCGGTGCGCAAGCTCTCAGATGGCCGCGTCAAGGGCCGCAAGGTCAAGGTAAGATTCCTGCAGGATTAACGTCCGGCATCATCCGGATCGTCCCCTGAGCGCCCCGCGCGACAAGGAGGCTGCAATGAGGTCACTGCGCACCCTGTGGTTTTCTCCTGTCGCGCGGCTGGCGCGGCGCTCGGCGCTCACCGCGCTGGCCGTCGGCTGGCTCGCAGCGTGCAGCACCAAGGGCGTTGCGCCCAACCCCGCCCTCACCGACGACACCCTCGACGAGTACGCCATCGTCATCGTCGGCCTCGACACGCCGCTGCAAAGCACCTGGGGCCCGTGGAATTACTCGGACTTCTCTCAGACGGTCAACGGCATCGTCGGCGGCAAGGTCACGCGCACGCTGAACACCAATCCCCCCACGCGCGGCTTCGTGGCCATGCGCGTCTCGCCGCTCATGCGCAACGAGCGCTTCGGACCGATGGAATTCACCCCGGCCGACAACAGCTATCGCTTCCGCTATTGCAAGGGGCGCAAGGTGCCGACGGTGCAGGTGCGCCGGGGCGATGTGATCTACGCGGGCACGCTCATGCTCGATAGCCGCGACGGCAAGATCTGGCTGCGCACCGAATTCGACATGGCGGGCGCGCGTCGCTTCGTGCAGGCGAACTATCCCTCGCTGGCCGACAAGCTCCAGGCGCAACCGTTTACCTACTTCGAAGTGAAAAGCGAGCCGGGCTGCCGCTGAGCCTGCCCGGCAGACTCAGGCCTCGTCGGCGTCCTCGCCGGGGGTCAGCACGATCTCACGTCCCTCGCACAGCGCCTCGGCCCGCTCGCTGAGCTCGCTCGCAACGTCCGACAGATGCCGCCCAAGCGTGTCCGCCAGCACCGACTCGGGCTGGTGCGCAGGGCGCAGCATCTCGACCGGGAATTCGATGGCCGGGGCCACCCGGTACAGTCGCTGCGTCTGCACATGCGCACTCGCCGCCGTGAACTGATCGAGCAGCGCGTAGCCCAGACCATGCTCGACGAGCGCCGCCGCGAGCGAATACGTCTGCACCATCAATTCGGCGTCCTGCAACAACGCGGTCTGATCCAGACGCTCATTGATGAGGGCGCCAAGCGGCGTGTCGTCGTGCAGCTTGATGAGGTCGCGTCCGGCAAGCGCATCGGCACTGGCCGGCCCGCGACGGGAGAGCTTCGGCCACGACGCGGGCACCGCCAGCACGATATGTCCCTGCGCCACCGGACGACTCACGATACCCGCCGCCATCGGGGGCGCGGACACGATGCCGACGTCGACCGACGACGTGAGGATCGCGGTAATCGTCTCGGTCGTGTGATGCGTAATCAGCTCGAAGACCACGTCTGGATGGGCGCGACGCATGCGCTCGATGGCGGCAGGCAAGAGACTTTGCGCAAGACTTGGCGTGGCCGCGATGCGCAGATGGCCCACGCCGTGCTGGCGCAGGTTGCGCGACGTGGTGCGCAACCGTTCCAGATCGCTGAAGATGCGTTCGACATCGGGATAAAGACGGCGCGCTTCGGCCGTCGGCACGAGCCGGCCCTTGATGCGGTCGAACAGCTTGAAACCCAGTTGCTGCTCGGCGTGCTGCAACACGCGCGAGACGACGGGTTGCGATACGTTAAGCAATTGCGCCGCGCCGCTGGCCGAACCGGTCAACACCACTGCGCGAAATATCTCGATATGCCGCAATTTCATGCCCGACGACGTCCCCCTGTTGCGGATACCGGATCAGCCGCAACGCCGACCCTATAGCTAAAAGACATATGCTGCCTCAAATCCGCATAGGTTAGCGAATTTTCTCGCTCTACACTGCGTAGCAAAGGTTGTGCAGAAAGCCCGCCGTGAGGCGCCCCGTCCTTGCGCCCGGAATATTTTCCGCCTTGCATTCTTCAGCGTTTTTCGTTGTTATTCATCGTCATGCATATTGGAGTCATCGGGGCAGGCATCGTCGGCCTCGCCAGCGCGTATCAGTTGCTTCGCGCAGGCCATGAGGTCACCGTGATCGACGCCGGACGCGGTCCGGGTCTGGGCACAAGTTTCGCCAATGGCGGCCAGTTGAGCTACGGCTATGTGTCGCCGCTCGCCGCCCCCGGCGTACTCTCGCAGTTGCCATCGCTGCTGTTCTCGCGCACCGGGCCGCTGCGCATCAAACCGTCGTTCGATCCGGACTTCTGGCGCTGGTCGATCGAATTCGTCAAACATTGCAACGCGCAGGCCAACGCCAGCTCGACGTTGCGCCTGCTCTCGCTCGGCTTGCATAGCCGCGAGGTGATGCTGGAATTTCTGGCGAAGGAGTCGGTGTCGTTCGACTACCGCCTGAGCGGCAAGCTCGTGGTGTATCGCGATGCCGGCAAACTGGCCGCTGCCGAGCGTTCGCTGGAACTGGCCAACGGCCTGGGTTACGCACAAAGGCGTGTGGACGCCGCGACATGCGCCACGCTCGAGCCCGCGCTGGGCAAGATCGCCGGTGAGCTGGCAGGCGGGATTCACACGCCGGGCGAAGGCACCGGCGACTGCCAGTTGCTGTGCAAGGAACTCACGCGCCTGATTGGCGCACACGCCGGCGGCACGCTGCACTTCGAGCGCGAAGTCACCGGGTTCGACGTGCGCGGCGGTACGGTGCAGGCGATCCGCACTCGCACGGGCGACGTGACGGTCGATGCCTGTGTCGTGGCCAACGGTCTGGCCGCCATGCCGCTGCTGCGCACGGTGGGTGAGCCGGTGTCGCTGTATCCGCTCAAGGGGTACAGCCTCACGTATCGCGACGCCCCGGTCGACGCCCGGCCGCAGGTGTCGGTCACGGACGCCGACAACAAGGTCGTCTACGCCAGCCTCGGCGAGCATCTGCGCGTGGCAGGCATTGCCGACCTGGTGGGTTACGACAATCGCATCGCTGCGCACCGCATCGACGCACTGCGCACCCTCTCGGCGGGATTGTTTCCCGCGCTGGGCAGCGCACGAGCCCCGCTGGAGTGGACCGGCATGCGACCGGCCACCCCGCACGGCCGTCCGATCCTCGGGCGCGCAGGCAAGTTGGGCAATCTGTGGCTGAACGTGGGCCACGGCGGATTGGGTTTCACCTTGTCGATGGGCGCGGCGCGCGTGATTGCCGATGCCATCGACGGCAAGCGTCCCGCAGTCGATCTGGCAGGGTTTGCCCGGCTGGCCGGGTAGTCACCGGTCGCCGAACATAGCGGGCCGACCGGGTCGACCGGGCCAACCGGTTCTGACGCCGTCATGACGAGGCGCGGGACGCGGGAAATCAGAGCATCACTCCCACGGGGATCGTCGGGAGCAAGTGTCGGGTTGTATGCGTGTTTTTGGCTTTTGATATTCCAACGGCGCGGACCACCGTGCCATCACTTCCGATAGGACAGAGACCATGAAGAAGCTGTTTGCTCCCCTGCTGCTCGTCAGCGCTGCTGCCGCCCTGTTCGCGCACACCGCGAGCGCACAGGAACTGACGGGCACGCTCAAGAAGATCAAGGACACCGGCGTGATCGCTCTCGGGGTGCGCGAGTCGTCGATTCCCTTCTCGTACACGGACAACACCGGCAAGACGATCGGCTACTCGCAGGAAATCGCGCTCAAGATCGTCGACGCGGTCAAGAAAGACCTGAACCTGCCGAACCTGAAAGTGACGGAAACGCCGATCACCTCCCAGAACCGTATCGCGCTGATGCAGAACGGCACGATCGATCTGGAGTGCGGCTCGACCACGCACACGTTCGAGCGCGCGAAGCAAGTGGGCTTCTCGCACAACATCTTCCTGTACTCGATCAAGATGATCGCCAAGTCGGGCTCGGGCATCACCGACCTGAACAGCCTGAAGGGCAAGACCGTCGCGACGACCGCCGGCACGACGGCCGACCGCATTCTCTCGGGCAAGAAGGGTGAGATCGGCTTCAACCTGATCCAGACGAAAGAGCACTCGGATGGCTTCCTGACCGTCAAGCAAGGCCGCGCCGTGGCCTTCGTGATGGACGAGCCGCTGCTGTACGGCCAGCGCGCCGCACTGCCGGCCGACGAAGCCAAGGGCTATGAAGTCGTCGGCCCGAACCTCCAGTTCGAAAACTATGCGTGCATGCTGCGCAAAGATGACCCCGCCTTCACCAAGGTCGTGAACACGGTCATCGCCGACATGGAAAAGTCCGGCGAAATGGAAAAGCTGTACAACAAGTGGTTCACGCAACCGGTTCCGCCGAAGAACCAGAACATGAACTACCCGATGACGCCTGAAATGCGCGCCATGTTCAAGGATCCGATCACGAAGGCTTACGACTGATCCTGACGGAACGTGCACGGTGCGGGGGCTACGGTCCCGGCACCGCGCGCGATCCGGTTTTCCGCCGTCCCCCTGATTGCCATCATCATGAACTCGCACGCCACGCTCGGCATCCTCGGCGGCATGGGTCCCGCCGCCGGCATCGACCTTTGCCGCAAAATCGTCGATCAACACCCGGCCAACCGCGATCAGGATCACATCCCGTTCATTCTGTACTCGGTCCCCCAGATTCCCGACCGCACCGAAGCGCTGCTGCGCGACGGCGCCTCCCCGCTCGACGGCATGCTCGAAGGCGTTCACGCGCTCGAACAATCCGGCGTTGGCTGCATCGCCATTGCCTGCAACACCGCCCACGCCTGGCTCGACGCGCTGCGTCACCGTACCCGGCTGCCGGTGCTCGACGTGGTCGACGCCGTCGCCGGCGAGTTGTCCTCCTGCGTCGCCCCCGGCGCCCCCATCGGCCTGATGGCCACCGAGGGCACGCACCACGCCAATGTCTACCGTCCGCGCCTCGAAGCGCTGGGCTACCGGTTTGTTCAGGCGGCCGAACCACTCGCGCACCAGGCGCTCGTGAACGAAGGCATCCGGCTCACGAAGGCCGGCGACATTCATCGCGGCGGTGACGCGCTCGCCATGGCGATGGAGCAACTGCTCGCTGCCGGCGCGCAACGCGTCATTCTCGGCTGCACGGAGATCCCGGTCGCTCTCGCCACGTGCGAAACCCCGCTCGGCCGCTTCGGCCTGGACGCCTCCGCTGCACTCGCGCGCGCCTGCATCGCGTGGTCGCTCGCTCACGAGAGCCCGGCCCACGCCTGACCCGGGCCGCGCCAGTTATCGCGCCAGTTATTGGCAGACATTGCCACGCGTCCTGCGAACGACACGCCACCGCGTGGCAATGGCGCGACGGTGGCGATGTTGCATCGCACGATAAAAATCCAAGATTGCGGCCCCCGCAAGTGCCTCGCGCTTGGGTAGACTGTCGCTCGCGGGAAAATCGCGCCGGGCGGCATATCAGCGTGCCAAAGGTCCGGATGACGGGCGTTTTCGGCGCAATATCGGCCAAACGCCAACGGCCATGCAGGAAAAAATCCCGATTGTCTTGTCAGAAAAAAACCCACAAGGGAAAACCTGTGGAAAGCGGCATGAAACGAGGATTGCAGCCACCAAAATCGCTGGCGTCTTTAGCTATAATGGCCCACAATCCATCGGACACCTGCCGGACCAAGGTCCGGCCATGAGCGCGTTTGCCTTAACGGGGAAGCACATGAGCGGCAGCGCGCTCGACGTGATGCATGCACAGACAACAACAATGAGTTCAGATCGACTCCCAGCCGGTGTGCCTTTGGTCGAGCCTTCGACCATGGCAGCGGCAATCGCCGAGGGTAGCCCCCCCGGCGCCAGCGCCGGCATTGTCCCGTGCGCTGGTCGAGCTGACCGGCGGACTCTCGGCGCACGTCGCTGCCGACGGCCGCTTCCTGTTCATTGCCGAAGCCTCCCTGCGTCTGCTCGAGTATTCGCGTGAGTACCTCGACCACGCCACCCTCTTCGAGCTGACCGGCATCGAAGATGTGCCGATGCTGCAAGACGCCTTCTCCGCCGCCCAGACACTCGGTCCCCAGCAGTGCACGGTACGCCTGTTGCGCGGTCTGACCGACCGTATCTGGATTCGTCTGCGCATCGCGCAATACACGCCGCGTATCGCAGGTTCGAACGCCTCGTTTATCGTGCATGGCGAAGACATCACGGCCTTCAAGGAAAACGAAGCGCGCCTGTCCGATCTGGCCGTGCGCGACGCCGTGACCGGGCTGGGCAATCGTCAGTACATCCAGCAATGCATTCTCGAAGCCATTCAACACGCCCGTGAAGGCGGCCCGAACTTCGCCGTCGCCTTGCTCGATCTGGACGGCTTCAAGAAGGTCAACGATTCGCTCGGCCACGATGTGGGCGATCAGCTCCTGCGCGACGCGGGTCAACGTCTGATCGCGCAGATTCGCGAGACCGACATGGCCGCGCGCATGGGCGGCGACGAGTTCGTGCTGATACTGCCGGGCTGCGACAACGAACAGGCGCTCGGCGGGATCATGAAGCGTCTGCTCTCTGCCGTGCAGCAACCGTTCCAGGTTGGCGACCAGTTGCTGCACCTCACGACGAGCATCGGTGTGTCGTTTTTCCCGCAGCATGGCGATTCGCCCGGCTTGCTCATCAAGCACGCCGACGCCGCCATGTACTGCGCCAAGGATCGCGGCCGCAACGGCCTGTTCGTCTACACGGACGATCTGGGCGACCTGCATCGCAAGGCGTTCTCGCTGGAATCGGCCATGTTCGAGGCCATTCACAACGGCGAATTCAGTTTGCACTACCAACCGATCTGCGATCCGATTTCGCTGAACGTCAAAGGTGTGGAAGCGCTCATGCGCTGGCACCCGGCGCTCGGCCCGGTCTCGCCGGCCGAGTTCATTCCGCTGGCCGAAGCCAATGGCCTGATCAACCTGCTGGGCGGCTGGGCATTGCGCGCCGCCTGCATGCAACTCGCGCGCTGGGATCGCACCCGGCTCGACGGGCTGTACATGTCGGTCAACGTCTCGGCGCAGCAATTTCACCATCCGTCGTTCCCCAGCCTCGTCTGGCAAGCGATTGCCGACTCGGGCGTGGAAGGTCAGCGGCTGGTGCTCGAAATTACCGAAAGCGTGCTCATGCGCGACCCGGAGCAGGCCAATCTGGTCCTGCGCGAGTTGCAGACACTGGGCGTGCGTTTCGCCGTCGACGACTTCGGCGCAGGCTACTCGAGCCTGGGATACCTCAAACGTTTCCCGCTCTCTGCGCTCAAAATCGACCGCAGCTTCGTGAAAGACATGCCCACGTCACCGAACGACCGTACGATTGTGACGGCCGTTCTCGGGCTGGCGCGCGAGCTGGGGCTGTCGGCAGTTGCCGAAGGCGTCGAGACGGAAGAACAACGGCAGATGCTGATCGAGCGCGGCTGTCATTCCATCCAGGGCTGGCTGGTGTCGAAAGCCCTGCCTGCGGGAGAACTCGAGGCGGCCTTTGCGAGCGGGCGTCTCAATGTGGATGCCGGCCACTGACCGGACATCCCCGCTACCATGAGCCTTACCAAAGAAAAAACGCTCGAATTACTGTGGCAGCGCATGGCCGAGCGCGGCGACTTTCCGTCGCTGCAACGCTCGGTCACGGGCATCGTGTCTGCCATGCAAAGCGAGAACACGAGCACGGCCGACCTGGCGTCGTCCGTGCTCTCCGACTTCGCCCTCACGCAGAAAGTGATCCGCCTGGCCAACTCCGCCATGTATGCGCCGTTCGGCTGCAACGTGACGACGGTCTCGCGCGCGATCATGATTCTGGGCGTCGATACGATCGGGCACCTTGCGCTGAGCCTGAAGCTGCTCGAGGGTTTCGGCGAAGTGGCCGCGCGTCGCGACGACATGGCCCGCGAGCTGGCCCGCGCCACGCTGGCCGGTGCCTTCGCGCGTGACATCACGGCGAAGAACGGCATTCGCGATGGTGAGGAAGCGGTCGTCTGCACGTTGCTCCACCACGTTGCGCGACTGCTCGTGACCTATTGTTTCCCGAACGAGTGGGTGGAAATCCAGACCATCGCTGCCGAGCAAGGTATCAGCGACAGCGACGCCTGCGAGCAGGTACTGAGCATCTCGTTCCCCGAACTGGCCGAAGCCGCCGCCCGCAAGTGGGGTCTGCCGGAGTCGATTGCGACGAGCATGCGCCCGATCGATCTCGAAGGCGACGCCCCGCTCTCGCACGCCGACTGGCTGTGCGCTGTGGCGAACATGTCCAACGAGATGGTGACGGAACTCACGCGCGGGGCAGATCCGGCGCGTCTGGCCGAACTGGCGGAGCGCTATGCCGAGCGTCTTGCCCTGGACATCAGCGAAGTGGTTTCCGTCGGCGAAGAGATGGCGCGCGATACGAGCCATCAGGAATTCATCGCGATCAGCACCGGGGCGTCGAACACGCGTCAGCCGCCGGCAGGCAAGCCGCTGGACTCGGCGCGACGTCTGGCCGACGGTCTCTCGGAAGTGCGCGCCGCCACCGGCGAGACCGATGCCGTGGGCCTGCTCAATCTCACGCTTGAGGCGATTCTTCAGTCGTTGGGCTTCGTCAATTGCGCGGCCTTCGTGCGCGCCCCGGCGGGCAAGGTCTTCGAGATGCGTTTCGGCATCGGACGCGACGTGCAGCCGTTGCTGGGCCTCACGTTCCCCGAAGCGTTCGAACCGGACGTCTTCCATCTGGCCTTGACCAATGGCCGGGCGATTCTGATCGACAACGCGCGCGAGCCGCGCATCGTGCCGCGTATTCCGATGTGGCACCGTCAGCATTTCTCGAACGTGAAATCGTTCTTCCTGCTGCCGGTTCGCCAGCGCAACCAGACCGTGGCACTGCTCTACGGTGACTGGGGCGGCGCGCTGTGCGCGGGCGGTATCGGCGCGAAGGAAATGGAGTTCCTGCACCACATGGGCGAAGAGATCTCCAGCAAGCTCGAAAGCGTGGCGCAGCAAAACGCCGCCGCCGGCAATACCGCCGATTCGCTCGCCCGTCGGCCGTCCGGCACGACTGGCGCACGCTGAGGCACCCGGCCTCGCCAAGCCCGCCGATCTCCGGCGGCTTGGCGGCGAATGACCCCGCGTGCATCCGGTTCGGGTGCCCGCCTCCGTCTCCACTTCCTTTCTGTTGATCGCCAATGCCCGGCCTTTTCTGGTCGGCATGTGTCGCGGCGTGTCGCGGCGTGTTGTGGCGTGTCGCTTCCCCCCTCCCCCGATCTCCCGATCTCCCATCGTTACCAGTCCGAGCGTTCGCTGGCAAACAGCTTCCGTGCGCCTTCGTTTGTCTCCGCGATTCATACGTCAAACACAATCTTTAGTATTGCGGATTCGATATGAACCGCTGCGGCGCGCCGGTATCCGCCGCCATGCACTGGACGATTCCAACGTGGACACACACCTTTCGCGACACGCCTCCAATGACGTCCCGATGGCATCGATCCCATATGGCATAAGGCTTTCCCGGCGCTCGGCCATGACGCCGCGGGCGGGCGTAACATGTCGCCATACCGCAGTTTTCCGCCATGACGGCTTGCCGGTTGTCGCGCGCGGAGAAGGCATCGCCGCCGCGATGGCTTTTTGACTGCACTCGCTGCGTCCCGGTAAAAAATTTACGCTCGATTCCGCCATGTAAATCAAATCGTACCGTTGGATCAGGAGAAGACATGACGCAATCTGCTGCTGTACCGGTGCATCCGGTCGACGAGCGCCTGCCGCTCCCCAAGTTGTTCACGCTGGGATTGCAACACGTGCTGGTGATGTATGCGGGGGCGGTGGCGGTACCGCTGATCGTTGGCGGCGCGCTCAAGATGTCGGTCGATCAGATCGCCTTTCTGATCAACGCGGATCTCTTTGCCTGCGGTATCGCCACCTTGATCCAGACGCTCGGCCTCTGGATCTTCGGCCTGCGTCTGCCGATCATGATGGGCGTGACGTTCACCGCTGTCACACCGATGATCGCCATCGGCACGAATCCCGATCTGGGGTTGCTCGATATCTACGGCGCGACCATTGCCGCCGGTCTGATCGGCATTCTGATCGCGCCATTCATCGGGAAACTGCTGCGGCTGTTCCCGCCGGTGGTGACCGGAACCGTCATCACGGTGATCGGCATCTCGCTCATGGGCGTGGGTATCAACTGGGCCGCAGGCGGCTTCGGCAATCCCGACTATGGCAATCCGCTCTATCTGGGGGTGTCGTTCGCGGTACTGCTGTGCATTCTGTTCATCACCAAGTACGTACGCGGTTTCTTCTCCAACATCGCGGTGCTGCTGGGCATTCTGTTCGGCACCATCGTGGCGATTGCGCTGGGCAAAGTGTCGTTTGCGGGCGTGTCCGAAGCCCCGTGGTTCGGTGTCATCATGCCGTTCCATTTCGGCGCACCGCGCTTCGATCCGATTGCCATCGCGACCATGACGCTGGTCATGCTCGTCACGTTCATCGAGTCGACCGGCATGTTCCTCGCGGTGGGCGACATCGTGGGTCGTCCGGTCGATCAGAAGACGCTGGTGCGCGGGTTGCGTGTCGACGGGCTGGGCACGATGATCGGCGGCATCTTCAATACGTTCCCGTACACCTCGTTCTCGCAGAACGTGGGGCTGGTCGGTGTGACGGGCGTCAAAAGCCGCTGGGTGTGTGCGATGGGCGGCCTGATCCTGATCGCGCTGGGCATGTTTCCGAAGGTGGCGCACGTGGTGGCGTCGGTGCCGCAGTTCGTGTTGGGTGGCGCGGGCATCGTGATGTTCGGCATGGTCACGGCCACAGGGGTGAAAATTCTCTCGACGGTGGATCTCTCGAAGAATCGCTACAACCTGTACATCATTGCGATCAGCATTGGCGTGGGGATGATTCCGGTGGCCTCGGACAAGTTCTTCATGAAGCTGCCGCACGCGCTTGCCCCGTTCTTCCACAGCGGCATTCTGCTCGCGTCGATCAGCGCGGTGCTGCTCAACGCGCACTTCAACGGCTTGCGCAGCGAGGAAGAAGCGAGCGCACTCGCGCAAGAGGCTGGCAAACAGGCAGACGCCGCGCATTGATGCAGCGATGGCACGTCGGCCGGGGTATCAATGCAAGGGCCCGGCCGGCGTGTTGTGCGACAGCGCTCACGCCGCGGCGAGCATATCCCGGGCGCGACGCTTGATCTCGCGCAGCACGTCGACCATGCTGGCGCGGGCGATCTCGGCATCGTAATGATTTTGCAGATTGAGCCAGCTCTGCGCGTCGACACCGAAGAACGCGCCCAGACGCAGCGCCGTATCGACGGTGATGGCTCGCTTGCCGAGCACGATTTCGTTGATGCGGCGAGGCGGCACATCGATGGCTTTCGCCAGCGCGTATTGAGAAATCCCCATCGGGCCCAGCCACTCCTGCGCGAGAATCTCGCCGGGTGTTGCGAGCGGTACTTGTCGGGTCATGATTGGCCTCCCTCGATCTTTAGCAGAATCAGCAGAAATATCGGAACGCGCCCGAACATCCGATCAGTGGTAGTCCACGATCTCAACGTCAGAGGCGTTGCCCGCATCGAAGCGAAAGCACAAGCGCCACTGATCGTTGATCCGAATGCTGTACTGCCCCAGCCGCTTGCCTCGAAGCGCCTCCAGCCGGGGGGCCGAAGACACACCATCCTATCGAAATCCCTTCAGTGAAAGTTCCGACTCGAGATCGCGAGTTCGCCCAGCATCGACGAGAGATCGACCAGGCGATGGGCGACCAGATGGGTCACTCGCTCCTCGCGTTGCCAGACACCTTCCACGCCCAATAAGGACGACGCCAGCAACGCCTTGCGCTGCGTCTCGACCAGATCGGGCCAGACGATCACGTTGATGACGCCCGTCTCGTCTTCCAGCGACACGAAGACCGTGCCGTTGGCCGTGCCCGGTCGCTGTCTTACGGTCACAATGCCAGCCGTGCGCACCCGATGTCCGTTCACGGCCTCGGCCAGCAACGCCTTCGCCGTTCGCACCTGCATCCTCGTGAGCTTCTCCCGCAACAGCAACAACGGATGACGACGCAATGTCAGTCCCGTGCTCGCGTAATCGGCCACGATGTCCTGCCCCTCGGGCATCGGCGGCAAGATCACCTGCTCATCGCGGCTGCCCGGCACGGCGTCGCGCAACACGGTCGCCCCCAGCAGCGGCGTGGGCGGCTGCCATGCCGCAACTGTCCAGCGCGCCTGACGCCGGCCGCCCAGCAATGCCGAGAGCGCATCGGCGGCAGCGAGCGCGTCGAGATCCCGCCGCGACAGGGTGGCC
Source organism: Pandoraea sp. ASV26 (assembly GCF_016428915.1). Taxonomy (GTDB): domain Bacteria; phylum Pseudomonadota; class Gammaproteobacteria; order Burkholderiales; family Burkholderiaceae; genus Pandoraea. The sequence goes on from NZ_JAELTP010000005.1 coordinate 62,654, forward strand.
CGCGCCGTCAGATCGTCGATGTCGGTGAACGGCCGCTGCCGGCGCGCGCGTTCGATCGCCTTCGCGCCCTCGTCGGACAAGCCCTTGACCAATGACAACCCCAATCGCACCGCCGGCCGGCGGGCGTCGCCATACCGCCCGATCCGTGCCTCGGGACGCGACTCGACATCGCTCACGCAAACATCGACCGCGCGCACCTCGACACGATGCCGCCGCGCATCCTGCACCAATTGCGACGCCGAATAGAACCCCATCGGCAAACTGTTGAGCAACCCGCACAGGAACATCTCCGGCGCATGGCACTTGAGCCATGCACTCGCATACGCGAGCAACGCGAAGCTCGCCGCATGACTCTCGGGAAAACCGTACTCGCCAAAGCCTTCGATCTGCCGGCAGATAGCCTCGGCAAACTCGAGCGGATAACCGTTCTTCAGCATCCCGCCGATGATGCGCGTCTGGAATTTCTCCAGCCCGCCCTTGCGCTTCCAAGCCGCCATCGAACGACGCAACTGATCGGCATCCCCCGGCGTGAAGTCGGCGGCGATCATCGCGATCTGCATCACCTGCTCCTGAAAGATCGGCACCCCCAGCGTGCGCTCTAGCGCCGCTTTGATTTCCTCACGCGGATAAATCACCTTCTCCTTGCCCTGCTTGCGACGCAGATACGGATGCACCATGCCCCCCTGAATCGGCCCCGGCCGCACAATCGCCACTTCGATCACCAGATCGTAGAACTTGTCCGGCTTCAGACGCGGCAACATGCTCATCTGCGCACGCGATTCGATCTGAAAGACGCCCACGGTATCCGCACGACGAATCATCCCGTACGTCGCCGGGTCGTCTCGCGGAATGTCGGCGAGCGCCATCGGTGCGCCACGCCACTCGCCAAGCAGATCGAGCGTGCGACGCAACGCGCTCAGCATGCCGAGCGCCAGCACATCGACCTTGAGCAGTTTGAGTGTCTCGATATCGTCCTTGTCCCATTGAATGACGTAGCGGTTCTCCATCGCAGCCGGGGCAATGGGCACCAGCCGGGAAAGCCTGTCGCGCGAAATCACGAAGCCACCGACGTGCTGCGAAAGATGCCGCGGGAAACCGATTAGCCGTGCGACCAGATCAGCCCATAACTGCGTGGTCGGGGCCTCTGAAGAAAGCCCCTGTGCCGCCATGCGCGCGAGCAGATTCTCGCGGCCATCCCACCACTGCTGACTCTGCGCGACCTGCTCGACGATCGACAGATCGATGCCCAGCGCCCGCCCCGTGTCGCGCACCGCACTGCGCATGCGGTACGAGATCACCGTCGCGGCAAGCGCGGCGCGGTCGGTGCCGTACTTCTTGTAGATGTACTGGATCACCTCTTCACGACGCTGATGCTCGAAGTCCACGTCGATATCGGGTGGCTCGTTGCGCTCCTTCGACAGAAAACGCCCGAACAGCAACTGCACTTCGTCAGGATTGACTGCCGTGATGCCCAGGCAATAGCACACGGCCGAATTCGCCGCCGACCCGCGTCCCTGACACAGAATGTTCTGGCTACGGGCGTAACGCACGATGTCGTAGACCGTCAGGAAATACGGCTCGTACTCCAGTTCCCGGATGAGCTTCAGTTCGTCCTCGATGAGCTTGCGCACCTTCTGCGGCAGACCGTTCGGATAGCGTTGCTTCGCCCCCGCCTCGACTTCCTGACGCAGATACGTCACCGGTGTGTGACCGGCCGGCACCAGTTCCTCGGGATACTCGTAGCGCAGGCTGCGCAGTTCGAAATGGCACCGCGAGGCGATGGCGATCGTCTCGGCCAGCGCATCGGGCGGATAGAGCCACGCGAGCCGCAGCCGCGTGCGCAGATGCTGCTCCGCGTTGGCCGTCAGCGACAACCCGCAAGCCTGCACCGGCTTGCCCAATCCGATGGCGGTCAGTGTGTCCTGCAATGGCTTGCGCGAGCGCACATGCATGAGGACATGACCCGTGGCCACGAGCGGCACGCCGCACTCGGCGGAGATCGCTCGCAGACGGGCCAGATGCGCGTCGTCGTCGGCGCGATGACGACGCTCCAGCGCCAGCCATACCCGCCCTTGCCCAAAGGTTTGCGCCGCCCAGCGGGTTTGTGCCAGCGTGCACTCGGCACTCGCGTCGGCGTCCGGCACCAGGATCATCAGACACCCGGGCAGTCCCCGCAGATGGGCCTGCTCGGTCGCCGGTGCGCTGAAGTCTCGCGCATGCAGACAATAACTTCGCTTCGGCCCGCGCATGCGACCGAGCGTAATCATCTCGGAGAGATTGCCGTAGCCTTCACGATGCTGCGCGAGCGCGACCAGATGCACGGTGCCGAGCGCGTTCAGCGCCTGAGCGTCTGTGTCGATACCGGGTAGCGGCGCGTGCGTCTGATGTGCCCGATGCGCAGAACGCTCATGCGGCGCACTCGAGAACGCTGGCTCGGGCGTCAGACGAAATTCGCTGCCCACGATCAACGACACGCTCGGATGCTTCATCACCTCGGCCCGTGCGCGAACGACACCGGCCAGCGAGCACTCGTCGGTAATCGCCAGCGCGGTGTAGCCCAGATGCGCCGCTCGCGCGATCAGTTCCTCCGGATGCGACGCCCCACGCTGGAACGAGAAATTCGACAGGCAGTGCAGTTCGGCATACGCGGGCAGACTGCCGTCGTCGGCCGCGCGCGGGTCTGCCGGATCAGCGCAATCGGCACCCTCGTCGTTGGCGGCCAGCCCCTCGGTCGGGCCTTGCCATGGCAGGAAATCGTCGACGTTCATAGGACAGAGACTCTGCTGGCTCAGCCGAACAGGCCGTGCAAATACCACGCGGCATCCGCGCCTTTCACAGGGCGCTCGCGAAACACCCACAGCAACGCCCCCTCGGTATCGGCCGCAATGAAGTAGTCACGCGTGACGGTGCCCGGCTCCCACCAGCCCGCTTCGATACGCTCCGGGCCGCTCACCAGTCGCAGCGGTCCCTGCCGCCACGCACGCTCCTGATGCACGCTGAGCCGCTGCGGCGCATCGAGCAACCACGCCGGGCGCGGTGGCAACGGCCTCTCGCCCTCCGGCAGATGACGGCTCGTACCGGATTTACCTGATGTATTGGATGTATTGGATGTATTGGGTGTATTGGACGTACCGGACATGCTGGACGTCGTGCCGTCGACAGCATGCGTCGCACGCGCAGGCGCCCCGTACGGCACACTGACGAACGCCGCCTCGGGCCGGTGATCGCCACGCACCTGCAAACGCCGCACATGTTCGTCGCCCAGACGCGCCGCCACGCGCTCCATCAGTTGCACAAAATCCTGTCGGGCGCGTCCCGGCTCAGGCAGTAGCGAGCCGCTTTGCGGAACGTGCGGGGCCGTTTGCGTGATGTCGAGCCGCAAGGTCAGCACCGGGGCGACCAACGGTGAACGGGCGAGCCGCTCCTTGCACAACGACAGCAAATGCGCAGGCGCGGCACTCGCTTCGGCGAGACGGATGTCGAAACGCGTCGGGGCCAGCGTTTGCCGCCCGAGCGGCTCGTGCTCGAGCACGAGCGTGAGCGCACGCGTGGCCAGTTGTCCGGCGCACAGCCATCCCGTGAGTTGCGCGAGCAGACGGCGCAGACCGAACAGCAACACGTCGATGTCATGCGTGAGCGATGGCAGTGGCAGCACCGCCTCGAAGTGTGGCGGTGCGCGATACCAGTGCGGCGACTCCGGGGCTTCGCCATAGGCCCGGGAGAGCGCAGCGGGCAGATCGGCACCACAGCGGCGTCGCACGCCGGCCGTCGGCAACGCGCGCAATTCACCCAACGTCGCACAGCCGATTTGCGCGAGCCAGTCGAGCCACGGTTGCGCCTCAGGCAACAACGCCACCGGGAGCGAATCGAGTTGTTGCGGGAGATCCGTCAACGTCGGGATTGGGATTGGAATTGGGACTGAAGTCTGCGTCGACGGCATGCGCGTGGCCGCCTCGCCTGCCCGCGCGAGAAGCGCCGCCGCGCTGGCTGTGGCAGCAAAGCCCAGCGACGCCCGGTGTCCGAGTGCCTCGGCACTCTCGAGCACCTGCGCGGCCAGCGATGCCAAACCGCCGAACAAACGCAGGCTAGGCGCTACGTCGATCAGCACGCATTGCGGCGAGGCGATGGCGACATCCGGACCGAAGCGCAGCAACGCCAGCGCCAACGCTTCGAGCGCCACGGTCTCGGTCGCGTCGTCACGCTCGTGAAACCGCGCCTGCGGCAACAACGCCAGCACGCCGCCACGACGCATGCCGGGCTTGACTCCGGCAGCCTGAGCCGCGTCACTCGCCTGCCAGACACGCGACTGTGCGAGCACGACCGTCGTGTCGGTCTGCATGCCGGTCTGCATGCCGGCCTGCATGAGGGCCGACGTGTCAGCCCGTGTGAGCGGAGATGCGATCTCGAGCGCCAGATACGGCAGATGCAGGGCGATCCAGCAAGCCATGCGAGACTCCGGAAGCAGAAACAGAAGATATCGTGGACGGTGCGAGCGAAGGGGCAGGATCGGGCCTGACAGGCATTGGCCTCTCATCGTCGTCGGCACCTGCCGCCGGTTGTGCGGCACGCGCGGCATTCGTATATGGCGCGGGCAACGTCAGCCAGAGGGGATCGAGACGAGGCGGCCCACGGCGCTTGTGAAACTGCACGCCGAGACGACTCCCCTCCCCCACGCGCAACCCCAGCCTCAGGGGGGCCGCCGAAGCCGTCGCGACGGCAGCGGGTCGGCGCATCACCCAGGCCAGCGTCTCGCTACCACCGGCGGCCACCTGAAGCCGCCGGATCTGCTCGGGCGTTGCGGCCGGAAGCCAGGCGAGCACCGCGCCACAGCACGCACTTTTGAGCGCCTGTTCGGCACACCAGAGCATGTCCCGGTCCTCCGCCGTCAAGCCTCGCCCACCGCGCGCCCCTGCCGCCTGACGTGCCTGACGCCTCTGACGGACCGGACGCATCACGACACTGAGCCAGCGCAGGTCGATCCCCCATGCCGCCAGTGCCGGGGCATACGGCAGCATCGGCGGCGCGATCACCATCACCGGCTGCCCCGCCTGCGTGAGATCGCGCAATGCGGGAGCCAGCAAGCGCCATTCACCGATGCCCGGACGCTCGCTCAACAACTCCGTCACCGCGCCATGCGGCCACCCGGCGCCGGGCAACTCGGCGTCGAGCGCAGCAAAGCCCGTGGTATGGCCAGCGCGGTGGCAATGCGCCAGTTCACTGGCACGCCACAGCCCGGCTGGCAAGGAGGAAAGCGGCAGGGTCATCTCGCACCCAAATACTGTATGAATATACAGTATAGCAGTTCATCCGCTATTTACGGTTATCCGTGCCTCGCCTGACGTCATGATCCCGCCTGCGCAGGAGCGCCGGCCAGGCTAACGTTGGCAAGTGGTGCCCGATCGGCCCGATCGACCTCATCGACCCAATCGATCCAATCGCCAAAACCAGTGTTATGTGGAGGCTGCTTGTGCGAACGACGCCGGATCCGCGTTACCCCCGCAGACGATGACGGCGACGCTCTCGCCTGGCGAACGGACGTAGGCCCCCGAAACCAGCGCCGCGAATGCGGTTGCCCCTCCCGGCTCCGAGGCGATCCTGAACTTTTCCCATAAGACCCTCTGCGCATGGCGAATCTGGTCATCCGGCACCAGTACGGAGTCGCCCACCGCCTGAAGAAGAATGGAAAAAGGCACGTTACCGATACGCCTGCACCCGAGTGAATCTGCGGCAATGCCTCCTGTCTCGACGTCGACCGGTACGCGAGCCTGCAACGCCCGGTTCAACGTTGGGCAGCGCACCGGTTCGACAGCGACGATCTTGATCCGCCCGCAAAACCACGCGGCGATACCGCCCATCAATCCGCCACCGCCCACGGCAACCAGTACTGTGTCGATGTCCGGCAGTTGCGCGTCGAGTTCGATGGCCAGCGTCCCTTGCCCGGCGACCGTAGCGGCATCGTCGAACGCATGCACCTGCAATGCGCCTGATTCAGCCGCACGAACTTCGCTAGCCGCCAATGCCTCGACATAGGTATTTCCGGCGACAACGATCTGCGCACCGAGATCCGTCAGCATCTTGCGTTTGAGTGCGCTCGCGAGGCTCGGCACATAGATTTCCGCGCGCGCACCGAGTTTTTGCGCTGCATAGGCGACGGCGATGCCGTGGTTTCCCCCAGACGCCGTGATAACGCCCGAAGGCGGAACAGGTGCACTGAGCAGACGATTAAACGCCCCTCGTGGCTTGAACGAGCCCGTGACCTGAAGGGATTCGAGCTTCAGGAAGGTGTCGCCGGGAACGTCGAACCAACGGTCTTCCAGCCGGATAACTGGCGTGGTGCGAATGTACGGGGCGATACGCTGCGCGGCCGCCCGGATATCTTCTCTTGTGATCATTTATGCCGATCCCCGCCATTGACGTCATGCTGGCACGTCGAAGGAATGACACTCACCGGCGCCTGACGGCGCTCGTCAACGGTCAGGCGAAAAATGTCCGGGCGGCTGTAATGACCGGTGACGTCGAAATCGAATTTGCCGCGCGCAATATTTCGCAGATCTATCTCGGCCGTGAGAATGACTTCCTCGCCAAACGCAGGGCCAGCAAGCATGCGTCCAAAGGGATCGACGATACAGCTCCCCCCAGCCTGAACCACCACGTCGGGATCGTCTCCGAACGAACTAACGTAACTGTCCGGGAAATCGCCGCGCCGAAGAAACTGATTGCTCGCCAGCACATAACATCGGCCTTCGATGGCAATGTGCTGCATCGACGCGCCCCACGTCGGCCGGGAATCTGCTGTCGGCGCACAATAGATCTGAATTCCCTTGGCGTACATGGCCGTGCGCATCATCGGCATGTAGTTCTCCCAGCAGATCACGGCGCCGAGTTTTCCCAGTGCGGTATCCAGCACAGGCATGGTCGAGCCGTCGCCATAGCCCCAGACGAGGCGCTCGGCCCCCGTCGGCATCAGCTTGCGGTGTTTTCCAAGGAAGCTGCCGCTCGGACCGAAAAAAAGCACACAGCAATAGAGGGTGCCCGCATCGCGTTCGATCACGCCGATCACCATGTGAACGCCATAACCTGCCGCGATGGCAGCGAGTTCATCCACACATGGCCCCGGCACATCGATCGCCGCTTCCCAATACTCGCGGTAGGCGTCCCTTCCCTCGTCGCTACGTCCGCCAACGTGCGATCCAAAAACATGCCCCTTGGGATACCCCCCCACGAACGCCTCCGGGAACACCACCAGCCTGGCACCCCGGGACACGGCAGAGGCCACCAGATCCTCAACCTTTGCCAAAGTTCTGCACAGGTCAAAAGGAATTGGCGTTCCCTGAATGACGGAAGCGGTCCACGGCGCCACTATGTTCGACTCGTTCACTGCCGCCTCCTTGTGTATCTATAGTGAACATCATAGAATCAATAAAGAACATCGTACTTGCATGCCTGACGCACGGCAAGCGGTGCGCGTTTGTCTTCGTCCAATCTTCAGGAGCGCGGTGATGGGTGAAATCGCAACCGTCAACAGCGTTGAGCACGCCATCCGTCTCGTCGAGTTGCTGGCCAGTTCGACGAATGCCCTTGGCGTCAGTCAGATGGCGCAATCCCTTGACCTTCCACGGGCGACGATTTACCGGCTGCTCAAAACCCTGGCACAACGCGAGTGGGTCATTCAGGAAGGCAAAACATATCGGCTCAGTTTTCGCCTGACGGGGCTCTTCGGTAACGCCGGCGTGAGCGCGCAAGCGGCACTGGCCAGGCGAATGGCGCCGCTTTTGCATCAGTTGGTGAATGAAACGGGAGAGACCGCTCACTTTGCCGTGCTCGATGGCGATCGCGTCGTCTACCTTGCGAAAGTCGATTCTCCGCATCCGATCCGGATGTTCTCCCAGATCGGTTGGCGCGGGCCGCTACATGCGACCGGCGTGGGCAAAGTGCTGCTTGCCTCGTCAGAACCGAGCCTCCTTTCGCGAGTCTGCAATCAGGCGCTGGAACGATTCACGCCAAACACGATCGTTGAAAAAGAGAGGCTTCTGGCAGAACTGGCGCTAGTCCGCAAACAGGGATATGCGATAGACGCTGAAGAGCTGATTGAAGGACTGACTTGCGTTGCGGTCCCGGTGATTAGCGCAGAACAGGTTCGCGGGGCGATATCCGTTGCGGGTCCAACGGCCCGCCTTGGCCATCCCGGAAGATTGGCGGAGATCCTGAAAGCCGCTGTGCAAACGTTGCCGGCACCGCTGTCCTGGTAACAGGAATTTTGCGTTGCACCGGCAGCCCCTGCGATCAGGGTCGCGGGCTCCGGGCCGCTTTCGCAGACCCGCGGGCACCCCGGCACGATTGACAAATTAGCCGTTCATGAGCTATTCACGAGGTCTGCGTGCCTCGCCAGCCGTCCCGCCTTCAATGCGGGCAAACGCCGATCCGGCCAACGTTGGCGTCATTGAACGAATTCCCGCCCTCATGCCTCTGCCGACCACTGCAACCGCGCCCTTCTGCCCCTCCGAGGTCAAAGGCAGCATTCTCATCGACGCGCGCGAATCGCGCTGGATCAAGCTCAAACGCTTCGCCGGCCCCGGACTGCTCGTTGCGATCGGTTACATGGATCCCGGCAACTGGGCGACGGACATTCAGGCCGGGTCGCAATTCGGTTACTCGTTGCTTTGGGTGGTCGCGCTCTCGAGCCTCGCCGCCATCTTCTTGCAGATGTTGGCCGCGCGGCTCGGACTGGTCGCCGGCCGCGACCTCGCGCAGGCCAGTTACGACCGCTACGGTCGCGCGGGACGCCTCGTGCAGTGGATCACCGCCGAGATCTCGATCATCGCCTGCGATATCGCCGAGGTCCTGGGCTGTGCGCTCGCGTTCAAGCTGCTGCTGGGCGTGCCGATCGCCTGGGGCATCGTGCTCACCGCGCTGGACACGATGATCGTGCTCGGCCTGCAAGGCAAAGGCTTCCGTCAGATCGAAGCCATCGTCCTCGGCCTGATCGGCACGATGGCGTTCTGCTTCGTCGCGCAGGTGGCCATGGTGCCGCCCGACTGGCATGCGGTGGCGGCAGGCCTTGTGCCCGGCGTTCCGGGCCACGACCGGCGCGACGCCATCGTGCTGGCGCTCGGCATCGTTGGCGCCACGATCATGCCGCACAACCTTTACCTGCACTCCTCTATCGTGCAAACCCGGCGAGTGGTCGGCGGCAAGCACGGCGAAGTGCGCGACACCCTCATGCTGGTACGCATCGACACCTGGGTCTCGCTCGTGATCGCCATGTGCGTGAATGCGGCGATTCTGATACTTGCCGGTTCGGTATTTCACACCAGCGGTCAGACCAACGTCACCGATATCGAGCAGGCGTATCGGCTCATCACGCCGATCGCGGGTAGTGCGGCAGCGTTCCTGTTCGGCATCGCCCTGCTCGCGTCGGGCCAAAGCTCGACGCTCACCGGGACCATCGCCGGGCAGGTCATCATGGATGGTTTTCTGAAAATCAAGATCCCCTGCTACCAGCGCCGTCTGATCACCCGCGGGCTTGCGCTCGTGCCCGCGCTGATCGGTGTGCTGTGGCTCGGCGATGGCGCCGTCGGCAAGTTGCTCGTCTGGAGTCAGGTACTGCTCAGCCTGCAACTGCCGTTCGCCATGTGGCCACTGATCCGCTCGGTCAGCGATCCGCGCGTCATGAAAGACAACACCATCGGACTGCCCACTCAAGTGTTCGCGTGGGGCCTCTTCGCGGTCATTACCGCCACCAATCTGCTATTGATCTTCGGACTGGACTGAAACGGCTGCACTGACGCCGCTGCCCTGAAACGGGCGAACGGCGGCGCCGCATGTGGAACGCATTCACGCTACCGCTCCCGCCCACCTTACAGGCCGAGTTCGCTCAGTCCCGGATGATCGTCGGGGCGGCGCCCCTGCGGCCACCGGAACAAGCGCTCGCTTTCGGTGATGCGCAAGTCGTTGATGCTGGCATGACGCTCGGCCATGAGTCCTTGCTCATCGAACGCCCAGTTCTCGTTGCCATACGAACGGTACCAATTGCCCGAGTCGTCCCGCCACTCATAAGCGAATCGCACCGCAATACGGTTCTCGGTGAACGCCCACAACTCCTTGATCAATCGATAGTCGAGTTCGCGTTGCCATTTGCGCGTCAGGAATTCAACGATCTGATCGCGGCCGCGCGGGAACTCGGCCCGATTGCGCCATCGGCTGTCGACGGTATAGGCCAACGCAACCCGCGCAGGATCACGCGAGTTCCAACCGTCCTCGGCCATGCGAACTTTCTGAATTGCGGTCTCACGCGTGAATGGCGGAAACGGCGGGCGAGCTTCACTGTCGGCCATGACAACTCCTGTCAAAAACATGAGGGATGCACCGTGCGAGTGTATCGCCAAGCCCCGCTTACCGCTTGCCACAAGGCACATGGGCACCCTATTGAAGCGCTCCAACACGGCAACAACGCATGCTAAGATCAGCACCCCTTACTAGGGCTCACAACAGTAAAAGGCAGCAAATCGGTAAGGGATCAGATGCCTTCGATGAGTCGACGCCACCACGGATCGTCCGTCGAGGAATAACACATACAGGGGTATCACCGTGCAGAAAAGCAAGTCCAGCATTGCGCTGCTCAGCGCCGCCATGCTCGCCGTCGGCGTGCTCGGCGGTTGCGCTACCGAAAGCTCGCGCACCGTGCAAGTCGCCAAGGTTGAAAGTGCCACCCGTCCGTACGTTGGGGTACGCACGCCGATCGCTGTCGGTAAATTCGACAACCGTTCTGCGTACATGCGTGGCGTTTTTTCCGATAACGTCGATCGTCTCGGCAGCCAGGCCAAGACGATTCTGATCACCCATCTGCAACAAACCAATCGCTTCAACGTGCTCGACCGCGACAACATGGCCGAGATCCGTCAGGAAGCCGACATCAAGAAGACTCAGCAGGCGCTCAAGGGCGCCGACTACGTGATCACCGGCGACGTCGTCGAGTTCGGTCGCAAGGAAGTGGGCGACACGCAGCTCTTCGGCATTCTCGGCCGCGGCCGCGAGCAGATCGCCTACGCCAAGGTCAACCTGAATGTGGTCGACATCGCCACGTCGGAAGTCGTCTATTCGAGCGGTGGCGCGGGTGAGTACGCACTGTCGAATCGCGAAGTGATCGGCTTCGGCGGCACGGCGAGCTACGACTCCACGCTCAACGGCAAGGTCCTCGACCTCGCCATGCGCGAAGCCGTCAACAATCTGGTCGCCGGCATCGAAAGCGGTGCCTGGAAGCCCGGCAAGTAAGCCAGCCAACTTTCTTTTGCAGCATGCCGCAGTGCGTCGCGCGTGACGCGCTCGACCCGTCACGTCAGTGCCGGTGAGCGCTCGCCCGCCTCGGCATGCCAGTCAGGATCCCTATCGCCATGAATCGCAAGTTCCTATCCGGCCGCGCCGCCGTGGCGGCCATCATCGCGGGTGCAGTGCTCACCGGCTGCGCCACGCCGCCCAAGCCCCTGTACGACTGGGAAAGCTACCAGCCGCAAGTCTACGAATACTTCAAGGGTGAATCGAAGGAAGCCCAGATCATCGCGCTCGAGCGCGATCTCGAGAAGATCAAGGCTGCCCATAACGCCGTGCCCCCGGGCTATCACGCGCACCTTGGCTTGCTCTACGCCTCGGTGGGCAAGTCCGACAAGATGGTCGAGGAATTCCAGACCGAGAAGCAACTGTTCCCCGAATCGGCCGGTTACATCGACTTTCTCCTCAAGAACAAGACGCCGGAGGCCAAGCAATGATCGCGCGACTCTGTAAATGGATGACGGTGGCGGCATTGGCCGCCGTGATGACGGGTTGCGCGGTTCATCAGGCCAAACCCTACGACTACACCGCCTTCAAGGAAAGCAAGCCGAAGTCGATTCTGGTGTTGCCGCCCCTGAACGAATCGCCTGACATCGATGCGACTTACAGCGTGCTGTCGCAGGTCACGGTACCGCTGGGTGAGGCAGGCTACTACGTAATGCCGGTGGCACTGGTCGACGAGTCGTTCCGTCAGAACGGTCTGACGGTCGCCGGCGACATCCATCAGGTGAGCCAGGCCAAGCTGCGCGAGATCTTCGGCGCCGACGCGGCGCTCTACATCAAGATCACGCAGTACGGCACGAAGTACATGGTGCTCGATAGCGCCACGGTGGTGACGGTGTCGGCCGAACTCGTCGATCTTCGCAATGGCGCCAAGTTGTGGAGTGGCGCGGCCAGCGCGTCGAACAATGAGGGGAACAACAACAGTGGCGGCGGCCTGGTCGGCATGCTGATCGCAGCGGCAGTCAAGCAGATCGTCAACAGCGTGTCGAACGCCGGCTACGCGGTCGCCGGCACTGCCAATGCGCGTCTGCTGTCCGCTGGACGCGCAAACGGTCTGCTCTACGGCCCGCGCTCACCGAAGTACGGCACCGACTAAGCCCGGTTCCTTCACCCCGGGTCAAGGCGCTCGCCTATCGACCGCCCGCCCGGGGGTGTGCCCGACTGTGCAGACATCGGCACCTCACCTATAGTGATAACGCATCACTACGCAACACCACGCAATACCAAGCAATACCCAGTAATACCCGGACCGATAGCCACACCGTGCCTCGAGCGCGGGACGACAACGTCAGACCGCGCACGCGCCCTCACCCGCGCGCGGAGCTGTCAGCCTGCGCGCGACCGCGTCAGGCACCCATCAGGCTACGTCCAGGAGTCATCATGGTTCCCCGCTTCACTTCCCCTATCACCGCCTCCATCGCCTTCATTGCCGCCGCGCTGCTTGCGCTGTCGTCACTCGCGCATGCCGACCCGATGCACTTGTCCGACCTGAAGGACGCCAACGGCCAGCAACTCAGCGTTGACGACTTGCGTTCGCTGATGCCCGGTGCCCACATCACCAATACCCTCAACAACGGCAGCACGCGTAAATGGGTTAACGACACCAATGGCTCGCTCAATGCCACCAGTGACAACAAGGGCAACATTGGATCCGGCGGACGCTCGGTCCAGGTCGCCCATGCCACCGGCACCTGGTCGGTCAACGACAACGGATCGTATTGCGTGAACCTCGAATGGCGGGCGCTCACGGAGAACTGGTGCCGCTTCATGTTCAAGGTCGGCGACAAGTACTACGGCGTGACCTCACTGGCCAACGGCGCGGCGATCGCCACCGAGTTCACCATTGAAAAGTAGGCGGTTCGCCTACGGCAGATGAAAAAACGCCCCGGTCTGCGAACAGCACCGGGGCGCGACTGCCGACTGCGCTTTCCGTCGTCAGTGTGGCAGTTGGGAGCGACGACTCAGAAGTCGGTCGTCATGGACAGCAGGACCGTGCGCGGTGCGCCGAGCGTGAGGTAATTGCTCGACGACACGCTCGACCAGTAGGCCTTGTTCGTCACATTGAGCACGCTCACGCGGAAGGTCGTCGGCTTGCCGTAAATCTGCGTTGCGTAGCGCGCGCCGAGATCGAAGCGATCCCACGCGGCAATCGACGCCGTGTTCGTGATGTTCGCGTATTCGCGCCCCGTATGGATCCAGCGCGCGTTGAGCGTCAGCCCCGGGACCCAAGCAATGTCGTACTCCGCGCCGAGGTTGTACTGGAACGTCGGCACACCCACCGGACGATTGCCGTTCGTGGCCGCGCTCGATTGATTGAGCAGTTGGCCGCTGATGTACGACACCCCGGCGATCAGACGCACGTTCTTGATCGGGCTGCCATAGACCGACGTTTCGATGCCGCGATGGCGCTCAAGCCCGTCCGCCACGTAGACGTTGGATGCGTTCGTATAAGCGGACGGCTTTTCGATCTGATAGAACGCGATCGACGCCCCGAAGCGAGCCGTATCGTACTTCGCGCCGAATTCGATCTGCTTCGAGCGATACGGCGGCAGCGACTGGCCGTAGTTGGCCGTGCCCTGCGGAGCCGTGGTGCCGGCAGCCAAACCTTCGCTACGGTTCGCGAACAGCGAGACGTTCTGCCACGGTTTGATGACGAGGCCAAACAGCGGTGTGGTGATGGCGTCGTTGTACGCGAGCGTCTGCACGCCGGTGTAGCTGTAGTTGTTCACGCCGATCGACTGGTGACGCACCCCAACCGTGGCCAGCACGCGATCGTTGAAGAAGCCCAGGGTGTCCGATGCCGACACGCTGCGCAGCAGTGTGAGTGCCGTCGTCTGCGGATCGTTCAGATTGCCGCCCTGCAACGTTGTCGGCGGATACGGCACTTGCGGCGGATTCACGAAGCCGGTTGAGAACGACGGGGCGTACGTGTACGCGGACTGCGAGTCCAGACGCGTTCCCGACACGCCCGCCGTCACGAAATGCGACACCGGGCCGGTGATGAAGCGCCCCCGCACACCGACCTCGCCCGAGAGCGCATCCTCCTGGTGAGGGGCATTCAGGCGCGTCGCGCTGATGGTGCCGGGCGAGCCGTTCCATGTCGGGTTCGAGTACTCGCCATTCTCGTTGGTGTGACGCACACCGCCGGTGATGTAAGCCGTCCAGTTCGGCAGGAAGTCATACTCGGCACGCAGAATGCCGACGTTGTCCTCCAACGTGGTGTAACTCCAGGACTGCGCGTAGTTCGACGTCGCGGCAGGCGGCGTCGGCAACACATTGCCCGTGAAGTTGTACAGCGCTCGGCCGGAACCGATGTGTTCTTTCTGATAAAGGAAGTCGGCCGACAGGCGCACCTTGTCGCCGCGCCAGTCGAGGGCCACGGCCGTGGTATTCGAATTCTGATGTTCGCGATCGACGGCGGTCTCGCCATCACGGATCGCCTGGTTCACGCGAATACCAAACTGCCCTTCGCTGCCGAAGCGGCGGCCAATGTCCACATGTCCGCCCAACTCGCCCGAACCGCTGCCGTCGATGGTGACACGGGTGAGCGGTGCGTCTTCCGCGCGTTTGAGTTGCAAGTTCACGCCGCCGCCGATGGCCGAGCCGCCCGGCGACGCGCCATTCAGAAAGGCGTTCGCCCCTTTGAACAACTCCACGCGCTCCAGCGCTTCGGTCGACACGAGTTGTCGCGGTGTGATGCCATAGAGGCCGTTGAGCGAAATGTCATCACCGGCTAACGTGAAGCCGCGGATCACGAACGTTTGAGCAAAGTTGCCGAAGCCGCGCGACATCCGCACCGAAGGGTCGTTATCGAGCACGTCCGCCAGCGTGCGGGCCTGCTGATCTTCGATCATCTTCGACGTGTATGCGCTCATGCTGAACGGCACATCCAGATTGTTCTGATTGCCGAGCACGCCAAAGCTCATGCCTCGCGCGACCTGACCACCCACGTACGCGGGCGGTGTCTCGTTCGGCGACGTCTGCCTCGTCCCCTGTACCGTCACGGTTGGCAATGCCACGTCGTTCTGCGCGCTTGTCGCCCCCGTCTGACTTGCGCTGCCGCTCAGCGCCGATTGCGCTAACGCGCTCGCGCTGAAGACAACCGAACCGAACGCCAGCGCCGAAGCGGCAACGATCGGACGCAACAGCGGCCGCTGCCCAGCAGCAGGCGTAAGGGTGCGAGCGCATGAGAGACGCGCAGTACGAGACGAACGGGGGGCGAGCGACATGTGGAACAACTTGACTGTGATGCGTTCAGGCACTGATGGCGTACCTGAACTGGAAAGAGACTTGCCGGTCGATCGCCGCCTCTCCCGTTGGGATCCCGGCTGAAAAGGGAAAAGAGGGACGACAAACGACACCGGTACCGTCGAGATATCCGCCGCGTTCGCGCCGACACCTCAATTCGGCGAAAGTTTAATGATAATAATAATGATTATCAATAACATTTTCAGCGCTTACGGATCAGCAAACCTGTGCATGCGGCGGGAATATCAGACGTGGCGCGCATTGCGGCGCCACGGGCTGGCCCTCTCATTGATCCGTTGAGAAAACCTATCAATGCTGTCAGGGATGCGTCGGATGGCATCCGCTCTCAGCCGGCGTGTAGCGCGTGAGCGTTTAAGTGTGTGTGAGTGAGTGAGTGCGTAAACGACAAAGCCCGCCGAAGTGGCGGGCTTGCGCGAGCCAATCCTGAGAACAACAGGGATTGGCATCCGGACTCACGGTTGGGGGGCCGTCGCACGTCATCACAACGATGACGGGGATCGCCCAGTGTGACGATCGACTTGCCTGATTGCGCCAGCGACGACCGTTCGTCCGGAAGGACTTGCTACAGACGGCTTAGTAACCCGCGGTTTCGAGTGCGCGGATACGTTGTTCCAGCTCAATGATGTCCTTCGACTCAGCCAGGAACGATTCACGACGACGGCGTTCAGCCGTTTCAAACCAGGTGTTCACAACTTCAAACAGGGCGGCAAACATGACGTTTCTCCAATTCATTTAGTGTGCTGCATCGCAGCAGTGCTTTGCATTATATAGGGTTTTCCCGTTAAGGGTTAGCCCCTATATGGGAAAATCACGAAAAATCTGCTAGAGCCTTGCTTCGAATGCAGTCAATTCCAAATAAATTACTTAAAAATCAACAATATACAAATCTGTCCACGCATTACAACAGCCTAATGCGACGCACTGTCGCAGGCGTCAATCAAAATTCGAAAGGGAAAAAAAGCGCCGCTGTTGCGGCGCGTCATAGGGGGTTTCGGTGCTGCGTCAGTGGCGTCTTCAGGCGGTTTATCCCTGAGGCATGTGATGCGCCTGAGCGTCGTTGTCACCGACCGAGCCGCCCGTCTGAGCCGGGGTGTCGGCGGCCACGGTATCTGCCGTCGCGGCTTGCTGCGCGGGGCTGCAAGATGTCATCGCACCACTTGCGGAACCCTCCGTCCTGGCGCTCGGATCACCGGGAAGCGCCGCGCCGGCAATGCCTTCCAGTATCGGGCAATCGGGACGGTCGTCGCCGTGGCAATGCATGGCCAGATGCGAGAGCGTGTCGCGCATGGCGACCAGTTCGCCGATGCGTTGATTGAGTTCATCGACATGAGATTGCGCCAGCGCTTTGACTTGCGCGCTGGAGCGGCCACGATCCTGCCAAAGCGCCAGCAACTGACGGATCTGGTCGATCCCGAAACCCAGCCGTCGCGACTGACGAATGAAACGAAGCAGATGAAGATCCTGCTCGCCGTAGCGCCGGTAACCGGCCTCGGAGCGAGGGCTCGGAGGCATCAGGCCGATACTCTCGTAGTACCGGATCATCTTGGCCGTCACGCCGCTGGCCTGCGCCGCTTGTCCGATGTTCATGGCTGCCTCACTGGGGGGAACGAGGGTTGAACGACGGGGTGGAGGAACCGTTCATCCCCTTGTCGGCATCCGACGGCATGAGCCGGGCGCTGATAGGGGCATGATCGGAAATCCGTGACCAGGGGCGCCCGTGCAACACCTGCGCCCCTTCGATATGAAAGCCGCGTGCGTAAATGCGGTCAAGTCGTAAAAGCGGCAATCCGCTCGGAAAACTACGGGCCGGACGCCCCACACTGTTCTGAAAGACCTCGGTCAGCGCCAGCTTTTCCGCGAGCAACCGATCCGCCTGATTGCGCCAATCGTTGAAGTCACCCGCGATAATCAGCGGCGCATCCGCAGGAATGGCATCCGCAACGCGCTCCGCCAACATCTCGAACTGACGACGACGACCACGGCCGGCCAGCGACAAATGCACGCACAGACAATGCAGCGGCTGCGTCATGCCCGGCACGGCAATCTCGCAATGGAGCATGCCGCGCTTCTCGAAACTATAGGTCGTGATGTCGTGGTTGTCTGACCTGACGATCGGATAACGACTCAGAATCGCGTTGCCGTGATGCCCGTCCTCGTAGACGACATTGCGCCCATAAGCGTAGTCGCGCCACATACCCTCCGCCAGAAACTCGTGCTGCGGCTTGACCGGCCAGTTGCTGTGCCGCATCGCATGCCGCTGATGCAGGCCCTGCACTTCCTGAAGGAAGACGAGATCCGGCGCAAGCCCCTCCAACCCTGCGCGCAATTCGTGAACGCGCAAGCGGTTGAACGCGGAAAAGCCCTTGTGGATGTTGTAACTCGCAATATGCAGACTATTCATATTCGGCAGCATTGACTTCACGCCGGAAGGCAGACGATATCACTCAAATGATGCAGCTTTCGGCGAATTTCAAGTCAAATGGAATCCGGGCGACGCCCCGGGGCAAACCATCCCCGCACGTCACGCCTATTCGTTTCATTATGCGCCGATCATCTTGTGTCGGGGCAAACCGCCCTCAGACACCGACGCGTCGGGCCTCGCCGACATCACCGGCAACACTCGCGTTGGCCTCTTGCACCACGGGGCGCCACCGACGCAGCAGCAGCGCATTGCTCACCACGCTAACACTGCTGAGCGCCATCGCCGCGCCGGCAATCACGGGGCTCAACAGCCCGAAAGCCGCCAGCGGAATCCCGATCACGTTGTACGCGAAAGCCCAGAACAGGTTCTGACGGATCTTCGACCAGGTACGACGCGAGACATCGATGGCATCGGCCACTCGCAGCGGATCGCCACGCATGAGCGTGATGCCCGCCGTCTGCATTGCCACGTCGGTGCCCGACCCCATCGCGATACCGACATCGGCAGCGGCCAGTGCAGGGGCGTCGTTGATGCCATCGCCGACCATCGCGACGACCGCGCCATTGCGCTTGAGTTGGGCAATCACCTCCGCTTTGTTCTCCGGCAGCACATCGGCATGCACTTCGTCGAGCCCCAACGCATCGGCCACCGCCTTGGCGCTTCCCGCGTTATCCCCCGTCACCATCACGCAGCGCACGCCCAGCGCATGCAAACGGTCGATAGCGGGCCGGGCTGTCGCCTTCAACGTGTCGCCGAATGCCAGTAGCCCGAGCAACCGCCCCCGCCTTGCATTTGCCCCTTCGTCACCGGCTTCGACCAGCCACGACACCGTGCACCCTTCGGCCGCCAGACGTTTGGCTTGCTCCGCCAGCGCGCCTTGCGAGATGCCAAGTTCGTCGAGCAACCGGGCGTTGCCCAATTGCAGCCGATGAACACCGCTCAATTCGCCCGCGTCCGCCGCTTCGTCTACCACTTCGCCCACCGCTTCGTCCGCCACCTCGTCGATAAGCGCCCGCATTCCTCTGCCGGGCAACGCGACGATGTCGGACGCTGCCGGTATTGCCGACGCCAGCCCGGCCGCCTCCGCCGCCGCAGTGACAGCCTTCGCCAGCGGATGCGAGCTACCCGATTGCACCGCTGCGGCCCAGCGCAGCAATGTCTCGGCGTTCGTTCCCTGCGCAGGCAGATGCGCCACCAGCCTCGGCTTGCCTTCGGTCAGCGTTCCTGTCTTGTCGAAAGCCACGACGCTGATGCGGTGCGCCAGTTCGAGCGCTTCGGCATCCTTGATGAGAATGCCCTGCCGCGCTGCCGCCCCGGTGCCGACCATGATCGCCGCGG
This sequence comes from Pandoraea sp. ASV26, assembly GCF_016428915.1. GTDB lineage: Bacteria > Pseudomonadota > Gammaproteobacteria > Burkholderiales > Burkholderiaceae > Pandoraea. The sequence goes on from NZ_JAELTP010000005.1 coordinate 82,011, forward strand.
GCGTCGCCAGCCCAAGCGCGCAAGGGCACGCGATCACCAGCACCGCAACCGCATTGAGCAACGCAGCCTCAAAACCGATGCCGAGCGCCCAGCCCGCAGCGACCGTCACGATCGCAATGAGCACGACCACCGGCACAAAGACCGCCGCCACCCGGTCGACGGCACGCTGGATTGGCGCCTTGCCGGCCTGCGCGTCTTCGACCATGCGGATGATGCGGGCGAGCGCCGTATCGGCGCCGACGGCCGTCGTCTCTATACGCAGCGTCCCGGCCCCGTTGATCGCACCACCAACGACCTTGTCCCCGGGCGTCTTATCAATCGGCAGCGGCTCACCGGTCAGCAGCGATTCGTCGAGCTGGCTTGCGCCATCGCGAATCTCGCCATCGACCGGCACACGCTCACCGGCACGAACCACGACCCAGTCACCGACCTTGACCTGCCCCAACGGCACCGTGATCTCGCTCGCGGCGCCTTGCGGGTCGCGCAACACCCGTGCCGTCTCGGGACGCAGTGCCGCAAGCGCGCGAATCGCCTCCACCGTGCGGCGCTTTGCCCGCGCCTCAAGCCACTTGCCGAGCAACACCAGCGTGATGACCACAGCCGCGGCTTCGAAATACAGATGCGGCATGCTGCCCGCCGGTGCACGCCACCACGCGTAGAGACTCAGACCGTAGGCCGCAGATGTGCCCAACGCCACCAGCAAATCCATATTGCCGCTACCGGCACGCACCGCCTTGTAACCCGCCCGGTAGAAACGTGCGCCAAGCCAGAACTGCACGGGCGTGGCGAGTAGCCACTGCACCCAAAACGGCGGCATCAGATGAACACCGAACGGCTCGAGCAACATCGGCAACAACAAGGGCAGGGACAACACCGCCGCCACGGCGACCGGCCACCACGTCGGGCCTTCCCGCGACGCTGCGGCCTGCGCCGGATCCGTCACCGGCGACGCCTCGTACCCCGCCTTCCCGACAGCAGCGACAAGCGCCCCCACGTCGACAACACCGCGCACACCTCGCACGGCGGCGCGCTCCGTCGCCAGATTGACGTTGGCCTCGACCACGCCCGGCACGTTACGAAGCGCCTTTTCCACACGCCCCGCGCACGACGCACAGGTCATGCCGCCGATGGCCAGCTCGAAAGACTGTTCTGCGATTTGGTACCCCGCGTCGCTCACCGCCGCCTCGACGGCACCCAGCAACGCCGCAGGGGTCACGTCAGGCACAGCCTCCACGGCGGCCGTCTCGGTCGCGAGATTGACGTTGACGCTGGCCACGCCGGGCGCACGCCGCAACGCCTTCTCGACCCGCGCCACGCACGAAGCGCAGGTCATGCCCTCGATACCGACCGACCAGTTCTGAGTCATTTCATGGTCTCCAGGAAGACTGTCATCATGCGCCACAGCATAGACCTTGCCATGACAGGAAGGTCAAGCGACTCACCGCAACGTATCGCAGTCTTCACCATGCCTTCCATTAGCCATCACGATAGCGCGCCCGGAACGGCGCAGGTTTGGGGGACGTCTGAGCGATCACGCGAATCTGCTGAAAAAGCACTTGAGCTTCCCGCTGTAGGAAGGTCTATCATCGGTTCATCTGATGAGTGCCATCGAAACCGCTTTCAAGGAGTTCAACATGCAATTGCAAGTCGAAGGTATGAGCTGTGGTCATTGCGTCAAGGCCGTCACGCGTGCCATCACCGAGCGCGACGCTGCGGCGAAGGTCAATGTCGATCTGGGCGCAGGTCGCGTCGATGTCGAAAGCCGTCTCTCGCCGACCGAAGTCAGCGCCGCCATTGCCGACGCCGGTTACACGGTGAAAGGCGCCCCGGCCTGAGCGCTCACCCGGCACGTCGGATGCCGCGATCCTCACACGGCTTCGCGGCATCCTACGCCACCGCCCGCGAGCGATAGGCGCCGCCGCACCCCTTGCCGCCCCCCTTTCCCCGCTTCCCGCTTCCCGCTTCCCGCTTGACGCTTGACGCTTGACGCTTGACGTTTGACGCTTCCCCCCACCTCTCGCCTCTCGCCTCTCGCCTCTCGCCTCTCGCCTCTCGCCTCTCGCCTCTCGCTTCTCGCCTCTCGCCTCTCGCTTCTCGCCTCTCGCCTCTCGCTTCTCGCTTCTCGCCTCTCGCTTCTCGCTTCTCGCGTCCCATCACGTTTCCCCATCCGCCTCCCTCGTCTCAATCCCACTCGCGCCGCGCAGTCTTCCCTGCATACCCGCGACACCTTGTGCTACGCTCTCTCTCGCCGAATACGCAAGGACGCCACGCGATGAGTCACTTCGCAGCGCCGAGCGTGCGGCACACACGTCTTCAGGGCGGGGTGAAAGTCCCCACCGGCGGTATGTGACACCGCGCAGCGCAAGCTGCGTCAGTCATGAGCCCGCGAGCGCTTGCCACCGTCGCTTTCGCGACATCGGCAGGGTCAGCAGATCTGGTGCGAAGCCAGAGCCGACGGTCATAGTCCGGATGAGAGAAGATGCGTCGATACCCACGTGCCATGGGATGCCGTTCCATGGTGACGTCCGTTCGCATGCCCCGAAAACGTTTTTCGCCCGATTGACTTACGCGAGGAGCGTTTCATGTCCGTTATCACCCGCACGACCCAAGCTGCACCGCAAGACACCGCATCGGCCAATAGTGCCGACACGGCGAACGATCTGCATGCCTACCCGGCATTCACCCACCTGCCGCCGGTCGAGGTCCGTCTGGCTGCCTCGCTCCAGGCCATGCGCGAGGGCCGCCCGGTCATTCTCATGGACGATCTCGACCGCGAGAACGAGGCCGACCTGATCGTCGCCGCCGAGAAGATCACCCCGGCCACGATGGCCATGCTGATTCGTGAGTGCAGCGGCATTGTCTGCCTGTGCCTGCCTGACGAGACGCTGCGCCGTCTCGATCTGCCGCCGATGGTCGAGCAGAATCAAAGCCGTTACGGCACCGCGTTCACGGTGACGATCGAAGCACGTCAGGGGGTCAGCACCGGCGTCTCGGCGGCCGATCGCGTGACCACGATTCGCGCCGCGATTGCCGACGACGCCCAGCCCTCCGACCTGTCCCGCCCGGGCCACGTCTTCCCGCTGCGCGCGCAGCCGGGCGGCGTGCTCACGCGTCGCGGTCACACCGAAGGGTCGGTCGATCTGGCGATCCTCGCCGGTCTGAAGCCGGCTGCCGTGTTGTGCGAGTTGATGAATCCGGACGGCACGATGACTCGCGGCGCCGATATCGAACGCTTTGCCGAACAACACGACCTGCCGATTCTGACCATCGACGAGTTGGCCAACTATCGCCTGAGCCACGCGCAAGCCGCCTGAGCGAACGACGAGGGCGCGGCGCAACACGGCGAGGGCGCCAGCCGCCTTCGTCGTGCCCGCCCTGTTGTGCCGTGCCGTGCCTTGCCTTGCCTTGCCGTGCCTTGCTGTGTGCCGTGCAGCGCCCTCGCCTCGACACTTCCCTCTAACGCCAAATCCCCCGGCGCACGCCGCGCGCTTCTATAATCGGGCACATCCCTAGCATTATAAAAGTGACAAGGAAGACGCCATGAATACCCGACCGGATGCCGCCACCGTGCTGGCGCAATGGGAAGCCGACGAAGCCGCCGTGCGCGAGCGGCTCGCCCGTAGTGGTCCGCTGCGCTATGGCGTTGCCACGCCCTCCGACGTGATCGGCCTGTCCGGCCTGGAGATTTTTGAGGCGATGTTCGACGGCAAGCTGCCGTTGCCGCCGATCAGCGAGACGCTCGGCTTCATCGCCATCGAGGTCGCGAACGGCCGCGCCGTCTTCCAGGGGCGTCCGGCACTGCCGTATTACAACCCGCTCGGGTCCGTCCATGGCGGCTGGTACGCCACCCTGCTCGACTCCGCCGTCGCCTGCGCGATTCATTCGACGCTGCCCGCCGGGCGCAGTTACACCACACTGGAACTCAAGACCAACATGGTTCGCGCGCTCACACGCGACGTGCCCTGCGTGCGCGCCGAAGGCAACATCATTCAGGTCGGACGCCAGATCGGCATCGCCGAGGGCCGCATCATCGGACCGGACGGCACGCTGTACGCGCATGCCACGACCACATGTCTGATCTTCGACTTTCCGCCACGCAAGGCATAGGCCACCCAACCGTGCGCCACCAGTCGGCGGTAATCGGCGCTAGCTCAGCAGTCAGTCAGCGGTCAATAAGCACTACGCCGACGAAGCACCGTCAAATAGAAAAAGCCCGCCGGAGGCAACCCCGGCGGGCTTCTTCTTGCCCTCTACCCTGCACCCGGCACGCCATCGTGACAGGCGCGGGCCTCGGTCAATGCGACGACGGACCGCCGCCGTGCTGCTCGCCATCCGGCTGATGTTCGAGCGTCTCCTTGAGGGCGATCTGAAGCTTGGCGTGCATGCGCACGAACCAGCTTCGCATGACGATCGCCAGCACCACCGTACCCGCCACGATCAGTACGATCATTTCCGTCGACGGCAGAATGCTTGCCGACAGGGCCGCGACCAGCAGGATCACGCCGACCATTGCCGCAATCGGCAGAATCTCGGCCACCACGCGGCGCACCTGAAGCGTGTAACGGCCGGTCAGGCTCGGCGGCACCGACAGTTCCACCAGCAACAGCGAGAGCGACTTGAGCTTACGGTACACCGCGATCAGGAAAGGCAGCGAGAGCACCAGCGCCGCCCCCCACACCACGGCACTTTGCAGGCTCGGGTCGCGCACCCACGGCGACATCAGATCCGCGAATCGCCGGTACAAGAACGCCCCGCCGAGGAAGATCGTGACGACCAGCGCCAGATTGATCGCAACACTCACCACGATGCGCCGCACGATCGTGACGAGCGCGGCACTATCGCCGGTGAGTTGAATGCTCTGCAACCACTGCGTGTACTGCCCCAGCACATAGGACAGGCGTCCCGGCATTGCGCGGCCGAGCCATCCGGTCACCGGGTCGGCACTCTTGATCAGATACGGGGTGAGCAGCGTCGTGATGACCGACACGGCCACGGCAATCGGATAGAGGAAGTCGCTCGTCACCTTGAGCGAGAGCCCGAGCGCCGCGATGATGAACGAGAACTCGCCGATCTGCGACAGGCCCATGCCCACACGCATCGAGGTCCGGCCGTCCTGACCCGAGAGAAACGCCCCCAGTCCGCACGACACGATCTTGCCAACCACGACCGCCAGCGTAATCAGCAGAATCGGCCAGATGTACGTGGTGAGAACGTGCGGGTCGAGCAACAGACCGATGGTGACGAAGAACACGGCGCTGAACATGTCGCGCAGCGGTGCAATCAACCGTTCGATGGTGTGCAGCTCACGCGCTTCGGCCATGATGGCGCCGATCAGGAACGCGCCGAGCGCCACGCTGTACCCCATCTTGATGACCAGCAGGCAGAAGCCGAAGCACAGGCCCAGCACCACGACCAGCAGCATCTCGTCGCTCTTGAACTTCGCCACGTACGCCAGAATGCGCGGCACGAGCAGAATGCCCACCACGAGCGACACCACCATAAACAGCAACAGCTTGCCCAGCGTAAAGGTGGCTTCGCCGGCATCGACCGAGCCGCTGATGGCAATGCCCGAGAGCAGCGCGATCATGCCGATGGCGAGCACGTCTTCCACGATCAGCACGCCGAAAATGAGCTGAGCGAAACGCTCGCGCTTCATGCCGAGTTCGTCGAGCGCCTTCACGATGATGGTGGTCGACGAGACGGCGAGCATCGCGCCGAGGAAGATCGAATCCATCGTCTTCCAGCCGAAGAAGCGGCCGATCTCGTAGCCCAGCCAGAGCATCAGCACGATTTCCGTGATCGCCGCCACGAATGCCGTCACGCCCACCCGCGCGAGCTTGCGCAGGCTGAACTCCAGGCCCAGCGAGAACATCAGGAACACGACGCCGAGTTCGGCAAGAATGCCGATGGTCTTCTCGTCATGTATCAGTGCAAACGGCGGCGTGTACGGGCCGATGATCACGCCCGCCACGATGTAGCCGAGCACGACCGGCTGCCGGAACCGGTTGAAGAGGACCGTCACGATGCCTGCCAGCAGCATGATGACGGCCAGATCCTGAATGAAGTCGATGGCGTGATGCATCCGATAAATTCTCCCCGCGGCGTGTCACGCCGATATTGCTGTTCTTGACGCCACGCCAATCACGCGCCGCGCCCCTGTCGGGCCGCCGCGGTAATGCAAGACGTGATGCTTGATAAAGGTGGGAAGCCGGCTGTGTGCAACCGGCTTGATAGACGTTGCGTTCGTTCGCCTTTTTGCCCGACACCCTGTCGCCATTGGCAAACCGGCTGCCGGGCCGCTGGCCTGCGCATCCCCGGGAGGCTCAGACACCTTGGCCCGATCCACAACACCAGACGAACGACCGGCCAGAAACTGGCGCCGGACCAATATACGCGATGGGCGAACACGCGCGCAACCCAAGATTGACGGGGCTTTTCATAAAAAATTCCCCATTTCCTCACGCTCCACGAAATTTTTCTTCTTGCTATTTGTCTCGGCCTCCAGTGAAATATCACAAAAATATCAATTGAATTTCACAGGAGTTGCCAAGGTATGCGTTCCCGTCTGTCCTTTCAGGTGTCCGGTGACGGCGCCAACACGAACGTCGATGTGTCGATCGACACGCTGATTGTCGCCGGCTGGGCCGGGCGCGATCGCCACGCCGTCGAGCACCACATCGCCGAGTTGGCCGCCCTGGGCGTGCGCCGCCCGTCGAGCACGCCGTGCTTCTACCGGCTCGCCCCCGCACTACTGACGCAAGACGACGCCATCGACGTGGTTGGCCAGACGAGCAGCGGCGAAGCCGAGTGCGTGCTCTTGCGTCATGGCGACGATTGGCTCGTGAGCGTGGGCTCGGACCACACCGACCGCGAAGTCGAAGCCTACGGCGTGACCGTCTCGAAGCAGGTTTGCGCCAAGCCGGTAGCGCGTGACGCGTGGCGCTTTGCCGATGTCGTCGCTCACTGGGATCGGTTGACGCTGCGCTCGTGGGTAACGCACCAAGGCGAGCGACGCCTGTATCAGGAAGGCACGGTAGCCGGTCTGCTCTCGCCGCAGGAGTTGATGGGGAAGCTCGGTCCGCACGGCCTGCCGGCGGGCGCGGCAATGTTCTGTGGCACACTCGCTGCCATTGGCGGCGTGGCCGGTGGCGAGCGGTTCGAGATCGAACTGCACGACCCGGTCCTCGGCCGCACGATCCGGCATTGCTACGCCACGCAGGCGCTGGCCATCGCCGACTGATTTCGCCCGACCCGATGCCCAACGACACCCCACTCGAGCCCCATCATTTCGCCACGGCGGCAAGCGCTGCCCCCGCCGCCGACGCCCTCGGCCATTCGCAAGCCGCCACTGACGGTCGCAGCCTGACCGAGCGCGCGTACGAGGCCATCAAGCACGACATCATCACGCTGCGTCTGCGCCCGGGCGAGACGCTCAACGAAGCGCAACTGATGCAGTCGACGGGGCTTGGGCGCACACCGGTTCATCAGGCGATGCACCGGCTCGCGCTCGAAGGGTTGTTGGTCATCCTGCCGCGCAAGGGCGCCATGGTCGCGCCCGTCTCGCTCAACGATGCGCTCGAGATCATCGACGTTCGCATGATTAACGAGACGTATTGCGTGGCGCTGGCCGCGCGCGCCGCCACGCCGGACGACCTCGCCGCCATCGAGGCCGTGCTGGCGCGCTCTCGCGAGGCGATTGCCACGCGCGATGTGGCGGCGATGATGCGCATCGACCGCGACTTCCATCTGGCGATCTCGCGGGCGTCGCGCAACCAGACACTTGCCGAGCTGTTGCGCGGCCTGCACGAGCGCTCGCTGCGCTTCTGGTTTCTCGCGCTATCGACGCCGAGCCATCTGGAAGGTGTCTACGAAGAACATCTCGAACTTTACGAAGCGCTTGCCGCGCACGACGTGGAGCGCGCCCGCCAGGCCATCGCCCGTCATATCGAAGAATTCCGCACCCATATCCTGAAAGCGATCTGAACATGAGCACCGACGCCATCGATCTGCAACGTCCCCTGTCCGAACTCGCCGCCGCGCTCGACGCCGGGCGCACCACCAGCCGCGCGCTGACCGAGCAGGCGCTCGCCCGCATCGCCGATCCCGCAGGTCAGGGCAGCGTCGTCTTTACACAAGTCGATGCGCAAGCCGCCCGCGACAGCGCCGACGGTCTCGACGCGCTGCGCCGCGCAGGGGCGCGTTTGTCGCCGCTGATGGGCATTCCGGTGTCCGTCAAAGACCTGTTCGACGTGGCCGGACAAGTCACGCGTGCCGGCTCCAAGGTTCTGTGCGACGCCGCGCCGGCCAAGCACGACGCCCTTGCCGTGGCACGGCTGCGTCGGGCGGGCGCGGTGATCGTCGGTCGCACCAACATGACCGAATTCGCGTTCTCGGGCCTCGGCCTGAACCCGCACTACGGCACACCGCGCTCGCCTTGGCAGCGCGAAGCGGGTCACATTGCGGGAGGGTCGTCGTCGGGCGCGGCCGCGTCGGTGGCCGACGGCATGGCGGCAATCGGACTCGGCACCGATACGGGCGGCTCGATCCGCATTCCGTCAGCATTCTGCGGTTTGACGGGCTTCAAGCCGACGGCCGCACGCACGCCGCGCGATGGCGCGCTGCCGCTGTCGACCTCGCTGGACTCGGTCGGCCCCATTGGCCGCTCGGTCGACTGCTGCGCCTGGGTCGATGCCATCCTCAGCGGCAATGCCGTTGATGAAACCCCGGCCGCACCGCGCGATCTTCGCGGCATGCGCTTCGGTGTCTTGACGAACTTCGTGCTGGATGGGGCGGGGCCCGCCGCCCTCGCGATCTACGAGCGCGCCCTTGCGGCGCTCGCCAGGGCGGGCGCAACGCTCGTGGAATTCAGGTTCACGCCGTTCGACGGCCTGCCCGCGATGAACCGCTTCGGCTTTTCGCCGATCGAGGCTTATGCGTGGCACCGCAAACTGCTCGCCGAGCGTGCGCAGGACTACGATCCGCGCGTGCTGGTACGCATTCGCAAGGGTGAGCCGGCCAGCGCCGCCGACTACATCGACTTGCTGAATGCCCGCGCCGCCCTCATCGCCGCGGCGACCCCCGTCTGGCAAAGCTTCGACGCCGTGCTGTGCCCCACGGTGCCGCTCACGCCCCCGGCCATCGCGCCGCTCGAAGCGAGCGACGAGACGTTCACGGCGACCAACGCGCTGGTGCTGCGCAACCCCACGGCCATCAACATGATCGACGGCTGTGCGTTCTCGCTGCCGTGTCAGGGCCAGGGCGAAGCGCCCATCGGACTCATGGTCAGCGGGGCAACCGGCGACGACGCACGCCTGTTCCCGGTCGCACGCGCCATCGAGCACGGCCTGCGCTCGGCGGGGCTTGGCGGCTGACGCGACGCACTACGGCGCAAACCGTGCACGCGCGGGCGGCAGCCTCGCCTGCGCGTGCGCGCCCGCCCTCGTACGTCCTCGCACGCCCTCGTCAAACGGCGGCATAACGACCGCCTCACAGTGCGCAAGCGTCTGATTTTCGAGCAAAAAGTTCCGTATTATTTCGGCTCACGCACGAATCGGGCTAGGGTTACAATGCCAGCCCAAGTGCCTGCCAACCGGCGTCATGCGGGTTTTGCGGGATTCGTAATGGCCCACTGCCCGAAGTGAAATGAACGCTCAAATCGACCCGGCCCTGCGCCGTGAACGCCGGCTGTACCTCCTGCTCACCGTGGTCTGCCTCGCCCTGCTGGGCGGCGCGCTGTACTTCCAGTACGTGCGGCACGAAGACCCGTGTCCGTTGTGCATTCTGGCGCGCTACGCGCTCGTGCTGATCGCGATCTTCGGTCTGGTCGGCGCGCTCTCGCGTAGCTGGGCAGTCATTCAGTTCGCGCGCGTGCTTGCGGCCCTGTCGGCGATCGGCGGCATCGCCGCGTCGGCCTATCTGATCTACGTGCAGGCCAACCCGCTCGTGAGCTGCGGCTACGACGTGGTCGAAGCGTTCGTCGATGCCTTGCCGACGTCGCGCATGCTGCCGCAGGTCTTCCAGGTGCAGGGGATGTGCCAGACGATGTACCCGCCCATCCTCGGCCTCACGCTGCCGATGTGGTCGCTCGCCGCGTTTGTCGTGATTTTCCTGTCGCTGGCGTTGCGTCGTCGGCGCCGCGCAATTTCGTTGCGCTAAGCGTTACCCGTCTCACCGGCCGTCTGCCTTCGGGCGACGGCCGAGTCTTCGCGCCATCCCCCGCCTCCACGTCTGCACGTCTTCGCGTCTTAGCCCCCTCACACCCTCACACCCTCGCCCCCTCGCGCCTTCAGGGCCGCGCCAATGCCGGCGCCTCTGCCCCGCCGCCGTTCGCGGCATCGAGTTCCGTCGCCACCTCCGCCACTCGCCGGCGCAGCCACGTCACCTCCGGCGCGGCATGTGTGCGCTCGTGCCATAGCTGATAGAAGCGCATCGGCGGAAAGGCAAAAGGCGACGGCAACACGCGAATCGGCAGATACCGCGCATAGTGCTGCGCGAACTGCCGCCCCGTCGTAAACACCAGATCGGTGCGCATGAGCACGTACGGCACGAGCCCGAAGTACGGCATCGTCATCTGGATATTGCGCCGCAGGCCCTGCTCTGCCAGACACCCGTCGATGAAGCTCTGACGCTCGGCCACGTAAGGCGTGGGCGCCAGATGCGGCAATTCCAGATAATGCTTAAGCGAAATGCCCTTGCTCGCGAGCGGGTGCTGCGCGCCCAGCATGCAGACCACTTCGTCGTCGAACAAACGCGACATGTGCAGTTGCGGCGGCGGTTCCAGCCAATTGCCGATCACCACATCGAGCGAGCCGTTTTCCAGCGCGCCGGCGTAGTCGAACCCGGCGTTGATCGACTGGACGTGCAGCCGCGCCGAAGGCGCGTCGCGACGCAGTACTTCGGCGATGTTGGGCAGGAAGACGGCATCGAGATAGTCGGGAGCACCGAGGCGAAACGCCCGCGTGGTGGTCTGCGGCGCGAATTCCGTCGGGGGATGAGTAATGCGCTCGATGGCGGCGAGCGCGTCGGTCGCATAACCCAGCAGTTCGCGGCCACGCTCGGTGGCCACCATGCCGCTCTTGCCGCGCACCAGAATGGCGTCACCGGTGATCTCGCGCAGGCGGCGCAGCGAGTTGCTGATGGCCGGCTGCGACTGGCCGAGCTTGAGCGCGGCGCGCGAGACGCTTTGTTCGGTGAGCAGCGTATGAAGTACCCGCAGCAGGTAGGCGTCGATCTGTTCGCGGGGTCTTTGCATGGACGGGGGCGCTCTGAAGGCGTGTTGAACGCCGGATGACGGCGGGTTGAGCCATAGTTTATGACAATGCCGGGTCATCGGGGCGACCGAATAGGCATCATCATGGCCGCGAAATATTTACCTCCCCGGCCGGTGCTATCTTCGGCTCACCCCCACGCCGGCCAAGACCCGGCGCGTCTGCAATCCCACTGCACTACACTGAGAACCATGGAGACACAAGCCATCCGCTTCTATTACCGCGGCAAGGTGCATGAGGTCACTGGCGAGGCCACGACCCGCACCGTGCTTCAGTACACGCGCGAAGACCTGCACTGCACCGGCACCAAGGAAGGGTGTGCCGAGGGCGACTGCGGTGCCTGTACGGTCGTGATCGGCGAGTTGGCCGACGATGGCAACGTGGCACTGCGCGCGGTCAACGCCTGCATCCAGTTCCTGCCAACGCTCGACGGCAAAGCCCTTTTCACGGTAGAAGACCTGCGCGCCCCCGATGGCACCCTGCATCCCGTGCAACAGGCGCTGGTGGACTGCCACGCCTCGCAGTGCGGCTTCTGCACGCCGGGCTTCGTCATGTCGCTGTGGGCCATGTATCTGAACCGGCCGGCCAATACCGGCTGCCCGAGCCGCCGCGAAATCGACGACGTGCTCTCCGGCAACCTGTGCCGTTGCACCGGCTATCGTCCGATCGTCGACGCCGCCCAGAAGATGTTCGACCTGCCGCGCCATGAATTCGACCGCGCGGCGCTCGCCAGACAGCTTCAGGCGTTGCAGCGCGACGACACGCTGTCGTACGAGCACGACGGCCACATCTTCCACGCCCCGCGCACGCTGGCCGAGATGAGCCGCCTGCGCGCCGCCTATCCCGACGCGCGCATCCTCGCCGGCAGCACCGACGTCGGCCTGTGGGTCACCAAGCAGTTCCGCGAGCTCAAGCACCTGATCTATCTCGGACAGGTGGCGGAACTGCGCGAGATTTCCGAAGGTCCGAACGGCCTCTATATCGGTGCGGGCGCTTTGCTCAACGATGCTTTCGATGCCCTCGTCAAACCCTATCCGGAACTGGCCGAACTGCGTCAGCGCTTCGCCTCGTTCCCGATCCGCAACGCCGGAACGCTCGGCGGCAATGTCGCGAACGGCTCGCCCATCGGCGACTCGATGCCGGGGCTGATCGTGCTCGGCACGCGCATCGTGCTGCATCGCGAAGGCGTGGTGCGCGAGATGCCGCTCGAGGACTTCTATCTGGCCTATCAGAAGAACGCGCTCGAACCGGGCGAATTCGTGCAGGGCATTCGCGTGCCGCTGCCGGGTGCCTCGCAACGCTTCCGAACGTACAAGCTGGCCAAACGTTTCGATCAGGACATCTCGGCGGTATGCGCGGCCTTCGCGATCGAGCTCGACGGCGATATCGTGCGCTCGGCGCGCGTCGCTTTCGGCGGCATGGCTGCCACGCCCAAGCGCGGCAGCGCCATCGAAGCGGCACTAACCGCTCAACCGTGGACCGAAGCCACCGTGCGCGCGGCCATGGCGGCCTTGCCGGCCGACTACCAGCCACTCTCGGACATGCGGGCGACCAGCGCCTACCGGCTCGCCGGGGCGCAGAATCTGCTGTATCGTTTTTTCCTGGAAACGCGTACCGATGCGCCGCTTGCGGCACATGAAGTCAACGCGTTCGCCAACGTCTAACCGGAGTTGCCCATGAACACGCAAGTTGAAGGCTTCATGACGCAGACCGGTGCCGCGATCGCGGCCGGTGCCCAGGTGGGCCGCTCGCGTCCGCACGAGTCGGCCGAACTTCACGTGGCCGGCGAAGCCACCTACACCGACGACATTCCCGAACTGCAAGGCACGCTGCACTGCGCCCTCGGCGCATCGCCCAAGGCCCATGCCCGCATCCTCTCGCTCGATCTCGATGCGGTGCGTCGCGCGCCGGGCGTGGTCGCGGTGTTCACGGCCGCCGACATCCCCGGCGTGAACGATTGCGGGCCGGTCATTCACGACGATCCGATTCTCGCGGATGGCATCGTCCAGTACATCGGGCAGCCGATGTTCGCCGTGGTCGCCGAATCGCATGACGCGGCGCGTCGTGCCGCACGTCTGGCCAAGGGCGAGTACGAAGACCTGCCTGCCATCCTTACCCCGCAGGCCGCCAAGGCTGCCGGAGCGGGTGTGCTGCCGCCGTATCACCTGCGCCGGGGCGACGCCGATGCCGCACTGCAAGCCTCGCCGCACCGGCTGACCGGCACGTTCGAATGCAACGGGCAGGAGCAGTTCTATCTCGAAGGGCAGATCTCGTACGCGATTCCGAAGGAAAACGACGGCCTCCACGTCTATTGCTCGACCCAGCACCCGACCGAGATGCAGGCGCTCATCTCGCATGCCCTCGGCTGGCACAGCCATCAGGTGCTGGTCGAATGCCGTCGCATGGGCGGCGGCTTCGGCGGCAAGGAGTCGCAATCGGGCCTGTTTGCCTGCGTGGCGTCGCTGTGTGCCACGCGCCTGAAGCGTCCCGTGAAGCTGCGTCTGGATCGTGACGACGACTTCATGATGACCGGCAAGCGCCACGGCTTTTACTTCGAGTACGACATCGGCTTCGACGACGACGGCCGCATTCAGGGCGCGAAGGTCGACATGACGCTGCGCGCAGGCTTCTCGGCCGACCTGTCGGGCCCGGTCGCCACGCGCGCCATCTGCCACTTCGACAACGCCTATTTCGTGCCCGACGCCGACCTGCGCGCGTTGTGCGGCAAGACCAACACGCAATCGAACACGGCGTTTCGCGGCTTCGGCGGCCCGCAAGGCGCGCTCATCATGGAAGTGTTGCAAGACGCCATTGCACGCCATCTGGGCAAAGACGCCCTCGACGTGCGCCGCGCGAACTTCTACGGCAAGACCGAGCGCAACGTCACGCCCTACGGGCAGGTCGTGAAGGACAACGTGATTCACGAACTCGTCGCGGAACTGGAGCGCACGAGCGATTACCGTGCACGACGCGAGGCAGTGCAGGCGTTCAATCGCACGAGTCCGGTGCTGCGCAAGGGGCTGGCGCTCACGCCGCTCAAGTTCGGGATTTCGTTCAACGTGCAGGCCTTCAATCAGGCAGGCGCGCTGGTGCACGTCTATCGTGACGGTTCGATGCTGGTCAATCACGGCGGCACCGAGATGGGTCAGGGCCTGAACACCAAGGTGGCGCAGGTGGTCGCACACGAACTGGGGGTCGATCTCTCGCACGTACGCGTGACGGCGACCGACACCAGCAAGGTGGCGAACACCTCGGCCACGGCCGCGTCGACCGGCGCCGACCTGAACGGCAAGGCGGCGCAGAATGCCGCGTGGCAGATTCGCCAGCGTCTGGCCGAATTTGCCGCGCAGAAGTACGGCGGGTCGGCCGACGACGTGCGCTTCGCCAACGATGTCGTCAGCGCCAACGGCCACGACATCGCGTTCCCCGACCTGGTGGAAGCTGCCTACTGGGCGCGGGTGCAACTGTGGTCAGATGGCTTCTACGCCACGCCCGGCCTGTCGTGGGATGCCGCGACCATGAACGGCAATCCGTTCTACTACTTCTCCTACGGCGCCGCCGTCTCCGAAGTGGTGCTGGACACGCTCACCGGCGAGTGGCGCCTGCTGCGCGCCGACGTGCTTCACGACGCCGGCAAGTCGATCAATCCCGCGCTGGACATCGGGCAGGTCGAGGGAGCGTTCATTCAGGGCATGGGCTGGCTGACGACGGAAGAGTTGTGGTGGAACAAGGACGGCAAGCTCATGACGCACGCCCCTTCCACATACAAGATCCCCGGCATCAGCGATTGCCCGACGGACTTCCGCGTGGCGCTGTTCGAGAACGCGAACGTCTCGGACTCGATCCACCGCTCGAAGGCGGTTGGCGAGCCGCCGCTGCTGCTGCCGTTCTCGGTGTTCAACGCCCTGCGCGATGCGGTCGCGAGCGTGAACGACTATCGCGACGAGCCCGTGCTCAATGCCCCGGCTACGTCCGAAGCGTTGCTCATGGCCATCACCGAGCTACGCACACGGAGCGCCGCCTGATGCACCGCTGGGTCGATGCCGCCCACAAGCTGCTGGCCCGTGGCGAGGCCGCGGTACTGGTGACAATCGCGCGCGTGGAAGGCTCCGCGCCGCGCGAGGAGGGCACGCATCTGCTCGTGACACGCGAGCACGTGTGGGAAACCATCGGCGGGGGACATCTCGAATGGCGAGCGATGGACGTCGCGCGCCAATTGCTGCGCCAGTACGGGCAGCAAGGCGCGCGCCACGTCGAGCGTTTCGCGCTCGGGCCCAGCCTCGGCCAGTGCTGTGGAGGCGCCGTCACGCTTGCCTTCGAGGTGCTCACACTGGCCGATCTGGCCTGGGTGAGCGCGCTGCACAAGCGGCTCGCGGCGGGCGAAGCGAGCCTGCGCAGCGTGGCGTTCGGGGCACCGGGGGCCGACGCGGCGACCCGCCAGCAACAGGGCGGTCCCGTCCTGCTCACGGCGCTCGACCCGAACGAACCGCTCGCGCACCCTCACACCCTCACCCGCGACGCCGATGACGCCGCCTGCGCGTTCTGGCAGGGCAGCGATGGCTGGCTCTGGCTCAGCGAGCGTCTCGCGCCCAGCGACTTCCATATCGTGCTGTTCGGCGCGGGACACGTCGGGCAAGCCATCGTGCAAGTGCTGGCCACGCTGCCATGCCGTGTGACGTGGGCTGACGAACGTACCGAAACGTTCCCGGAAACCGTTCCGCCGAACACGCACGTGGAATCGACCGATACGCCCGAGGCCGTCGTGACCGAAGCGCCGCCGGGCGCGTATTTCCTCGTGATGACGCACAACCATGCGCTCGATCAGCGTCTGTGCGAAACCATTTTCAAGCGCGACGACTTCGCCTACTTCGGCCTGATCGGATCGATGACCAAACGCCGTCAGTTCGAACACCGTCTGCGCGAGCGCGGCGTGCCGCCCGAGCGTTTCGAACGGATGATCTGCCCCATCGGCGTAGCCGGCATCACCGGCAAGGCGCCGGCGACGATCGCCATCGCGGTGGCCGCACAGCTCTTGCGCGTGCGCGAGCAGCAGATGCAGCAGATACGTCAGAGCGCACCGATATCGTCGCAAGACACCGGCATCGCCGTCTGAAGGCGGCATGGCGGCTCGATGGCTTGATGGCCGCCGCGCGTGAGCCTGCGCGTGACCGACATTCGCTTGCGACGGTAGAATCCCGACCATTCCCCCACAACAAGACCTATCCATGCCTCTCACGCCCGAACTTGCCAAGACCCTTTGCGCCATGCCCAAGGCGGAGCTGCATCTGCACATCGAGGGCACGCTGGAGCCCGAGCTGATCTTCCAGCTCGCGCAGCGTAACCGTGTCACGCTGCCGTACCCGAGCGTGCAAGCCCTGCGCGACGCCTACGCCTTCACCGATCTCCAGTCGTTCCTGGATATCTACTACGCAGGCGCGAGCGTGCTGCTCACCGAAGACGATTTCTACGACATGACGCGCGCCTATCTCGAGCGCGCGGCGGCCGACAACATTCGTCACACGGAGATCTTCTTCGATCCGCAGACGCACACGGTGCGCGGCGTGTCGATCGCGACCGTCATCAACGGCATCGAACGCGCGTTGGCCGAAGCCGAAGCGCAACACGGCATCACGAGCCGGCTGATCCTCTGCTTCCTGCGGCACTTGCCCGAAGAAGACGCCCTGCAAACGCTCGAAACCGCGCTGCCGTATTTCAACAGCCACGGCCATCGGCTTGTCGGCGTGGGGCTCGATTCCTCCGAACAAGGGCACCCGCCCGCCAAATTCGCACGCGTATTCGAACGATGCCGCGCACTGGGCCTGCGTATCGTGGCGCATGCCGGGGAGGAAGGGCCGCCCGCATACATTCACGAAGCGCTGGACATGCTGCACGTCGAGCGCGTGGATCACGGCGTGCGCGCCATCGAGGACGAAGCGCTGCTGGAGCGTCTGGCCCGCGAGAAAATCGCATTGACCGTGTGCCCGCTGTCGAACGTGCGTCTCAAAGTGTTCGACGACATGGGCCAGCACACGCTGCACCAGTTGCTCAAGCGCGGTCTCGCCGTGACGATCAACTCGGATGACCCGGCCTACTTCGGCGGTTATCTGAACGATAACTTCCTGGCGACGTTCGATGCGCTGGACATGACGCTCGACGACGCTTACACGATGGCAAGGAACAGCTTCGAGGCGTCGTTCATCGACGACAGCGAAAAACGCCGTCTGGTCGGAGAACTGGAGCGTTTCCGCGCGGCGCAGGCTGCATAAGCCCGGGAAAGCACCGAAAAAGCGGTTCTCGCATCACCACGCAAAACGCCCGAGATCTTTCGGGCGTTTTTTATGCGCAAACGAAAGCCGACACGCGAAAACGAGCACCACCGCGCGCCGCCACATTACCTCGCGATGATGTGGAACATTCCGCATGGGGAATATTTTCCCCGGGGCCCGATGCTATTTTTTGTGCGTGCCCGAATAGGCGTCACGCGGTGCCCCCACACCTGCGGCGTCGAGCGCACAAAACATCTTAGAACATCGGAGACAACACCCCATGGACTCATCGCTCAGCCCCCCGGCGGGTACTGCCGCGCCCGAAGCGGCTCATGACAGCACGCGCGTGGCGGGCGCGCAACCTGTCCCGACGCTCACCCCGCTTGACCGATATTTCGGTATCACGGCGCTCGGATCGACCTTCCGTACGGAAGTCATAGCGGGTATCACGACATTCCTCGCGGCGATGTACATCATCGTCGTCAACCCGGCCATCCTGTCGAAGACCGGCATGGCGTTCCCGGCGGCCCTCACCGCCACAGTGCTCATCAGTTTCTTCGGCAGTTGTGCGATGGGTCTCTATGCCCGCAACCCGGTGCTCGTCGCACCGGGCATGGGGCTGAACGCGTTGTTCGCCTTCACGATGGTGCACGGCGTCGGCATGCCGTGGCAGACGGCGCTCGGCTGCGTGTTCTGGTCGGGCATCCTCTTCGCATTGCTCGCCGCGCTCAACGTGCGACGCTTCGTGGTCGAAGCCATTCCGGCGAACCTGCGCTATGCGATCTCGTGCGGCATCGGTCTGTTCATCACCGTGATCGGGCTGGTCAACGCCAAGCTCGTGGTGAGCGATCCGGTCACGGTCGTGCGTCTGGCACATCTCTCGCCGCCGACCGTCACGTTCCTCATCGGGCTGGCGCTCACGACCGTGCTCGTCGCACGCCGCGTGAACGGTGCACTGATGATCGGCATCGTCGTAACCACGCTCATGGCGATCCCGATCGGCCGGCTGTGGGGCGACGGCACCGGCTATTTCCCCAAGGAAATCGCGACCGCCACGCTGGTGAACTTCCACGGCTTCTTCGCCGCGCCCGACTTCTCGGGTATCGGCCAGCTCGACCTGTGGGGCGCGCTGAAGGTGGCTTACCTGCCGTTCATCTTCGTGATGCTCTTCACGGCGTTCTTCGATACGCTCTCGACCTTCATGAGCATTGCCGAAGCCGGCAACATGAAGGATAGCGACGGCAATCCGCGCAATATGCGTCAGGCCATGATCGTCGATTCGTTCTCGGTGCTGATCTCCGGCCCGCTCGGCACCAGCCCGGCGAACGCCTATATCGAGTCGGCCGCCGGCATTGCACAGGGCGGTCGCACCGGGCTGACCGCACTGGTCTGCGCGCTGCTGTTCCTGCCGTTCCTGTTCCTGTCCCCGATGCTCTCGCTGGTACCCGCCATCGCCACGGCACCGGCGCTGATTCTGGTCGGTGTGTTTATGATGGAGTCCGTCGCGCGCATCGAATGGCATCGCATGGACGAAGCCATTCCGAGCTTCATCGCGGTCGTGATGATTCCGATTTCGTACTCGATCACCGACGGCATCGCCTATAGTTTCCTCGCGTTCGTCGTGCTCAAGCTGTTCACCGGGCGCGTGAAGGAGATCAAGCCGGCGATGTGGATCGTCGCCGCGCTGGCCGTATTGCTGCTCACGCAAATGTAACGATAGAAGGCCCTGCCCATGTCCACCACACCCCAAGCCCTGCGTGCCGTACGCGCGCAACTGGTCTACTTCACGCACGATCCCGCGCGTGCCTACCTCGATGGCACGCCCGGCACCGTGCACCACACCGATGGCATCGTCGCCTTCGAGCACGGCCGCATCATCGCCGTGGGCGACTATGCCAAGGTCGCTCCCACGCTGCCGGCCGGCACGCCCGTCGAGGATCTGCGCGACAAGGTCGTCACGCCCGGCTTCATCGACACGCACATCCACTATCCGCAGACGGACATGATCGCGTCGCCCGCACCGGGGCTGCTGCCATGGCTCGAGAAGTACACCTTCCCGACCGAGCGCCGTTTCGAGAATCCGGAGTACGCCGCCGACGTCGCCCAGTTCTTCCTCGACGAACTGCTGCGCGGCGGCACCACGAGCGCGCTCGTGTACTGCACGGTGCATCCCGGCTCGGCAGACGCCTTCTTCAAGGCGAGCGACGCGCGCGATCTGCGCATGATCGCGGGCAAGGTGATGATGGATCGCAACTGTCCGGAATTCCTGCGCGACACGGCCGAGAGCGGCGCACGCGACAGCGAGACGCTGATTCAGCGCTGGCACAACAAGGGGCGTCAGCTCTACGCGCTCACGCCGCGCTTTGCGCCGACGTCGACCGAAGCACAACTGGGCGTGTGCGGCGAACTCGCCCAGCAGTATCAGGACGTGTTCATTCAAAGCCACGTGGCCGAGAACACCGATGAAGTCGAATGGGTACGCTCGCTGTTCCCGGGCCATCGCAGCTACCTCGACGTGTACGACCACTACAAGCTGCTGCGCAAGCGCGCCGTGTATGGTCATTGCATCTGGCTCGACGAGCATGACCGCCGTCGCATGTTCGAGACGGGGAGTGTCGCCGCGCACTGCCCGACATCGAACCAGTTCCTCGGCAGCGGTCTGTTCGACTTCGCCTGCGCCGAGGCGTCACGCATGCCGGTGACGCTCGCGACCGACGTCGGCGGCGGCTCGACCTTCTCGATGCTGCAAACGATGAACGAAGCGCACAAGGTCGCACGTCTGTCGGGCTATCACCTCTCGGCCGAACGCATGTTCTATCTGGCGACCGAAGGCGCTGCCCATGCGCTGGATCTGCACGGCACCATCGGCACGCTGGCCGTGGGCGCGGAAGCCGATTTCGTTGTGCTCGACCCGAAGGCTACGCCGCTGCTCGCCCGTCGCACGGCACTGGCCGAATCGCTCGAAGAACTGCTGTTCGCGTTCGCAATGCTCGGCGACGACCGCGCCGTCGCCACAACCTACGCGGCTGGCAAGCCGGTGCATCGCCGCGCCGCGCACTGACGCCTCGCGTCCCGACGGACGTTATCTCTTACGCGGAGGAACGCGCGCCGTCGCCCTGGCGCGACGCGCATTCGTCTGCGCTCACCGGCCGTACGCAAGGGGCATGCGGCCGGGGATCTCCTTGGGCAGCCTGTTGGCTGCCCTTTTTTTGCCTGCCGCTCACACGCCGCTTTCGTTTCCTGCACGGCCCCTGCCGCATCCCGGCATCACTGCGCCGCATCCCACACAACCTCCCACGCGTTCCCCCACGGTTTGCGCGCTGACGCTCAGTCATCGGCACCGTTTGGGCGCCTGTCCTGCCCGGCTGCGCCAGAGATCTCCCAAGTCGGAAAACGGTCCAGAACGTCAACGCGAGAAGCGCTTCCAAGAGTGTTCAAAGGTCGCCTTTGAAAGGTAGTTCTCCCAATCACCCCCCAATCACTTTTTATGGACCTGCCACATTTACGCACGAGCGACGTCATGCAGTCGCTCGCCAGCGCCCTGAATATCAATATCGATACGCCTACGAATGCCATTGCGCTCAAAGCGGCCGATGGCAGCGAGTGGTTCGTTGAACTCTCGGCGAACGGCGAACACGTGATCGTCCACACGGACACCGGCCGCTGGGTCGCCCCCACACTCCTGCGTCAGGACGACCTCGAACGCCTGCTCGCACTCAATACCGATCTGAGTCTGATGCAAGGCGCCTGGCTCGGGATACACGAAGCCTCGAACTCGCTGCGTCTCATGACGACGGTTCCGGCGGCGTGCGCCGATGTGGAGACCGTGGATCGCAACATCGGCAAGCTTCACGCGCTTCGGGAAACGATCACCGGGGCCTTGCTTGGCAACCGGGGCACTCGCCCGCCCGCCATCGCGGCCGCCTGATCGCATTCGCGAACGCGCCATCTCGCGGCTCGCAGCAACACCTCAGCGAGCCCATCAGAACTGAACAGCCAAAGACACGACATGCCTTTATTTACGCCCTTATCGTCCCCCTCGCCCACCTCGCAGACTGCCGGGGCTCTCTGCGTGAGCGGCAGCGCCACAAATCAGACCCAGGCGCTCGCCGCGCTGGCCCCCGAATTTCATACGGTCGACATCGTCTCGATCATTTCGCAGGAACCGTTACCGCCGGGCACCAGCCGTGAACGGGCGATTGCCGTGGGAAGCGACCTCCGGCACGTTCCTGCCACGGCGATTCGCATTGACGGAATGGTCCCCAGCCAAGATGTGGATATGTCGAAGTTGCTCAGCGCGACGCCCGAAGCCGTCTCCGGCAAAGTCGTTCTCTTGCGCCAAAAATCCCATGAGGCAGAGACACTCTCCGCACCGGAACCCCTGCGTATGCAGCAGCGCCACGCGCGCGATGATCTTTTCGACGCGAGCCGATCGGCCCCACGGGGCAAGCGCAAGCCGGACGCGAAGGCTCCCAGCAAATACGACGGCCGAGAGGTTGCGCTGATCGACCGCAAGGGGTTGGAGCAACGATGGGCAAAGTACGACCAGAACACCGTCCTGCCGGCGTTTGTCCATCATTTTCTGACCGATAGCCGCGACTCGAAGTCGATGGCGTTCGTTGACCACCCGGAGCAGTTCCCCGCGACGTCCTACTCGGAAACGCTCGGCGGTATGGTGCTCATGCCGAACCGGAACTATGTGCCCGGCAAGTTGGAGGCGTTCCCGAGTCCGTCCACCATCAACGACGCTACCCGCGATAGCGGTGGTTTTGTGCTGGTCGGCTACTGGGTACCGGCGTCGATCTACGAAGGTCAGCAACAACTTCACGATGTGTTCAAGACGGGCAAGACGGTCGACTCGGCACAACCGATGTATCGTCCGACAATCGGGGAGTTCAAAGCAAAAACCAAACTGCCTTACATCACGACGACGTCGGACGTGAAGCCTGCACACCTCGATATGCTGCGCGAATTCAAAAGCATCGCACTGGCAAATCTTCGCGAAGTCTATGGCGTCGATGAGACGCGCGACGACGTGAAGCTCTACATGCACAGTCCGGTCTACGGAGACGCGACCGCCGGTCTGCACATTCATGTGCGCGTCAATTATGTGCAGCCCGCCGGCGAGCGGGATCTGTCACTCACGCTGGACGACCTGATCGCCATCCTCGAGACGCCGGGCATCGCCGACGACGACGTCAAGGAGAGAATTCTCGAACGGCATCCCCACACACGTTCGGGTAAATACTTCGCTTACGCCCCCGTGTTCGAGGCCGAAGAGTTCTCCGGCATCGATCATGCCCGGCACACGAACGTCTGGCAGCGCCCGAAAACGTGACGCTCTGCTCATGCCGCCGCGCTTGACCCGTTGATCGGATCAACACCGGCCGTCTGAGCTGAGAGAACTCGTCGCGCGGATTTCGCGATTCGGGCGACGAGTCTTTCCTGTCGCTTTCGGGCGGTGACGTCTTAGTGCGAGCGCCCCCGCAGGCGTGCTGTCGGGCATGCCGCGACGCGGGAGATATCACGCATGCGCCACACCCCAAAAGCCCACTTTATTTTGAAACGGTGAGTATGCTATGATCCGCTTCCTCATTGGGGAGTAGCCGCCCTGTCATGGACATCAGTCTTCGGCAGGGGCGTACGTCAACAGACTTGGCCGATTTCGGCTATGGCGTGCGCAGCCTTCAGGCCTGGCGAGACCGATGACAGTGCGTCCGCCAACCGGGCCGGGATGCATTGTCATTGGCTCGCATCAACACGGCCCGGCGGAGAAATCATAAGGTGTCCCCCTTCCTCATCTCGACCGGCGTCGTCGGTCTCGCCGAAATCGGCGACAAAACCCAACTGCTGGCCCTCGTACTCGCTGCGCGCTTCAAGAAGCCCGTGCCAATCATTCTTGGCATTCTCGTCGCCACGCTCGTCAACCATGGCTTTGCCGGCGCCCTCGGCGAATGGCTGTCCACCGCCATCAGCCCGTCTGTCATGAAGTGGGCCATCGTCGCGTCGTTCATCGGCATGGCGATCTGGATTCTCATCCCCGACAAGGTCGACGAGGAAGACGCCACCACCAAGCGCAAGCTCGGCGTGTTCGCCTCCACGGTGCTCACGTTCTTCATTGCCGAAATGGGCGACAAGACGCAGATCGCCACGGTGATGCTCGCGGCGCGCTATCAGGACTTTTTCGGCGTGGTGGCAGGCACAACGCTCGGCATGATGCTCGCCAACGTACCGGCCGTGCTCGTGGGCCACAAGTTCGCCGGCCGTTTGCCGACGAAGGCCGTGCACGCCGTCGCCGCCGTGATCTTCGCCGTCCTAGGCATCGTTACGCTCATGCAGTAAACGAAAAACGCCGGAGCGAAGCGCGCGTCCCGATGACGCAACCCTTCGTTCCGGCGTAGTGCGACTGCCGACTGTGACTGCCTGCTGCGGCTTCCTGCTGTGACTGCCAGCCCGCCTTACTGCCCGACCTTCTGCTCCACATTGACCGTACGCCCGCTCGGGAACGGCAACTGCTTGAGCGCCGCATCGATCAGATACGGCATGGCCGAGGCAAGCGAGGTGCCGCCGTCACTGGTATTGGCCTGCACGCGATACACCTCCTTGCCGCTCGCGCGGTCCGTGAAGCGCAACTGCAAGCCGGTGAGCGCATACGGATAATCCCGTTGGACGTAGACCGGCGGCGGGCCGTACGGGTAGCCGTACCAGCCCCACGGACGCCCCCACGGCCCCCAGGGGCCCGGTGCGAACATCGGATCGTAGGCCGGCTCGGTCACGCGCGCCATCTGCTGGGTGATGCCGTAGCTCATGCCGATCAGGTAGTGCGCGCTCGACGGGCTCTGCTCGCTGAAACCGTCTGCCGCCAGCCGCATGCGCAGCCACTGCTCGTAAGTCGCATGTTCCTGATTATTCTGCTGCTCCTCGGTACGCGTGAGCGCATAAGTGCGCGGACCCTCAAAGCCCGGCGAATCGCCGAACGCGGTCACCTGACTCGTGACCGTGCTGGCACACCCTGCCAGCAAGACGCTGGCGACGGCCAACGTCGCCATTGCCCATCGTTTCCACATGATTGACTGCTCCAGAGAAAGGCCCGGCACGCCGTAGCGTGCCGCTCGCGCCGATTTAAGCACAGGACGACGCATCGCGCACATCCGGAACATTTGACGGCCGCGTTAAGGCAAAATTCAGCAAAATTCGGCAAATTTCTCGCTTTAACGCGAAGGGTCCGACACTCCGTTACAATTTGGAGATTCCTGGCCGTCCGCAAAACACCGTCCATGCTCAGAACCGACCTCGCAGGTGTCATCCAACGCTCCGACTATACGCCCCCGGCGTATCTGATCGACACCGTCCAACTCGACTTCGACCTTGCCGCCGACGTCACCACCGTCACCAGCCGTCTGCGCGTGCGCCGCAACCCGGCCGGGCCCGGCGGCGACCTCGAACTGGTCGGCCAGGGCCTGCAACTGGTGAGCCTCGAACTCGACGGCAAACCCTGGGCCGGTTATCGCACGGGTGAGGAAACGCTCACGGTGCAAGCGCCGCCCGAAGCGTTCGAACTCACGCTCGTCACGCGCTGCCGCCCGCAGGAGAACACGTCGCTCATGGGGCTTTATGTCTCGGGTGGCAACTTCTTCACGCAGTGCGAAGCCGAGGGCTTTCGCAAGATCACGTACTTCCTCGACCGCCCGGATGTCATGGCGACGTACACCGTCACGCTGCGCGCCGATCGCGAAGCGTATCCGGTGCTGCTCGCCAACGGCAATCTGATCGACAAGGGCGATCTGCCCGATGGCCGTCACTTCGCCGTCTGGGACGACCCGTTCAAGAAGCCCAGCTACCTGTTCGCGCTGGTCGCCGGACGCCTGGTTTGCCGCGAGGAACGCATCGTCGCGGGCGACGGTCGCGAGAAGCTCCTGCAAGTCTGGGTGCAGCCGCAGGATCTGGAGAAGACCGAACACGCCATGCATTCGCTCATCAACTCGATCCGTTGGGACGAGGAGCGCTTCGGACGCGTGCTCGACCTCGACCGCTTCATGATCGTGGCCGTGAGCGACTTCAACATGGGCGCGATGGAGAACAAGGGCCTGAACATCTTCAATACGAAGTATGTGCTGGCCGATGCCGCCACCGCGACCGACGACGACTTCGGCAACATCGAAGCCGTGGTGGGCCACGAGTACTTCCACAACTGGACCGGCAATCGCGTGACCTGCCGCGACTGGTTCCAGTTGAGCCTGAAGGAGGGCCTGACCGTGTTCCGCGATCAGGAATTCTCCGCCGACATGATGGGCTCCGAGTCGGGCCGCGCGGTCAAGCGCATCGACGACGTGCGCGTGCTGCGTCAGGCACAGTTCCCCGAAGACGCCGGCCCGATGGCTCACCCGGTGCGCCCGGAGAGCTACGTCGAAATCAACAACTTCTACACGGTCACCGTCTACGAGAAAGGTGCCGAAGTCGTGCGCATGTATCAGACGCTGCTCGGCCGTGACGGCTTCCGCCGGGGCATGGATCTGTACTTCGAACGCCACGACGGTCAGGCGGTCACGTGCGACGACTTCCGTGCCGCAATGGCCGATGCCAACCATCGCGATCTCACGCAGTTCGGCCGCTGGTACAGCCAGGCCGGCACGCCACGCGTGACGGTCGACGCCGCCTACGACGAAGCCGCCCGCACCTACACCCTCACGCTTACCCAGCGTTGCCCGAAGGTCGGCGTCGAGTTGCAGGACAGCAAGCTCGTCAAACAGCCGTTCCATATCCCGTTCGCCGTCGGCCTGCTCGATCGCGACGGCCGCGACCTGGCGCTGCGTCTGGAAGGAGATGCCGACGACGCGCCCGCCGCCACCACGCGCGTGCTCGACTTCACGCAGGAGCGTCAGAGCTTCACCTTCGTCGACGTGCCTCATGCTCCGATGCCCTCGCTGCTGCGCGGTTTCTCGGCGCCGGTGATCGTCGAGCACGAGTACACCATCGACGAACTCGCGTTCCTGATGGCGCACGACAGCGATCCGTTCAACCGATGGGAAGCCGGTCAGCGGCTGGCCACGCGTCAGTTGCTGGCGCTCGTCGAGTCCATTCAGATGGGCCAGTTGCCGAGCGTGGACAGCTACGTGCTCGAAGCCTTCCGGCAAGTACTGCGCGACGAAACCCTCGACCCGGCGTTCCGCGCGCAGGCGCTCACGCTGCCGGCCGAGTCGTATCTCGGCGAGCAGATGGAGGAAATCGACCCCGCGGCCATTCATGCGGCGCGTCAGTATCTGCGCCAGCGTCTGGCGGCGTCGCTGCACACCGAGTGGCTCGCGGCGTATCACAAC
>NZ_JAELTP010000580.1 GCF_016428915.1 Pandoraea sp. ASV26
CACGTACATTTGCGTGAATATGGCAGATTTGCAACGGCCTCCGTCATCACAATGGGGACGTCGATATTGCCATCGGCTTCGTTCATACCGAGCTTGAGAAAGATATAGTCCAGAATGTGTTCCATGACATCCCAGTTGCTGACAATACCGGTGCCTTGCTCAAAAGCACTGCGAATGTGACCTCGCGCAGTTGTGTCGGCGTAGCAGTCGGCGCCAGCAAACGAAAAAGTTTTGCCTATTTTGCGATCGCGGTACTTTGCCATGATGGGAGGCATGCTAAATCGAGGGTCGGATTCGAACGACCAACCGGCTCGAACGGCGGAGGATCCTGAATAAAGCGTTAGCAGGCGAGATCGCCACGCAATGCCTTGATGCTGTCTCTTATACACATCTCCGAGCCCACGAGACGATATTGTGTATCG
>NZ_JAELTP010000581.1 GCF_016428915.1 Pandoraea sp. ASV26
CGCTGTGCCCGCCGTGCGCCATTTGAGGCGCCTTATCCCGACTCGCGTTTTTCGCCTCGCTGTGCTGTGCAGCCTGCGATCCCCGATTCGCGAGGAGGTACCACCAGAGTCGCGAATACGAGCCACAACCGCAGGACGCCGCTCTCTTTCGTGGCTTTTGCCTTGCATTCTGAATGGGAGAATAGTCACTTTGCTCCCAGACTAGCCAGGCACTGGCCTGCCATCTAAAATGTATGTTTTGCGCGTCTGATCCTCGTTTCCCCTTGTACCTACCCCGTCGCCGCATGCACGGCCCGCCGCCCGCTTCAATGTTGGCATTCCGGGGGGGGGGGGGGGGGGGGGGCGGGGGGGGGGGGGGGGGGGGGGGGGGGGGGGGGGGGGGGGGGGGGGGGGGGGGGGGGGGGGGGGGGGGGGGGGGGGGG
>NZ_JAELTP010000582.1 GCF_016428915.1 Pandoraea sp. ASV26
GTATACCAACGTTCAACCGCCAAGATGACATGAAACTTGAAAATAACGGACGGAGCCGTTGTTACCAGCAAAAGTCTGGGGCACGGACTTTTCTTCGCAGATCTCTTCCATTGTCTCATCTCCCGAGCGTCGCCAATTACATGCTTGGCTTCTACACTATTGTGCATTGACTTTTGTGTGCTTAGACGCGATGTCTCCACAGTGCTTTGCCGAGAACCGAAACGACCAAGCACGGCCTTACAATTCGGTAACTCAACGGCTTTCAATCGACAGAGTTGCTGCGGATATCGCTCATTCGTGTCAGCTGCCAACGGTGGGGTTCAAAGGCGAACAATGCAACGTTCCTACTTAAGCGCACATTGCCACATGCCGCTTGGACCGCCTTGCCGAGTAAGTGCCTGTAGATCACCAGGAACGCATTG
>NZ_JAELTP010000583.1 GCF_016428915.1 Pandoraea sp. ASV26
TTATATACCCACAGAGTCATCCTCTGTGCATTTCTTGAAGTCGAAGCTGTGCGTAGCATGCGCAAGAGGCTTCGAGGTTGTGTCACTTGAGACATTGGAGACACAGTCGCTGCTAGATCAGGCTGATACATCGCTCGATTTTGTCGCTCGAAAAGAAAACGTGAAGCCAATACATATCGAGCGACTTAACGGCGAATTCTTACTTAACTACTCAGAGTTTTCCTTCTTCGTTAATCGCAACGGCTGGAGAGCTAGACCAGAATGGCGAATTGACTGGGAAGGAGCACCGCAGAGCTTTGCGCTCAGCTACCCATGGATTTTGGCATTTGAGCCAAACTTCATTGAGCTTCGTAACATTGAAAATGGTGCCGTGCATATTGTCCCGCATAAAAATATTCGCATGCTGCACAGCAGCACTCACG
>NZ_JAELTP010000584.1 GCF_016428915.1 Pandoraea sp. ASV26
CGTCAATGTCTTGCCCCATCCCATTACTTCAAACAGCACAAAACGCGGCCTGTCAGAGTAGTTGACGCCTCTCTTGTCTAGCAGGTCTACGGCTGCCCGGACCGAGTTTAGGATAATGACTGGCTGGCCGAGGATATTGACAGACAACACATCCGATTTGTATTTTTTAGACCACTCCATGTAGGTGAACTCAGGGCTGTACGACGGTACGATCCGCAGGTGGCCTATAATGGGCTCGCCTGGTGGCCCCGGTGGCAGAGGAAGACCATTTGTGCGATGACGACGTAAGAGAAGGCGGATGAGTAGCAAGATGCCGAGAGTGATGATGGCGAGGCCCGACGGCCTTACGGCAAAGTCGGTTACACGCATGTTTCTGGCCTGTGTTTCAATTCCATAAGCAGATCAGTTACCAAGCTCAACCT
>NZ_JAELTP010000585.1 GCF_016428915.1 Pandoraea sp. ASV26
GGTGTGTGTGTTGCTGTCTTTTCCCTTAGTCTTTTGCTAAGAATAGTGCAGCCGGACTGGCAAGTCTTCCTCTCGCAGAGGATCAACTTCGAGTTCAATACATTCGGTCGGCGGAGCACTTCACCCGTCTGCGCATGGCCAGTCAGCAGTTTATGAGTCTGGACAAAACGGTTTGTACATTCACATACCCTCTTATTATCCTACGCTTACTCATAGCCTGCAGCGATATCTACACTTCTTCAGCCTCCGATCGTGAGGACCGGCTTGCTACCACATGTCACAGCCCCCGCTTCTAGCACACATAAACCACCGACAGCGAAAGATATACCACCGGTTACGTTGACGAATGTTCCGCATGTAGAGGCCGACGAGTTCAAACCTTACCTTGCGCAAGTCGGCGCGCTGTACGAGCAACTTCGCCG
>NZ_JAELTP010000586.1 GCF_016428915.1 Pandoraea sp. ASV26
ATACGTAAGTACATCTCGCAAAGAAGCGCCGAAAAGATTCTTCGGGCATCACAGCTAATCGGCCATCGACACACAGATATATATTTTGGGACAACATGTTCCGCCACCTCCAATCGCTCGATCCCGACCAAGCGTTGTACTTCGGCTCTCCATCACCCGGCAGATGGAACGACGCGCGAGACCAGGGCACCCTCTTCGCCAACGGCGGTCCAGGCTATGTTCTCAGCCGCGGAGCCATGAAGAAGCTCCTCCATCGCCGGTCAGGTCCAACGGGCCACTACATTGATCCCCCAATTACCGAAAAGTGGCGCTATTTGCTGGGAGACCTCGAATGCTGCGGAGATAGCGTGATTGGATGGGTGGCATATGAGAACGAAATAATGCTGCAGGGGTATTATCCCATGTTTACCCAGCATCTGCTT
>NZ_JAELTP010000587.1 GCF_016428915.1 Pandoraea sp. ASV26
GAACCGCGACGAATAACACTTACTGAAAGACTACAAATGCGGCGATCACGACATGATGTCGAATCGGAAGAGAGCGAGGAGGACGACGAAGACGAAGGTGAAGAAGATGAGGATGATGAAGAAGAAGACGAGGATGGTGCGAGAGTCGGTTTAATAGACGACATGGCAATGGACTCAGACGGGGACGAGGAAGAAGCGGACGAAGAGGATGACGACGAGTAGGAAGAGTCTGCATCCCGAGGCTACTTTTTCGGATTGGTTTGTGTCGTCTCGTAGGTAATGCGGCAGTTCTAGAAGTTGGGCGACAGAACATGAAGCAGGAATGCAGTTCAGTAAAGACGATTCAAGACGATCCAAGTCAGAAGGCAAGCTATATATAGATTCAAAGGATAGATAGAACATCTAGCTGCAAAGCACATTAC
>NZ_JAELTP010000588.1 GCF_016428915.1 Pandoraea sp. ASV26
GTGTCCACCTGTTTGGGTCTTTGTTTTTGGGTATTACAAGGTACCGAGCAGGCCAATTGTAGCGCATACTGGTACCTGGAATGACAGTGGTGACGATGCACAGTGCAGTGTTTCGGGCTAGGTACCTACGACTAGGTTAGTACGGCTGCTTTTTGGCACGCGACAAAGACACAGGCCCCAGTGAAAAAGACGCGCTACCCGGGTGTTTTCGACAACAAACAGAGACGGGGGCCAGGGAATAACATTCACGGGAAGATATACGGAGTACAGGATGGAATTATGGCGGGTTCTAATTTGAACGGAACGACGAGAGTCCGGAGAATTGCATTCATCCTCTAGAACACCGACGAGTTTCGAAGAGCAGGGATACTAAAAATGCAGCTACGACTACGAGTACTCGTTCGACTGGGCTGGGCTAGGC
>NZ_JAELTP010000060.1 GCF_016428915.1 Pandoraea sp. ASV26
AGGGCTCGATCTCGCCGCATCACCGCGAGCAGGGCGGCGACCTGATCTGGGAAGTGGCTTCGGGCTACTTCGGCTGCCGCAACGACGACGGCACGTTCAGCGCCGAGAAGTTTGCCGCGCAGGCCACGACGCCGCAGGTGAAGATGATCGAGGTGAAACTCTCGCAAGGGGCGAAGCCGGGCCACGGCGGCGTGCTGCCTGCCGCGAAGATCACGCCGGAAATCTCCGCCACGCGCGGGGTGCCGATGGGGCAGGACTGCATCTCGCCGTCGCGCCACAGCGAGTTCTCGACACCGCTCGGCCTGCTGCAATTCGTCGACC
Organism: Pandoraea sp. ASV26; assembly: GCF_016428915.1. Taxonomy (GTDB): domain Bacteria; phylum Pseudomonadota; class Gammaproteobacteria; order Burkholderiales; family Burkholderiaceae; genus Pandoraea. The sequence goes on from NZ_JAELTP010000060.1 coordinate 322, forward strand.
GTCTGCGCACGCTCTCCGGCGGCAAGCCGACCGGCTTCAAGCTGTGCATCGGCCATCCGTGGGAATTCTTCGGCATTGTGAAGGCGATGCTCGAGAGCGGCATCCTGCCCGACTTCATCGTCGTGGACGGCTCGGAAGGCGGCACGGGCGCCGCACCGCTGGAATTTACCGACCACGTGGGCGCGCCGTTGCAGGAAGGGCTGCTGCTCGTGCACAACACGCTCGTGGGGGCCGGATTGCGCGACAAGATCCGTATCGGAGCGTCGGGCAAGATCGTCACCGCATTCGATATCGCACGCACGCTCGCCATCGGCGCCGACTGGTGCAATTCGGCGCGCGGCTTCATGTTCGCCATCGGCTGCATTCAATCGCAAAAGTGCCACACCGACCGCTGCCCGACGGGCGTGGCAACGCAAGACGCGTTTCGTCAACGCGCCCTCGTGGTGCCGGACAAGGCGCAACGCGTGCATCAGTTCCATTCGCAAACCTTGCATGCGCTTCAGGAGTTGATTCAGGCGGCGGGGCTGTCGCATCCGTCGGACTTGCGTGCGCATCACATCGTCAAGCGTGTGTCGTCCAATGAGATTCGCCTGATGTCGGAGTCGCTGAAGTATCTCGAACCCGGCGATTTGCTGCGCGGCCAGTTTCGCTACCAGCTCTACGAGAAGTACTGGCCGATGGCGCGAGCCGATAGTTTCTCGCCGGTGCAAGTGGCCTGAGCGAACCGCAGTCATTCGCACTCCACACGAAAACCCGACGCGATATAGCGTCGGTTTTTTTTATGCTTCCCGACAGTTTTCTTCCCAAAAGCGAAAACTCCGGTGCGTGACGACACACATTAGGGTGTCCACCGGATGATGCTCGCGCGCGTACTCGCCTATGGTGTGACCTTCGACTTTGTCATCCTGCCGACGAATTATCGTCAGAAGAGGAGCCTATGAGTACGGTGCGATTTCTGATCAGCCGCCACGACGTCAGACTGAATGTGAGCGGTCTCGTGCACACGCTGCCGGCCGGCGGCATGACCGCGACCAGTTCGGATGCGACGATCGATGCCCCAGGGCTCGTGGTGTCTCACGATTTTCACGCTTGCGATTTGCAGGCGCTGTACCCGGATGTCGTCGATCTGCTCGATCGCCGTCCGCTTGGTGTCTTCCATCGGCAGGCAGCGCGCACGCTGGTGCTTGAGCCCAGCATGGTCGACGTGGCCATGACGCTTCAAAACGTCGACCGCATGGCGATGCTGCGCTTCTTCTACGTGTATTGCCTTTGTCGCGATCAACGATACTTCTCGGCCCTGCTGCGTCAGACGATTGCGGGCAGCCACTCGCTGTTCGATTTCGTCGAAGCGAATTTCCACCGGCCGTGGCCGGTCGGACGGCTCGCCGAAGAGTTCGGCATGCCGCTACGCAAGTTTCGTTACCTGTTTCAGCAGACGTATGGCATGCCTGCGAAGCAGTGGCTGCTTGAGCGACGCCTTCGGCTGGCGCGCGATCTGCTGCTGTCCACGCGTCACAAGGTGCTCGACATCGCTCTCGAGTGCGGCTTCACCAACCACGCGCATTTCACCGATACCTTCCGCAAACGCTTTGACTGCGCCCCGACGGAGATTCGCCTTGGCACGCCGCCGCAGCGCGGGGGGCGCCGCGTTGCCATGCCGCGTGCCGACGCCTACGCCGCCATGCGTGCCGACCTGGTGGCAGGCCATGGTGCCGTGATCGACGGAGGCGTGCAATGAACGTCGAAGAGATCCACGGAAGCATGTCGGAAGGCGTGCGACGCATGTCGAACAACGCCACGCAGTCGCTCGGTGCGGGAGAAATCAATGACCCGGGAAAGATGCTCGATGTGCAGTTCAAGCTGCATCAGTACACGACGATGGTCGGCCTGCACAGCGCGTCGATCAAGCTCATCAAGGACACGCTGATGGGCATCATCGCCAAGATCGCATGACGCTCGCCGATCAGACCCCGAGCGACGGCGTCGGTCAGTGGCTGGACGCTCCGGCCCGGCAGCGCATCGTCGAGCTGGCGATCGCGGGCGCACATCATGGCATGCGGGCTCAGGCTCGGGTCATCCTCGGTGCCCTGCCGTCGCTCGTGCCGGATCGCGAGACGCGCGAGTGGCTGCATGTGGCGCTTCTCATCGCGCTCGGCGATACGTGCGCGGCGCGCGCGTACCTGACGGATGCCACGGCAACGGGGCACAGCGACGATGCGGCGGCCGACGCGCTTGCCCGCTGGCTCAAGGCGATGGAAGCGCGTCATGCACATTCCCATTCGCAGACCCAGACGCACGCCCACGCTGATTCCCACGCCGCCTCGCCCGCGGTTTCCGCTTCCTTCCCCTCTTCTGCCCCCTTGTCATGACGACTTCCCCGATCACCGATGTAGCGGCTCAGGTCACGGCTGTGACGGCACCCGCAAAGGCCGCATTCGCCGCACCAGCGCTCGACGATAGCGCCGCTGTTCGTTTCGGTCAGGCACTGGCCACTGCGCCGTCGCTGCCGGAGCATCATCTGCTCAGTGCGGCGGGCAAGCTGGCGGGCCATACGGAACGACTTGCCGAGCGGGCGACGCTGGATAGCCGCACGCTCAACGATCCGGGCCGCATGCTCGCCATGCAGCGCGAGTTGACGGAGCGCGTGCTGGTGCTGGAGTTTGTGGCGAAGGTGGCGGGCGCCGGGGTGCAGGGCGTGAACAAGTTGGTCCAGATGCAATGACGTACGGCATTCGTATCGCGGACGGTGTCACGAGGCTGGCCGGACTCGCGAGGTTTGCGCCAAGGTGGCGCCTGCTTGCGCGATGGTGGCTCGGTGGCGTACTGGTGGTCGCGCTCGCCGGGTGCAAGGTCGAGTTGCATCGCGCGCTGAGCGAGACGGAGGCCAACCAGATGCTGGCGCTGTTGCTCGTCTCCGGATTGCAGGCGGACAAGCGCGCCGATACCGCCGGTATGACCGTTCGCATCGAGCGCAGCGATTTCGTGCGCGGTGTCGAAGTGCTTCGCCAGCATGGATTGCCGCGTCAGAAGCGGGCTTCGGTCGAGGACGTGTTCCCGCCGGGGCAACTTGTGAGCTCGCCCGTGCAGGAGCAGGCGAAGCTCACGTATCTCAAGGAGCAACGGCTGGAGCGCATGCTCGCGGCGCTCGATGGCGTGATGCTGGCCGAGGTCTCCATCGCGCAGGTGCCGGTCGACTCGGCGGGGCGCGCGACGTTACCGCCCGGCGTGGCGGTCTTCGTGAAATACAGCCCAGAGGTCAACATGACACAGCGCATGACCGACATTCGCAGTCTGGTGCACGACAGCGTGCCGGGCGTGACACCTGAGCGTATCAGCATCGTATTGCAGCCCTCGGACTATCGCCTGCCGCGCGCGGGCATCAGTGCGTCTTCGGGGGAGCCGGGCACGGCGTCGGCGAGTGGCGGACGGTGGCGTTCCGCGCTCGGTTGGGGGATGGTGGCCGCAGCGTGCATCGGCCTGATCGCCGCCGGTGCCATGGCGTGGCGAAAGCGTGCTGCCTGGGTTCAGCGCTTGCGTGCCCGGGTAGTGAGGTCGCCGTGAATCGTCTGCCCAACGGCGCCGCTGCGCGACTTGCGCGCCTGATCTGGCAGCCCGGCTTGCACATGGACGCCGGCTGGTGGCGCGAGTTCGACATGTTCTCGTGGCGGGAAACGTATCAGCGGCACGCCGTTTGCCGGGCGCACATCGATCGCCTGTTGATTGCTCGCCGCGGATGGCCCGGCACGACGACGCACGATTGCGCCCCCCCCGAGAGCGACGTCGCGCACGCCATGTTGCGGCTGGTACCGAGCTTGCGGCGGGTATCGCTGGCCTACGGCTTGCGCATGCTGGGGTGTCCGGACTATCTGCTGCTCGGAACCTATCGTCGCGCACTGTCGACGTGGCTCGATGCCTGGCAGTGCGACCGCTTGCTGCTCACGCGGCGCGAGTGGCCCACGCGCTCCACGTTTTCGCCCGAGCAGATTGTCGGCGCGGCGCTCGCGACGACCGGCGCGTATCTGGACGGGGCGGCCGAGCCGTTGGCGCTCGACGTGATGACCGTGGCCAGGGCCGCACGGATTCTGTTGCCGCCACCGGTCGACGGCGGGCACATGACGCCCGACATGCCGGCGGCGGACGACATCTGGGCGCGGCTCGTCTCGTTGGAGAAGATGCTATGTATGTCATCGACTTTGCATTGACGTCTATCGAGACGATCGATGGCCCGGCGCCTGCGGGGCCGGTCATTTCGGGGCAGACGCTGGCGCGGCTTCGAGAAGAGTCAGGCTTGCGGGCACAGTGGATGGCGCAGGCGCAGGCCGAGCGCGTGGCCGCGCTGGCCGAGCGTGAACAGGCACGTATCGACGCACAGGCGTCGCGCGACGCGTGGCAGGAAGCGGCACGAGAGCGGGCGCAGCAGGAGGCGGCCGAGCTGGCGGAGACGGCACGTCATGAGGCCGTGGTGAAGGCGGTCGAATGGCTGATCGACGAGGCGGCGCTGGAGCGCGAAATCATCCGCTCGCTGGAGCGTCGCGTGGCGGATGCCCTGACCGGTGCCCTGTCGAACTTCGTCGGCACGCTCGATGTTGGCGAGCGCTTCGCGCAACGTGTCGGGCGAGCCTTGCCGGGGCTGGCGCGCGAGGGCGCGCTGGTGCTGCGCGTGCCACCGGCACATCACGACGCCGTGGCCCTCGCCTTGCAAAAGGCCGACATCGTGCTTGCCTGCACACCGGATGCGACGCTCGGCGCCCAGCAGGCCCGCATCGAAAGCGAGTGGGTGACCGTGTGCCTCGATCTCGAAGCGGATCTGGCGGCGGTGATCGAGCGCTTGCACGTCAGTCCCAGTCTGGAGGTCGCTTATGGTTGAACGTCTGCCGTCGTCCGGTAATACCTATTTCCGGAGCGCTCAGGAGAACAAGCCACTCGAGCGCATGCTCGAGGACGAATGGCAGGCACTGGAGACCGACGCACGGCCGCCGCGCGGCGGGAGCCCCGACGCGCCGGGGCACGTTGCGCTCATCGAGGCGGCCATTGCGCAGAACGAGGAAGCCGCCTTCGCCGAATCGCAGGAGAACCTCAGTTTCGCGCTGGGCGTGCGATTTCGCCGTCCAGGCGAGCGAGACGTGCGCGACGAAAAGCAGCGCGCGCGCGCCTTGTTCGAGCAGCAGATGCATCGGTTCGCGCGCGTGAACGGCGCGCAGTTCGAGACACTGCGAGGGCAATTGCGCGATCTTCCGTTCGTCCCCGATCCTCTCTTGTTGATCCGTCAGGCGCAAATGTCGGCGGGGCACGCCGCACTCGTGGTCGCCGCATGGTTGGCCGATGGCGGGCTCGACGCCGGCACCCGTACGCGCTTGCGCCGCACACTCGATGAGTTGACGTCATCCGACACATGGGCCATTGAAGCTTTCGCCGCGCTGGAGTGCGGGCAAGGACAGAACCCGGGCATGGCGTTGATGCAACAACTCAAGTCGCTCTTCCGTCAGTCGCAAGGTCCACAACGCTCGCTGACACAATGGTTCGATGAATGCCGGCGTTTCCCGCAGCGTCGCGCTCGGCTGCGGGCGCTGATGCAGGCCCTGGGGCTGGAGCTGGGGGCCGAACGCGCCGATGCGGATACGCAGCGGCTGGCTGCCGTCATCGACGATCTTCGCCGGGTGGTGCTGTTTCTCACGCTGGAGTCATCGTGCGAGCAATCGGCGCAGGCCATACGGGCGGCCGGCTGTCGCGCATTCGAGACGGACGCGATGATCTCGGAAGTCCTGACGTTGCTGGATCAACCGTGGGTGGGCGCAGAATGGCTGGCGCAACGTGCGGCCTATCTCGGTATGGCGACGGTGGATGCCCGCTACGCGCTCTCACGCGAACTCACAGGGCTGATAAAGTCGGCGCATGACGGCTGCTTTCGCGACGAGACGCAACGCGAAACGCTCGGCGAGGCGCTCGACGTCTGGCGCACGGAGATTGCCCACGAGGCCGACGCGCAGGCCGGGTAGCGAGACATCAGGACGATGCGACGACGCACTAACGCGACGACGGCAAGGGGGGCGAGGGGATTGGCGCACGTCGAATGCGCCAAGACCTGCGGGTTGAAAACGCTCAGGCGCGCAAATGCTCCCGGCAGAGTTTGATGCGGTCGTAGAAATCGGTGAGTGCCTGCGCAAACGGCTCCGGCTCGGCGGCGGTTTTCTCTTTGACTTGCGCGTGAAGAATCAGACGGTTGTCGCGCTCGCTCAACTGCACATGACCCGTTACGGCCCATTCAGCAGGTTCGATGAGGAACTGCAAAAGGCGCTCGCTGTTCGCGCGATGCAGCCGTGCGGCTTCGTCGGTGGCGACCACGGCGTGAATACTGCACACTTTGTCTTCCAGCGTTTCCACAATGATGTTGGGCGAGGCGTTGAACGTCAGCTCGATGGGTGAGTGATTATCGACGGTCTCGATCTTGCCGGGGTCGCAGCCGATCAACTTCAGAGCTTCGACGAGAGTTTGCGCTAGGTCGTAACTTGGCATGATTTGCGTGGAGAGTGGAAAAAAATCGACAACGCACCCGTGCAAACGTTATCCGGCATTGCCGGACTGCGACCTGTTCGCGCGGGTGCGCGCGATGCCGAAGGTTCGCACGATCAGACGGCGCGGACTTTGGTCGCGCGAGCCACGTTGTGGCTTCTGCGCACGCTTGAGTCTCGGCGCTGTCGTCATCCTCGTCATGAGGTTCGTCCGTACGACGTGCTGTAGCGTCGCACCATGCTGTCGAGAATCGCGCCAGCGGCCTGAACGGCCTGCATCTGCGCTTGCGCCAGCGCGTGCGCTTCGGGGGGGAGTGGCTTGCGCAGCGCCTGTTGCAACGATTGGCGCGCCGCCTCGAGTTGTGCGCCAACGTCGTGGGCGACAGCCTCGGGGGACGCCGCGAGCCGATCCTCAAGCTGGGTCAGGCGAATCGCCATGCAAATTCTCCGAAGTCAGCGGTAAGTAGAAAAGCCGGTCCTGCCCGCCGATCGACACGCCGTCGGCATGGATGGCGAGCACGCGTGTGCCACCCGGCAAGTGCACGCCTTGCGACAGACGCGTACCATCCGCGAGCGTGAGTTGAGGCGCGTCGGGCGAGCCGCCGATGCTCACGAGCGGCGCGGAAAATCCCGTGTCGGCCAACGTCGGTATCGGCGGGGGCAGCGGTTCGATGCGCACGGGCATCGTGTTCGCGGCCGCATTCCATGTGTCGACGACGCCCTTCAGCGATGCCTGCCGTCCTGCCGTCAGGGCGCCGGTGAGCCGCCACCCGTTGCGATCGCGGGAGATGTCGATGCCGCGCAACTGGCCGGCGTCGCGCAACGTCTTCACCAACTGCTCGAAGCTGCGGGCCGTGCCTTCGGCGACCCGCCAGCCTTGTGGCAATGCCAGCGCATCGAGCGCGTCGGACGCCGTGCGCCAGTGGGCGTCGGCGACAAAGGGGCCGCTGATGACGACCTCGCCGTGCGGCGCCACATTCACCTGCGCGTTGCCGAAGCCGTGCAAGCGCAGCAGCGTGCTGACTGTCTGGATCGAATCCTCCGGACACCACGTCCCATCGCTCAGCGCCTTTCCCTGCCAACGCGCCTCGGCGCGCAGCCGCGCGCGCGTGGCTTCGTCGATGCAGCCCCCTGATAGATGCACCGCATCGCCCGTAGTGTTCAGCGTGATCTGGGGCGCAATGCGTGCCGCCAAGGTCTTCAAGGCGTCGGGCGGCGGTGGCTGAGAGATGACATTGGCGGTTCCGGTGCGCCAGATCGCCACGCCCGCGGCCGCGATCAGCAGCGACATTCCCGTGACGAAGATCCATGCCGCCGGTGCGCGGCCGCGCGGCGTGATGACGTCCGGCGCATTGGGCGATGGCGCGTGCGCACAACGGCGTTCGGGGCGCTTCGGTGTGGTGGCGGGAGGGCTCTCGGTGCCGTTCGCGAGCCAGATGCCCAACCCCGCAAGGTCGATCACCGTATGCAGCGGAAGCAAAAGCGGGGCGGCAACGTCATCGTCGGCGGGGGCGAGGGGCGTGCCGTCTATCCAGACAGGCGCAGCGCTGGCGAGTCGAACGCCGTCATCGTCCACGCGCAGCGTGATCCGGACATCGTGCTCGAGCGTCATCGCGATGTCGGAATCGTCGTCCCCAATGGTCAGCGGGCCCGGTGGCAGTGGCATGGGACGTCCGGCGAGCGGGCCATCGAGCAGTGTCAGCGTGAACATGGTCATGCGCTCGGCACGTCGGCCGCCGGTTCGGCCTTGATGAGAAACAGCCGCATGACGCTGTCGTTCCGGTTGCTTGTCGAGCTGAACAGGCGGCCGATGAGCGGCAGATCCCCCAGCAAGGGAATCTTGCGTTCCTGCTCGTGCTGCGTGTCTTGCACGAAGCCGCCCAGCAGCAGACTTTGTCCCGCTTGCAGCGTGGCGTGCGTCGAGATCGAGGAGTTGCGGATGGTCGGGACTTCGTTGCGCGCGTTGCGTTCGCTGCGCACCTCGCCACCGTCTTCGATGTTGAGGGTCAGCATCACCTGTTCGCGCCCGACGTCTTCTGCCTCGTTAGGAATGAGGCGCGGCGTGACGCGCAACAGCGAGCCCGACGTCACACTCTCCAGTTTGGCGACCTTCTCGCCCGAGACCTTCGTGTAGAACGTCACACTGCGATCGAGCACGGCCTGCATGTTATCGAGTGTGACGATGGAGGGCCGGGACAGCACACGAGCCTTGGAGTTTCGCTCCAGGGCGCTCAGATTGAGCATGAACTTGTTGGTGTCACCGACCACGGTCGTGAACGTGCTGCTGTCGCCGTCCTGCATTTGCCCGTTCAGCGACACGGTGCCGAAGCCACCGAGCCGGGCGCTGCCGGAGAAGTCGACACCCAACTCGGCAATATCGCTGGCGTTGACGTCGATGATGGCGACCGAGATGTCGACCAGCCGGGGCCGGATGTCGAGCTGCGCGATCAGGTCGCCGTAGATGGGCAGGTTGCGTCGGCGCTCGCGCACGATGACGGCGTTGCGGCGAGGATCGGCCGAGAAGCGCGGTGTGCTGGTTCCGCTGGCAGCGCTGGGGGCGTTCGGCACGGACGTCGTGGACGTCAGGGATGTCAGGGGCGTTGGCGACGTGGCGATGATCGGCCCCGCGCCCAGAATCAGATCCTTGAGTACGCTGACCACGCCCGGCACCACAACTTCCTGCCCGCGATAAAAGTACCTCGTGTCGTCCGCCGTCGCGAATTTCAGGGGAAATATCTTGATGGTCTCTTCGCTTTCCTGCTGATCCCGGGCGTCGCGTTCGACGTATTCGGCGAGCATCGAGACCGTCTCCATGCAGGCCGGAACCCCGGCGATCTCAAGTGCGCGTGTGGCTGGAATCGCCCGTGCCACGCAGTGTCTGGGGTGCAGCACACCTGCGTCGCGAAGGTGTCCGAGCAAGTCGTCGGGCGACGCATAACGCAACGACATGACGCGTCGAGTCGCCTCGCTGGACTTATAGATGTTTAGCGTCTGGCCGTTGAAGTACCACGAAAGCCGATAACGTTCCGATAGCGCGTCGAGCGTCGCTTGGGCTGTGCCCGCAGGCAGCGTTCCGATGAAGCGGTCGTCGACCTGAGCACTGACCGCCGTGGGAATGCCGTGATGCGCCCCGAAGTCGCGCAACAACTCCGCCAGCGGCGTGCCTGCGCTCTGGAAGACGAACGGGCCACCGCGCCACACGGGCATTGCCGCTGTTATCGGCGGCGCAACCCGTGTTGCCGGCATCGCCTGCGAGCGCGTTGAAACACGCGGCGGTTGCTCTGCGAAAGGTTGGGGGGGCACCGCGACGACCGGCGTGACCGACAGAAGCCCGGCGAGCGGGGCGGCGAGGCGCAGTGTGAGGCGCGTGAGATGAGGCCGCATGGTCAGCAACGGCGCAAGGTGTGAAGGCGCCGGCTGGCGTCTGCGGCATCGGTGGCGCGAGACGACGGTGAGGCCGGCGATGCGGGGGATGCAGACGGTGAGGTCTGAGCGTGCATGCCTTGCGACGTCACCATCGCGCAAGCCAGGAGCTGGCGGCGAAGTTGTGCCTCCACGCGCGCCGCAGGTTCACTGGCGTCGAAGCGGTGAACCCACCAGAGGACGTCGTTCGCGATGCATAGACTGTCGTCGCGCAACGCCGGCTCACCGGCCAGCACGAGCGAGAGTCGCATGAGCCAGCGTGAGAGTGCCGTGTCGTCGGCGAGCGCCGTCGCGAGCGGCTGCGTGTCGTGCGTTTGCTGCCGTTGCGGCAGTGCCACTGCCGTCGCCACGCAATAACCACCGCTGGCGTGACAGGTCCAGCCGCGTTGACCGTCGAGATCGAGCGCAATGCGCGTGCCCTGTACGTCGCGCGGGGCAATCCAGTCGAGTGCGGCAAGCGCAAATGGCAAACGCATAGGTATCTGAAGGAGGCAGTGCAAGAGCACAGGGAACGAGTCACGCACGGGATCGGCAACGCAGGTCATCGCCTGGCTCTGGCGGTCCGGGCAGTCCTGGCAGTCCGGGCGGTCGATCAGGCGGCGTACAAGGATCGTCATTATCAAGCGTTGCGTTGACGACGCCATCCGGCACAGACCTGAAGTCAGCGCCGAAGGTGCCGATTTTTGGTGGTTTCCCATGCCGATCTCCGGGGGAAGGCGCAAGTTTCACGCGACCGGCCGAAAGTCGAAAGAAAGTGACCCAAAATCCGCATAAATGTTAATGACCAACTGTCGAGGAGTTGCGAATGACCGGGGGTATCGGTGTCATCGTTGTCGAAGATCACGAATTGCTGGCCGACGGGCTTTGCCACCTGATCGAGCACGATCTCGGGTGGTGTGTGCTTGCGAGGGTGGTCAACGGGCTCGACGTATATCGGGCGTGCGTCGCGCATCAGCCGGCCTTGATGGTGCTGGATTTGGGGCTGCCCGGCATGGATGGCGTGGATGTGATCCGGCAATGCGCCCAGCGCTGGCCGGACTTGCGCATCGTCGTCAATTCCGCGAGCGACGACAGCGAGCGTGCGCGTCAGTCGCTGGTGGCCGGCGCGGTGGCCTTCGTTCTGAAAAGCAGTAGCCGCGAGACGTTGACGAGCGCGGTGTATCAGGCGATGCGTGGCGAGCGTTTCGTCGATCCGGCGGTGTTCGGCGGCATGCAGGATGCCGCCGGCATGTCGTATGCACCGCGCCCATGCGCCGTTGAGATGCCCGAGCGGTTGTTGACACTGCGCGAGCGTCAGGTGCTCAAGCTGGTCGCGGAAGGGCAGCGCAATCGGGACATCGCGCAGTTGTTGTCCATTAGCGTGAAGACAGTCGAGACGCACCGGCTTAACATGATGCGCAAGCTCGATGCGCACAACGTGGCGGACATCGTGAACTGGGCGTATCGCATGCGAATGATGTTGTGAGCCGAGCCGTGCGTTCCCGGGCCGCTTGCTGCGAAATTCAGGTCTGCGCCGGATAGCCGCCGCGACCCTGGATGGGCGACCATGCTCGCTGCCGCTTTCCGAGCGCCCTCCGTGCCTGGCAATCGCTGCCGACACGATCCCAACGCAAGATCGCCGATGGACACCCAGACCCAACGCAAGCTCGAGCTGCTTTTCGAATTGCTGGCGCTGCCGCCGCAACGCATGGCTTCGCGCATGCGGATTGCCCTCGCCCCGTGTGTGCTGATGACGGAGGTCGATGCGCACGGCGTGACGTTGGCGTTGACGCTTGCCCATCGCGCCGAGCGCGCGCAACGGTGGTTGCCCTCGCTGCTGCAAACCTGTGCGCCGGAGTGGAGTTTCGGCATTCCCGTGCGCGCCTGTGTGGCGCAAGGCCGTCCGATGCTGATCGCGAGCCCGCCGGCAAGCGCCAATTTCCAGGCCGTCGAATGGTTGTCGTGCGTCACCCGCATGCGTCGGCTGCTGGAGGGGATCGACGCCCGGCAGCAACGGGAGACCCGCTCATGACGCGCCTCATGGCGTGGCTTCGCATGGCGGCCGGGCGGCAGGACATCGTGCTGGCCGCGCTGCTGCTCGTCACGGTGCTGATGATCATCATCCCGATGCCGCCGTGGGTGATGGATCTGCTCATCGCGCTCAATCTGGGGCTGTCGCTGCTGCTGCTGATGGTGGCGCTCTACGTCAACGAGCCACTCGATTTCTCGGCGTTTCCGTCCGTGCTGCTGATGACGACGCTGTTCCGGCTCGGACTGACGATCAGCACGAGCCGTCTGATTCTGCTGCACGCCGACGCGGGCGATATCGTCTACACGTTCGGCGACTTCGCGGCCGGGGGGAACATCGTCGTCGGCATGATCGTCTTTCTGATCATCACCGTCGTGAACTTCATCGTGATTACGAAGGGCTCCGAGCGTGTGGCCGAAGTCGGTGCGCGCTTCTCGCTTGACGGCATGCCGGGCAAGCAGATGAGCATCGATGGCGATCTGAAGGCCGGCACCATCGACGCCGCCGAGGCCAAGCGGCTGCGGCGCACCGTGCAGAGGGAGAGTCAGTTCTACGGCGCCATGGATGGAGCGATGAAGTTCGTCAAGGGGGATGCCATCGCAGGGCTGGTCATCATCGTCGTGAACTTGCTGGGCGGCATCGGCGTGGGCGTTTTCATGCACGGCAAGAGCGCGGGCGAGGCGGCGGCGCTCTACGCGATTCTCTCCATCGGCGACGGGCTCGTGTCGCAGATTCCCGCGCTGCTCATCTCGGTGACGGCGGGCATTATCGTCACGCGCGTGCCCGGCGAACATCGCCGCAATCTGGCGCGTGAGCTCACCGATCAACTCGCCGCGCAACCGCGCTCGCTGGCACTGGCGGCAGTGGTGCTTGTCCTGTTCGGCCTGATCCCCGGCTTTCCGATGCACTACTTCCTGCTGCTTGCCGCGTTGGCGGGCGGCGGCGCGTGGTGGGCGGGGCGCCTCGCGCGCGACGGCAAGGCAGCGAAGGACGGCGCCGGCGGCGATGCCGACGATGCCGGCAAGGCGAAGTCCGGACGTCCGGGCGCACAGCCGCTGCTGGTGCGAGTCGGTTCGGCGTTGGCCGATCGCGATGGCGGAACGACCACCCTCGCCGCGTGCATCGAGACGCTGCGTGACAAGAAGTTCGAGCAGTTTGGCGTGCCGATGCCGGAAGTGAAAGTGGACGTCGACAAGACGCTCCCGAGTGGCACGCTGGACATTCAGCTCTACCACGAGAGCGTGATGACCATCGACGTTGCCGCCGACGTGGCGCTGGCCAATCCCGATGCGGCTCACCCCATACGCGACTTGCGCGCTCTGGCCGCCGGTGCACTGCATGAGATGCCGCTGCCGTTCGGCGGGCAGACGCTGTTCTGGCTGAGCGGCGGACAACGCGAGGCATGGCTCGCGCAGGGAGGCGCGGTCATCGAAGGCGCGGACCGGGTGGCGCACTGCGTGTCGCTCGTCATCGACGCGCATGCGGCCGACTTCCTTGGCGTTCAGGAGGCGCGTTTCCTGATGGATGCCATGGAAGATCGTTATGGCGAACTCATCAAGGAGTTGCAACGTCAATTGCCGATCAGCCGGACGGCGGAAGTGCTCCAGCGCCTGGTCGCGGAGGGGGTGTCGATTCGCGATCTGAGGCGTGTGTTCGAGGCGCTGATCGAATGGGCGCCGCGCGAGCGCGATCAGATCATGCTGACCGAGCATGTGCGACAGAGTCTGCGTCGTCACATTACACGACGCTTTCGCCGGGGTACCGAACACATTACCGGGTGGAACGTGGGGCGCGGCATCGAAGACGCGGTGCGCGCTGCGGTGCGGCAGACATCGTCGGGGTCTTACGCCGATCTGAATCCCGCACAGACCGACGCAATCCTGAATGCCATCGACAACGTGGTGAATGCCCACGATGGCTCGCCTGCCGTGCTGTTCACCGCGATGGACGTGCGTCGCTTCCTGCGCAAGCTGGTCGAGCGCGACCGCGCGGATCTTCCCGTCCTGTCGTTCCAGGAAGTGGCCGACGAACCGCACGTTCGCGTGCTGGGCACCATCGACGTGCAGGGAGCGTTCTAAGATGCGCCGCCCCGACGCCGCGCGCATCGCCAATGGACTGCGTCGAACGCTCGATGCCCAACGTAAAGCCTGTGACGACTGGGGCCGGGTATCGGGTCGCGAGGTCCGCTATGGACGGATCGACAAGATCACACCGAACGCGATGCGTGCGCAGTTGCCCGGCGCGGCGCTCGGCGAGCAGTGCCGCGTCGTGTCTCCCGCGCTGGATGCAGAGGTCATTGCCGTCGAAGGGCGGCACGTCTGGCTGGCGCCGTATGCCGAGCCGAGCGGGGTGGCCAATGGGGCATTGGTGCAGGCGCTGGGCACAGCCTCGCGCGTGGCCGTCGGCGATCACCTCATCGGTGAGGTACTGGACGGGTTGGGTCGGCCGTTGCTTCCTGCGGCATCCCCCCACGGCGTTGCGCCGACGGATGTCACGTGGCGTTCGCTGGAGGCCGAACCGCCGCCGGCCATGACGCGTGCGCTCGTGTCCCGGTGCCTGCCCATCGGCATTCGCGCGATCGACGGCATGCTCACCTGCGGTCGCGGCCAGCGGCTCGGCATCTTTGCGGCCGCTGGCGGCGGCAAGAGCACGCTGCTGTCGATGATGTGCCAGGGCGCAGATGCCGATGTCATCGTTCTCGCGTTGATCGGCGAGCGTGGCCGCGAGGTGCGCGAGTTTCTGGAACTGGCGCTCACGCCCGAGGCACGTGCGCGCACCGTGTGTGTGGTGGCGACGTCCGATCGACCTGCGCTCGAACGCATGAAGGCCGCCTACACGGCAACGGCGATTGCCGAGGCGTTTCGCGATGACGGCAAGGACGTGCTGCTGCTCATGGATTCTCTGACGCGATTCGGGCGCGCCGTGCGTGATATCGGCATGGCGGCCGGTGAGCCGCTTGGCGCGACGAGCGGCTTGCCGCCGAGTTTCTATGCGCGTCTGCCCCGGTTGCTCGAGCGTGCCGGCACCGCCACGCGCGGCAGCATCACGGCGTTCTACACCGTGCTCGTGGAAGGCGACAACCTGGACGAACCGCTGGCCGACGAAGTGCGCTCGATTGTCGATGGTCACATCGTGCTGTCGCGCCGTCTCGCGCAGGAAAATCACTATCCCGCCATCGATGTCGCGAAGAGTCTGTCCCGGGTGATGTCGCAAGTGACCGACGCGCAACATGTCGAAGCCGCCGCGCGTGTCAGGCGTGCCATGGCGCTGGCGGCCGAGGTCGAACTGCTGGTTCGCGTGGGCGAATATCAGGCCGGCCACGACCCGGATACGGACGATGCGCTCGCGCGCGCCCCTGACATCCGCGCCTTTCTTTGTCAGTCGCAGCATGACGTGGCGCCATTCGACGATACCCGCTCATGGCTCGACCATCTGGTGACCTGAAGGATGACAACGGCCTTGCCGCGCTGGCAACACTCGCCAGACGCCGCGAAGCCAGCCTGCGTGCCGCACTGGCGCGCATGACGGCCGCCGCGCGTGATGCCAACGAGGCCGTCGCGGTGAGCGAGCGCGCGTGCGACACACAGCGTCGCGCGTGGCAGGACGCCTTGTCGCGCGGCGGGCTCTACGCGCAGCGCGAGGCGCACGGCGCGACGCGTTCGGTGGAAGCCGAGCGCACGGCGCTGGCCGAGGCCAAGGCCCGGCACGGCGCGGCGATGGAACACGCGCAACGGGCCGAGACGGCGGTGCAGCAGCAGCGCGAACGTCTGCAAGCCAATGCGCGCAAGCAGGAGAAGCTGCGGGAGTTGCTGATGCTTTACCGCCGTTGACTCGGCATCGGGGCCGGGGATATCGGGCATATGGGGGATATGTCCCGTTGGGCCGCGCGACCTCGAGAAGACGGAACCTGTAAGTCGAACGAAATACCCTCACAACCTTCGCCATCACTAGGACTTCACGATGACCACCATTCACCGAAGTGCCCTGTCCGCCGATGCTTTCATCAGCCTGTCGGACCGATCGGCATCGCATCAGCGTGACACGACCACGAGCCCTGGCCGGCGATATGAAGACAATGGGGAGCAGGCGTTCACGCTGGCCTGCGAGACGGCCGCCCGCGTGACCGGTCCTGCCGACGTGCTGCGCTGGCTGCGGGTCTGGCACACCCGTCAGGACGCCAACTGGGACGGAAGCAGTTCACTGCGTGTCGTGGTGCACGGCGGCGCGCTCGATACGTTGATTGTAGAGGCCCGGCGAGGGCGGCAGGGCGTCACGGTGAGCCTGCTGTGCGTGCGGCTCACGATGTACCGGCGCTTGCTGGCGCATCGCGGCCAGCTCTCACGCGCACTCACGTCGCGCCTCAAGCTGCCGGTGACGATCGAAGTCGAGGCGCGCTATGCGCCATGAGCCGGATGCCGGGCCGATGGCGATACCGGGCCCGCTGGACGACATTCTGACGGGCAGCGGTTGCCTGACGTTCGTCGAAGGCGATACGCAAGTGCACGTCGGCTGGCTTCGCGCGGGGGGCGATGGCCTTGTCGTGACCGCGCGCGTCGATGAGGGCGTGATCGGGCAGACGCGCTTCTGGTGCGACGCGCAGCAGTGGTGCGACTGGCTTACGCCGAGCCTGCCGGTGCCGTCGTGGGACGCCCTGCCGCCAGCATGGCACGCAAGCGCCGCGTCGCTCACGCTGGCAACGGGCAGCCTGAGTGGCGCACCGGGTGGCGCACCGGGTGCTGGTTCGAGTGGCGGCACGCCCAACGACGTCATGCCCGACACGTGGCTCGACAATGCCGACGCCGCTGGCTGGCCGAGCGCGACAACCCTCTCGCGCGAAGGTGTGGAGACGGCGTGGCGCGTCGGCTTCGTGATGCAGCGCGAAGGGCGTCAGTTGGCGTTGACCTATCTCGACGGCGCGACCTCCTGGTTGCGCGAGCGCTGCCAGCGGGCGACGCCTTGCGATGCCCCGCTGGACCCGGCGGGCTGGCCGGAGCGCCGCTGCGCGCTCGTGGCGGGATGGGTGGCGCTGCCGGCAGCGCAATGCGAGGAATTGCATGCGGGCGATGCCGTTCTGCTCGACGTGGCGGCGGACATCGAGCGTGGCGAGTACTGGCTGGTGGACGGCGATCACGCCATTGCCATGCGCGATGGACAGCCGTCCGATCATCCTGTCGTGCAGTTCGACAGCACGGACGCTGCCCGGTGGTACGCCGTCGTTGCCGAAAGGCGATTTCCCATTCCGCTGTTGATGGCCTGGCGCGCAGGCGTGCCGGCAGCCACCCATTCATCGAACGCTGCATGCGTGTTGCAGGCCGGACGCATCACGCTGCTGTGCGACCGCGCACCCAGAGCGGGCGGTCGTTTGCTGCGTTTTGAAGACGGACGGCTCGCGGTGCACATCGACGGAAACGACGCCGCACGGATCGGGCAGGGCATGCCGGGCAGCGACGATCCTTCCAACGACATTTCGGGTCGTGACCCGATGGGCGTGCATCCCGCGACAACCTAACATCGCTCGTGCCTTTGCCGCGCCGCGCCGTCGACTGTCTGCGCGGCGCCTCACCGTCCATTCGTGCGGTGACCTCTTCCGGCTGATTTGCCCTGGGTGGTTCTGCGTCGTCCTGCGCCGTGCTGCGTTGGCGATGCCGAGCGACTTGCGTGTGCGGCAGTCAATGACGCTCATTGGAGTCTGTATGTCCCTGCTCGACCACCCGGTGCAGCTCATCGTGTTGCTGTCGCTGCTATCGATCATGCCGCTGCTGGTGGTGTTGGGGACTGCGTTTCTGAAGCTGGCTGTCGTATTCGCGTTGTTGCGCAATGCGCTGGGCACGCAGCAGATTCCGCCGAACATCGCCATTTACGGGTTATCGCTCGTGCTCACGTGTTTCATCATGGCGCCGGTGGCCTTCGACATCGAGGCAAATCTCGAAACGCGTCCGGTGTCGTTCTCGTCCAAGAGTTTCGTGGCCGATGTCGATGCGAGCGTGCTCTCGCCCTATCGCGCCTTTCTCACGCACAACACGGACGCGAGGCAACGTGACTTCTTCGCGGGTATCGCGAAGCAGACGTGGCCGCAAGCGCATCGGGACCGTCTGGGGCCCGATTCCCTGCTCGTGCTCATGCCGGCCTTCGCGCTGAGCCAACTGGCCGAGGCGTTCAAGATCGGCCTGTTGCTGTATCTGCCGTTCGTCGTGATCGATCTGGTGATCTCGAACATTCTTCTCGCGATGGGGATGATGATGGTCTCGCCGATGACCATCGCCCTGCCGTTCAAGCTGCTCATCTTCGTGATGATGAACGGATGGGAGCAGTTGGTGCGGCAGTTGATGCTCTCGTACGCATGACGGTTCAAGGAGCGCGCCAATGAGTGAAGCCGTCGTGGTCAATCTGACGAGCGAGATGCTGTGGCTCACCTTGCTGTTGTCGCTGCCGACCGTGGTCGTGGCGTCGGTGGTTGGTGTGCTCGTCTCACTGGTGCAGGCGCTCACGCAGGTGCAGGACCAGACCGTGCAGTTCCTCATCAAGCTCATCGCCGTGTCGGTCACGCTCGCCGCCACCTATGCGTGGATGGGGCACGTGCTGCTCCACTACGCGGGTAACGCGTTCGAGCAGATCAGCCGGATGCGGTGAACGGCATGGCGACTTCTCTCGTGCCGGGCCTGGACCCCGCCGTCGACACCTTGCTCTCGCCGTTGTGGGTCGACCTCTATGGCTGGCTGGTCGCGTGGGGTGTGGCGATGCTGCGTCCCCTGGGCATGGCGATGCTGCTGCCGGTGCTGTCCGTGGGCATGCTCGGCGCGGGCATGTTGCGCAACGCGCTGGTACTCGCGCTGGCGCTGCCGGTCGTGTCGCTCGTGCACGCCACGCCGGAAATGCCGTCGCATTGGGGCGGGTGGGGCATGCTGATTTTGCGCGAGTTGTGCGTCGGCGGGCTGCTGGGGTTTGCTGCGGCGCTGCCGTTCTGGGCGGTCGACATGACGGGCTACGTGATCGACACGATGCGTGGCGCGTCCATGGCGAGCGTGCTCAATCCGCTGATGGGGGCGCAGTCGTCGGTCTTCGGCGTTGCCCTCACGCAGATGCTCTGCGTGCTGTTCTTCATCACGCCGGCGGCGCACGCGTTGCTCACGGCGCTATACGACTCCTACATCGCGTTGCCGGTCGGGCAACCGTGGCAATGGCATGACGACAGTGTGGCGTGGTTGCTCATGCTCTGGCAGGCGATGCAGGTCATGTGCGTGGCCGTTGCGCTGCCTGCGATGGTCGTGATGGTGCTCGTCGACATGTCGATGGGCATCGTCAATCGCGCGGCGCAACAGCTCAACGTGTTCTTCCTCGCCATGCCGGTAAAAAGTGCGATGGCGCTGCTGGTGACGGTGGCGAGTCTGCCATTCGCCGTTGCGGTGCCGCTCGCGGGCTGGTATCGCTTGCCCGATGTGTTTCGCGCATGGACGGCGCTGACGCTGCCCGCGTCCTGAGGCTGGTATGAGCGAGAAGAGTCAGCCGGCTACCCCCAAGAAAATCAAGGACGAGCGCGAGAAAGGGCGCGTCGCGAAGAGCGCCGACCTCGCCGTGTGCATGCAGCTCGGCGTGGTGCTCGCGTGGCTGACTTTCGAGGGGCCGGCGCTTTACCAGGCCATGGAGGCCCTCGTCTCACGCATGCTGCTCGTGCTGCGTGATCCGGTTGACGACGCCGTGCGCGGCATGCTCGGCCCGTCGCTGCTGCTGCTCGTCCGCTTTGCCGGCGGCCTTGCCGTGCTGTTGATCGTGACGACGTGGCTCGCGATGGTGTTGCAGGTGGGCGTGCTCGTCGCGCCGGAGGTCATTCGTCCCAAGTACGAACGCATCGATCCTGTGGCCAAGGCAAAACAGTTGTTTTCGATGCAGTCGCTCTTCGAGTTCGGCAAGTCGCTCGTCAAGGTCGGCGTGCTGGGCATGGTCTTCTTCTATCTCATCCGGCAATACACGCCCTCGCTCACGGCGCTGCCGCAATGTGGCCCGGCCTGCGGCATTGCGCTCACGGCCAAGCTGCTGTTCTGGCTGATGGCAGTGCTCGTCGTCGCCTATGTGGTGTTTGGCGGGCTGGACTTCGCTTATCAGAAATATCAGTTGCTCAAGCAATTGAGGATGTCTCACGACGAGATCAAGCGCGAGTCGAAGGAGGTCGAGGGCAATCGGGACATCAAGAACAAACGGCGCGACATTCACCGGGAGACGATCGAGAGCGGCAGCCTGTCGGCCAACGTGAAGCGATCGACGGCCGTGGTGCGCAACCCGACGCACATCGCCATTTGCCTGCGCTACGTGCCCGGCGAGACGCCGGTGCCGCTCGTGATCGAGAAGGGCCGCAACGAGCGTGCCCGCACCATCGTCCGGCTCGCGCAGCGCGAAGGCGTGCCGGTGGTCGAGCATGTGCCCGTTGCGCGCCGTCTCATGAGCGACGTCGCGCTCGATGCGCCGATTCCCCCCGATCTGTTCGACGCCGTTGCCGCCATTCTGCGTCTGGCGCTCGACTTGCCGTACGAGGTGCAGGAGGTGCAGGAGTTGCACGACGCTGATGGGACGTCGTCGGACGACCCCGGCGGGCACGGCGTTACTGACGTGCCGACGCGTGCCGACGAAGGGAGGCAAGCATGACCATGGTCCTGAGCCGGGTGAGACACCTGCGGGTGACTTGGCGCAAGTCATTGCGGCTTGCCGCGCTCGTGTTGGGCATGCCGGGCTTGTCGATGCCCGCGTTGGCGATGAACGGGGGCTTGCTTCCCTTTCACCCGCGCGTGGCCGACGCGCAGCTCCTGGTGCCCGAGCCGCGCGCTGTGACGAGTCCGCCGCCGCCTGTCGTGGACGCAAGCGTTGTTCCCGAAGTCCCTCGTGTCGCCGTCGCTGAAGCGCCCGCCGTCGCCCCCGAGCCTGAAGTTACCACCGCTGCGAGCGTCTCCGGCCCGGCGGCACCAGCGCCAGCGTCGGCCCCTGCCCTTGCTTCGGGGGGGCTGCCGTTCGACTCAGTGGTGCGACGCGCGGCAGAGGTGGCGTCGGTCGACGCCGCACTGTTGCACGCCATTATCGACGTCGAGTCGGGATACGATCCGCAGGCGTTGTCCGGCAAGGGCGCGATCGGATTGATGCAGGTGCTGCCGCGCACCGGCGAGCGCTTCGGCGTTCGACGGCTCGAAGATCCTGCCGAAAACGTGCGTGCCGGGGCGTCCTACGTGCGCTGGCTGCTCTCTCGCTTCGATGGCGATCTGCCGCTGGTGCTGGCCGCCTACAACGCGGGAGAAGGCGCGGTGCTGCGCTACGGGCGTCAGATTCCGCCGTTTCCGGAGACGCAGAGCTATGTCCGCAAGGTGATGGCCGGATACTCGCGCCTGCGCGACACCGATGCGCCGGGAGTGCTCGCGCCATCGCGCAACGTCACGACGCCGGGCGGATCGGCGCCTCGTCAGGCCGTCAGGTCGATCGCGACAACCGTCCCAACCCTTGCGCAACCCCAGCCCGCCCCGAAGGCGGCACGTGCCGCTTCGCCGGCACAGGCGGCCAAGACCGAGGAGGCGACGACAGCGGGTGCCTGGCGTTTGCTGCGCGGCTTGGGAACGTTGCTCACGCACAGCCCGTCGGCCGAGGCGGCCGGTGGCCGGGGGCGCGACCAGCCGGCGGTGCTCATGCCGTGAGCGTCGGTGCGGCCGGTCGTCAGGTCGTCAGCTTGGCGTCGACGGGGCCGCAGGCTTACGCCGTGGGGACGGTGTCGGCGACCGAGGCGCGGGTCGACATGCGCTCGAAGTGACGGGCAAGGTTCGGATGCGGGGTGCGCCAGTCGATCTCCGGGTACCGGAAGTCGAGATAGCCGAGCGCGCAGGTAACGGCCACATCGGCCAGCGTGAGACGGTTGCTCGCGCACCACTGGCGTTCGTCGAGCCCGCGCGCCATCGCCCGCAGGCTTGCGTCGATCTTGCCGAGCTGGCGGGCGATGAGTGCCTGCGAGCGTGAGGCTTCGTCGTGGTACATCGTCTCGACGCGGATCTGCACGGCGGCGTCGGTCAGGCCGTCGGCGAGGGCTTCCCAGCAGCGCACCTCGGCGCGCTCACGGCCGGAAGGGGGAATGAGTTTGCCGACCGGCGAGAGCGTGTCGATGTACTCGCAGATCACCCGCGAATCGAACACCGCCTCGCCATCTTCCATCACCAGGCACGGCACTTTGCCGATGGGGTTGGACTCCTGGATACGGGTGTCGTCGGCCCACACATTCTCGAGCTCGAACTTGTAATCGAGCTTCTTTTCAGCCAGCACAATGCGAACTTTGCGAACGTAGGGGCTGGCGAGGGCACCGATCAACTTCATGTGAATCCTTGATAAATCGCTTTAGCGCGGGGGGGAGTATAACGTGCGGTCCGGCCGGTCGCGGTCTGCGTCGGGAGGGTTGGGGCCGGGAATGGTAAAATACTGGCCTTTCCGAGTTGGCGCCTCGCCGGCTCCCCGGTTTTCTTTTTCGGTGCCCAGTGCCATGTCCGACGAATTCTCCCCATTGACCGCGCTTTCCCCGCTCGACGGCCGTTATGCCAGCAAGACCGACGCCCTGCGTCCGTGGCTGTCCGAAGCCGCGTTCATGCGTCATCGCGTGACGGTCGAAATCCATTGGCTGATCGCCCTGTCCAAGGCCGGTTTCGCTGAAATCGCCCCGTTCTCGGCCGATGCGGAGACGTTCCTGCTCAATCTGGCCAAGCACTTCTCGAACGCCGATGCGCAGCGCATCAAGGACATCGAGAAAGTCACCAATCACGACGTGAAGGCCGTCGAGTACTGGCTCAAGGAAAAGGTCCAGGGCCAGGCCGAACTCGAAAAGGCGAGCGAATTCATCCATTTCGCCTGCACGTCGGAAGACATCAACAACACCTCGCACGGCCTGATGATCAAGGGCGCTCGCGACACGGTGATCGTGCCCGCGCTCGAATCGCTGGTCACCAAGCTCGGCGAGTTGGCCCGCGAACACGCCTCGCAGCCGATGCTCTCGCGCACGCACGGTCAGCCCGCATCGCCGACCACGCTCGGCAAGGAACTGGCCAACGTGGCCGTGCGTCTGGCACGTGCGCTCGAGCGCGTTCGTCGCGTGGAGCTGCTCGCCAAGATGAACGGCGCGGTCGGTAACTACAACGCCCACCTCTCGGCTTACCCGGACTATGACTGGGAAGCGTTCTCGAAGGCCGTCATCGAGCAGCGCCTGGGCCTGACGTTCAACCCTTACACGATCCAGATCGAACCGCACGATTACATGGCCGAGCTTTTCGACGCCGTCGCCCGTGCCAACACCATCCTGCTCGATCTGAACCGCGACATCTGGGGTTACATCTCGGTCGGCTACTTCAAGCAGAAGACGAAAGCCGGCGAGATCGGCTCGTCGACCATGCCGCACAAGGTCAACCCGATCGACTTCGAGAATTCGGAAGGCAACCTTGGACTGGCCAACGCCGTGCTGCGCCATCTGGCCGACAAGCTGCCGGTTTCGCGCTGGCAGCGTGACCTGACGGATTCGACCGTGCTGCGTAACATCGGCGTGGCGTTCGGCTACAGCCTGCTCGCCTACGACTCGTGCCTGCGCGGTCTGGGCAAGCTCGAAGTCAATCCGCAGCGTCTGGACGAAGACCTCGACAACACGTGGGAAGTGCTGGCCGAGCCGGTGCAGACCGTGATGCGTCGCTTCGGGATTCCCAATCCGTACGAACAGCTCAAGGAGCTCACGCGCGGCAAGGGCATCACGCGTGAAGCGTTGCAGGCCTTCATCGAGAAGCTCGACATTCCGGCCGACGCGAAGGCTCGCCTGCTGGAAATGACGCCGGCGAACTACATCGGTATCGCCGAGTCGCTCGCCAAGCGCGTCTGAGCCTTACGCCACCGCTTCAGCGAAATCAACGAAACGGGCCGCAATTGCGGCCCGTTTTGCTTTGCTCCGAAATGAAAAACGACACGGGAAAGCGGCGACCCGGCGGCCAGGACTCAGGTCGCTGGGCGTGTCATACACGGCGCCGGGTTGCTGTGTATCATAGCCGCATAATTCATAAGGAGAACCCCACAGATGAAGCTCACTTTCGCAGTTGCAGCGCTCGCCGCCGCCGTGGTGCCGGCCCTCGCTCAAGCCCAGTTCGCCAAGCCCGACGACGCCGTGGAGTATCGTCAGTCGGCGCTCTTCCTGCTCGGTAATCACTTTGGCCGCATCGGTGCCGTGGTCAAGGGCGACGCCCCGTTCAACAAGGACGACGTCGCGAAGAACGCTGAACTCGTCGCGACCCTGTCGAAGCTGCCGTGGCCGGCGTTTGAAGGCGGCCAGACGACGGCCAAGAGCAAAGCCAAGCCGGAAGTCTTCTCCGACAAGGCGAAGTTCCAGCAAGCCGCCGAGAAGATGGAAACGGCCGTGGCCAAGCTCAACACCGTGGCCAAGGGCGGTGATCTCGCATCGATCAAGACCGCCTTCGGTGACGCCGCGCAGACTTGCAAGAGCTGCCACGACAACTTCCGCGCGAAGTAAGCGTCGTACGCATCCCGATAAAAAAACCGGTCGTGTTCAGCGACCGGTTTTTTTCCTTGGCGACGTTTGCAGCGGTGAAGACGTTTGCGGCCCTGCCGCTGCCTCCTGCCAGTCCCGCATCAATAGGACGGTAGCGACGCCACAGCCGGTGTCAGGTGCACGATCCGGTACACCAGCGCCGAGGCGAGCACGATCAGCAGCAATGCGCCGGCCCGCACACGCCAGTCGTCCCGTGCCGGGCGCGCCGGTGCGGCGAGCGGCTTGTCGCCCACGATCATCGGCGTAATCAGATCTTTCTTGCGCGCAATGCGGTAGTAGAGAATCGCGAGCACATGCAACGCCACGAGCGCCACCAGCACCCATTGGTTACGCAGATGCCAGCCGGTGAGCATATCGCTCGTGTCCTTGTCGATGAATTTGACGAGGGGACCGTCGTTGAAGATGTCGTCGTTCGAGAACAGTCCGAGCGCGACCTGAATGCCGAAGAACAGCAGCATCGCGATCACCGACAGCCCCCCCAGCGGCGTGTGGCCTGCGAAGCGCGCGTCGGTATCCTGCGCGTTGCGCAACGAACGCATGAACGCTCGCGGTCCGGTGATGAACGCGCTAAAGCGTGCGTAGCGCGGCCCGGTGATGCCCCATACCAGCCGGAAGAGCAGTAACGCGAGAATCGCATAGCCGCACCAGAAGTGATAGATCATCGCGTTGCCGCCCATCTTGGCGCTCACGTAGGCAACGACGGCGAGCACGACGAACGACCAGTGGAACAGACGTGTGGGCAGGTCCCAGATACGGATCGGCTTCATGGGCATGACGTTGGGTAAATGGCGAACTCCGCGAGATTACCGCAAGCCCGGCGCCTCTGCACGTTCGCGCCTGCCGCGCGCAATTGCCCCGCATGCGGCAATCCACATCGTCGACGCACGAAAAAAAACCGCCGGACATGCCGGCGGTCTTTCTGACGAAGCTGCTGAAGCTAACGATGCGTTATGAACCGATCAGACGCGTGCGCCGAAGTTCGGGTCGTTGCGATCGATGCCTTCTTCTTCGTCCTTGTTGCTGTGCTTGATGAGGTCTTCGCGCTTTACGCCGAACCACATCGCAAGCGCCGCAGCCACAAACACCGACGAGTAGATACCGAACAGAATACCCACGGTCAGGGCGAGTGCGAAGTAGTGCAGCGTCTGGCCGCCGAAGAAGAACATCGACAGCACCATCATTTCCGTACTCGCGTGCGTGATGATCGTGCGCGACATGGTCGTCGTGATGGCGTGGTCGATCACTTCCTGCACGGTCGCCTTGCGCATCTTGCGGAAGCTCTCGCGAATCCGGTCGAAGATAACGACCGACTCGTTCACCGAGTAGCCCAGCACCGCCAGCACCCCCGCGAGCACCGCCAGCGAGAACTCCCACTGGAAGTAAGCGAAGAAGCCCAGAATGATCACCACGTCGTGCAAGTTGGCGATCACGCCGGCCACGGCGAATTTCCACTCGAAGCGGAACGACAGGTAGATGATGATGCCGACGACCACGAAGGTCAGCGCCAGCAAGCCGTCCGTGAACAACTCGTGGCCGATTTGCGGACCGACGAATTCCACGCGACGCAACTGCACGTCGGGGGCGTCGGCCTTCAGGGCGGTCATCACGGCGTCGCTCTGCTGCGCGCTGGTGACTTGCTTGCCGTCAGAACCGTTCTGAATCGGCAGACGGATCATCACGTCGCGCGAGGTGCCGAAGCTCTGCACCTGCACGTCGCGATAGCCGAGCTTGCCGACTTCGCCGCGGATCTTCTCGAGATCGGCCGCCTGCGTGTAGGCCACTTCCATGACCGTACCGCCGGTGAACTCGATCGACATGTGCAGACCTCGCGTGGCGAGGAAGAACACCGCCGCCACAAACGTGAGCGCCGAGATGACGTTGAAGATGAGGGCGTGCCGCATGAACGGCACGTCTTTCTTGATGCGGAAAAATTCCATGACTGTTTCCTCTCGCGCCTGCGGTTATTGCTCGCCTGCGTCGGGTGCGTTCGTCGCACCGTCCGGGCGCCAGACCTGACCGATCGCCAGCGTCTTGAGCTTGCGACGGCCGCCGTACCACAGGTTGACCAGACCGCGCGAGAAGAACACGGCCGAGAACATCGAGGTCAGGATACCCAGGCAGTGCACCACCGCGAACGCGCGCACCGGGCCCGAACCGAACGCCAGCAGCGCCAGACCGGCGATGAGCGTGGTCACGTTCGAGTCCACGATCGTCGCCCAGGCATGCTCGAAGCCCAGCGATATCGCCTTCTGTGCCGACGCACCCGCGCGCAGTTCCTCGCGGATACGTTCGTTGATGAGCACGTTGGCGTCGATGGCCATACCGAGCGTGAGCGCGATAGCGGCAATACCCGGCAGCGTGAGCGTGGCCTGCATCATCGAGAGCACGGCCACGAGCAGCAGCAGGTTGAACAGCAGGGCGATCACCGAGAACACGCCGAACAGCATGTAGTACAGCATCATGAATACGGCAATGGCGATCAGGCCGTACAGCACCGAGTTCACACCCTTCTGCACGTTATCGGCGCCGAGGCTCGGGCCGATCGTGCGTTCTTCGATGATCTCCATCGGGGCGGCGAGCGAACCGGCGCGCAGCAGCAGCGCCAGATCGTTGGCACCTTGCGCCGAGCCCATGCCGGTGATCTGGAAGCTCTGGCCCAGTTCGCTGCGAATGTTCGCCACCGTCAGCACTTCGCCCTTGCCCTTCTCGAACAGCACGATGGCCATCGGCTTGCCGATGTTGTCGCGCGAGACGTCGCGCAACACGCGCCCGCCTGCGGCGTCGAGCTTGATGTTCACGGACGGCTGCTGGTGATCGTCGAAGCCTGCCGAGGCGCTGGTGATGCGGTCGCCACTGAAGATCACCTGACGCTTGAGCATGACCGGCGCGCCATTGCCGTGCAGGAACAGTTCGTCCTGCGGCGGCACGGGCGTGTCAGCCGACACGAAGCGCGGTGCATCCGGATCGGCCAGACGGGCTTCGAGCGTTGCCGTGCGGCCGATGATGTCCTTCGCCTTGGCGGTGTCCTGCACGCCGGGCAACTGCACGACGATGCGGTCCGGGCCTTCCTGCTGAATCACCGGTTCGGCCACACCGAGTTCGTTCACCCGGTTATGCAGCGTGACGATGTTCTGCTTGACGGCGTTGTCCTGCACGGCGCGGCGTGCCACCTCCGTGAACGCCCCCACCACCTTGAACGTGCCGTTCGGGCCGGCTTGCGTGGTGTAGGAGAGGTCGGGCAAGCCATCGGCGAGGGCGCCGCGAGCACGCTCTGCATCGTCCTGGTTGCTGAAGGCGGCTTCGATGCCGGTATCCGTGCGCGTCACGCCGTTGTGGCGGATGTTCTTGTCGCGCAGCAGCGTACGGGCGTCGGCCGCGGCGGCGTCCAGACGCTTGGTGATCGCGCCGGCCATGTCGACTTGCAGCAGGAAGTGCACCCCGCCGCGCAGGTCGAGGCCGAGATACATCGGCAGCGCGTGGATTCGGGTGAGCCATTCCGGCGAGGCCGAGAGCAGGTTGAGCGCGACGACGTAGGTCGGGTCGGTCGCGTCGGTGTTCAGCACCGACTGGAGCAGGTCCTTCGCGCGAAGCTGGGTGTCGGTGTCGGAGAAGCGAATGCGCACGCTCGGGTTGTTGCCCGTGCTGTCGAACACGGCGCCTTGATAGGCAATGTTCTGCGCCTTGAGCGCGTCTTCGGCGCGCGAAAGCGTCGAGGGATCGACCTTGACGGTCGCCTTGACGCTGGAAATCTGTACTGCCGGCGTTTCACCGAACAGGTTCGGCAGCGTGTAGAGCACCCCGATGGCAAGTGCCACCAGAATGACGATGTATTTCCAGAGAGGATAGCGATTCATAGCAGCGGGCTAGGGTGATGCCTCGTGGCAAACCGTGCTTCAGACCGGCTGGCACGGCAAACGCGGGTCGCCACGACCGGCGTCGCCATGCACTGCGGCCGCCGATGACGGCGGCCGCGAGCGGTTGCGCGAAGGATCAGAGCGCCTTGATGGTGCCCTTCGGCAGCAGGGTCGTGATGGCACCCTTCTGCACGTTGATCTCGACGTTCTCGGCGATCTCCACGGTCACGAAGGTCTCGCCGACCTTCGAGATACGACCGGCGAGGCCGCCCGAGGTCACGACTTCGTCGCCCTTGGCGAGAGCCGCGAGCATGTTGCGGGTCTCTTTCTGGCGCTTCATTTGCGGACGGATCATGATGAAGTACAACACCACGAACATCAGCACGAGCGGCAAGAAGCTCATCAGGTTGCTGGTCGGACTGGCGGCGCCTGCCGTCTGAGCAAAGGCTTCGGAAATCAGCACGTTCGGTTCTCCTTATGTAAGACGTGTAAAAGCCGCGTGTGGCCGGGTCTCCGGACACGCGCGGCATGTGTTTCGGTGCGAGGATGCAGGATCCAAGCCCGGCATTTTACCACTGCCCGACCCCGTTCCCCCGAGGATTCGGTACCCGCTTCGGGGCCCCGGCCATTACTGCACGCCGCGCGCGCGATCGGCCCGGAACTGGGCAACGAAGGCGTCGAAACGGTGGGCCTCGATGGCATCCCGGATTTCCTGCATCAGCGTCAGATAGTAATGCAGGTTGTGGATGGTGTTGAGCCGCGCGCCCAGAATCTCCCCGGCTCGCTGCAAGTGGTGCAGATAGGCGCGCGAGAAGTTTCGACAGGTGTAACAGCCGCAAGTTTCGTCCAACGGGCGCGTATCGGTCTTGTGCGAGGCGTTGCGGATCTTCAGGTCGCCAAATCGCGTGAAGAGCCAGCCATTGCGGGCGTTGCGCGTGGGCATCACGCAGTCGAACATGTCGACGCCTGCCGCCACACCCGCCACGAGATCTTCCGGCGTGCCCACGCCCATCAGGTAATGCGGCTTGTTCGCGGGCAGACGCGGCGCCACGTGCTCGAGCACGCGCATCATGTCTTCCTTCGGCTCGCCGACCGACAACCCGCCAATCGCAAAACCGTGGAAGTCCAGCTCGGACAGGCCGGCAAGCGACTCGTCGCGCAAATGTTCGTACATGCCGCCCTGAACGATCCCGAACAGCGCATTCGGGTTCTCGAGACGGTTGAATTCGTCGATGGAGCGCTTGGCCCAGCGCAGCGACATGCGCATCGACTGGCCGGCCTCGACTTCCGTGGCCGGACGACCGTCGATCTCGTACGGCGTGCATTCGTCGAACTGCATGACGATGTCCGAGTTGAGCACGCGCTGGATCTGCATCGAGATTTCCGGCGAGAGGAACAGCCGGTCGCCGTTCACGGGCGAGGCGAATTTCACGCCTTCTTCGCTGATTTTGCGCAGTTCGCCCAGGCTGAACACCTGAAAACCGCCGGAATCCGTGAGAATCGGACGGTCCCAGCCCATGAAGCGGTGCAGGCCGCCGTGTGCGGCAATCGTCTCCAGTCCCGGGCGCAGCCAGAGGTGGAAGGTATTGCCGAGGATGATCTGGGCGTTGTTTTCGACGAGCTCGAGCGGCGACATCGCCTTGACCGAGCCGTAGGTGCCGACCGGCATGAAGATGGGCGTCTCGACCACGCCGTGGTTGAGCGTGACGCGCCCCCGGCGGGCTTGCCCGTCGGTGGTGATGAGTTCGAACTTGAGCATGTGTCGTGCGCCCCGGCACCACCGGCAACACAGGCCGGCGCCCGCGCGGGACGTCAAAAAAGCGGCCAGCGCCCCATGCGCGGCCAAGGCGCTATTGTACCGGGTCGAACGGCCGTCAGATCCGGGATCCGACGGCCGCGCGGATTCAGGCAGCGGCTTTCGGTGCGTCGTGCAGTTCCACGCGCGATAGGATCATCGCGTCGCCATAGCTGAAGAAGCGGTAGCGCTGCTCGATCGCGTGCCGGTAGGCCGCGCGAATCGTCTCGATACCCGAGAACGCCGACACGAGCATGAGCAGCGTCGATTTGGGCAAATGGAAGTTGGTGATGAGACGGTCGACCATCTGGAAACGGTAGCCGGGCGTGATGAAAATGTCCGTCTCGGCGCTGCCGTGACGCAGGGTGCCCGGTGCGGCACCGGCCGCCATCGCGGCCTGCGCCGCAGACTCCAGCGCGCGCATCGACGTCGTGCCGACCGCAATCACGCGCCCGCCGCGCGAGCGCGTGGCGGCAATGGCGTCCACCAGCGACGGCGTGATCTCGTACCACTCCGAATGCATCTTGTGCTCGCTGATATTTTCCACGCGCACCGGCTGGAACGTGCCCGCGCCAACGTGCAGCGTGAGCGCGGCGCGTTGCACGCCCAGCGCGTCGAGGCGGGCGAAGAGGTCCTCGTCGAAGTGAAGCCCGGCCGTCGGGGCGGCCACGGCGCCCGGATTGCGGGCGTACACGGTCTGGTAGCGGGTTTCGTCGGCCGCGTCGGCGTCATGCTCGATGTACGGTGGCAGCGGCAGGCGGCCGTAGGTTTCGAGCAGCGTGTAGCAGTCGTCCGGGAAATGCAGGGTGTAGAACGGCTCGACGCGCTCGCCGACCGTTACCTCGAAGGCATCGGCCAGACGCAGCACGGTGCCCGGCGCGGGACTCTTGCTCGCACGAATCTGGGCGAGGGCGGTGCGGTTGTCGAGCACGCGCTCGACGAGCACCTCGATCTTGCCGCCGCTCGCCTTCTGGCCGAACAGTCGGGCCTTGATGACGCGCGTGTCGTTGAACACGAGCAGGTCGCCAGGCGCGAGCAGGCCGGGCAGATCGGCGAAGTGCCGGTCGTACAGATGGGGCGGCGTGACGCTGCCGTCGACCTCCAGCAGGCGGCTGGCGGTGCGCTCGGCAAGCGCGGTCTGCGCGATCAGTTCGGGCGGCAGGTCGAAATCGAAATCGGAAAGGGTATACATCAGCGTTTACAATGCGTAGCAACCGACATTTTACTTGGTTCGTCCGAAGGTTTGCCGGCAAGCCGTGCACCCCACAGGCGAACGCCCCCGACTCGCGACTGCATGACCGAACGCAGAATGCCCGCCACCGCGCCTGACGACGCCCCTGCCGACCTCGTGGATCTTGCCCATGCCGCAGGCGCAACGGCCGACGCCCAGACGCGCCCCGCAGCGAAACGCGCGCGGCGTGCGCCCGCACCGGTCGACACGCGCAGCAGTACCGACACGCCCACGTCGGCAGGGACTGGAAAGTCTCCAACGTCCGCCAAGTCCGCCAAGTCCTCCAATGCTTCCAAAGACGCCAAGCCCGCCGCGCGCAAGACGGCAGGCGCCGGCACCGCCGACAAGCTCGCCAAGCTTGGCCTGAAGCGCGACATCGACCTGATCCTGCATCTGCCGATGCGCTACGAGGACGAAACCACGCTGCGCAAGATCGGCGAAGTGCTGCCGAGTGAGATGGCGCAGGTCGAAGGCGTGGTCACGTCGAGCGAAGTGGCCTATCGGCCGCGCCGCCAGTGGGTGGTACGCATCGCCGACGAAGGCGACGAACTCGTGCTGCGTTTTCTGAATTTCTACGGCAGTCAGCAAAAGCAGCTCGCCATCGGCACGCGCGTGCGAGTGCGCGGCGAAGTGCGCGGAGGCTTCTTCGGATTGGAGATGGTGCACCCCGCGTATCGCGTGGTGCAGGACGCCGCCGCCCCGTTGCCGGAATCCCTCACACCGGTGTATCCGAGCGCGGCGGGCCTGTCGCAGGCCTATCTGCGCAAGGCGATTCACAACGCCATGGCGCGCACGCCGCTGCCGGAGTTGCTGCCGCCGGGGCTGCTTCAGCACGCCATCGGTCCCGACCATCCGCTGCCGGCGCTGGCCGATGCGGTGCGCCTGCTGCATGCGCCGCCGCCCAACGTGTCGGAGACGGCGCTCATCGAGCGTTCGCATCCGGCGTGGTTACGCATCAAGTGCGAGGAATTGCTCGCGCAGCAACTCTCGCTCAAGCGGGCGCAGGCGGCGCGTCGTCGGTTGGCCGCGCCTTCCTTTGGCAAACCCGTGCCGGGCGGTTTGCTCGAACGCTTCGAAGCCGCGTTGCCGTTCCGTCTGACGGGCGCGCAGCAGCGTGTGTGGGCCGAGATTCAGGCCGATCTGGCCGAGCCGCATCCGATGCAGCGTCTGCTTCAGGGTGACGTGGGCAGCGGCAAGACGATCATCGCGGCGCTGGCAGCCGCACAGGCCATCGATGCCGGTTTTCAGGCGGCGATCATGGCGCCGACCGAAATTCTCGCGGAACAGCATCTGCGCAAGCTCTCGGCGTGGCTCACGCCACTGGGCGTCGAAGTGGCGTGGCTCGCGGGCAGCATGAAGGCGAAGCAAAAGCGCGAGGCCCTGGCGCGCGTGGCGAGCGGCGAAGCGCAACTCGTCATCGGCACGCACGCGATCATTCAGGACACGGTCACGTTCGCCCGCCTGGGCATGGCGGTCGTCGACGAGCAGCACCGGTTCGGCGTGGCGCAGCGTCTGGCGCTGCGCAGCAAGATGCAGACTGCGGGCATGGGCCCGAATGCCATGCCGCATCAGTTGATGATGAGCGCCACTCCCATTCCGCGCACGCTCGCCATGACGTACTACGCCGACCTCGACGTGTCCGTGATCGACGAACTGCCGCCGGGCCGCAGCCCGGTCGTCACGAAGCTGATCAGCGACACGCGGCGCCCGGAAGTGATCGATCGCGTTCGCGCGGCGGCGCTGGCCGGCCGTCAGGTGTACTGGGTTTGCCCGCTGATCGAGGAAAGCGAGGCGCTGCAATTGCAAACGGCGGTCGACACGCACGCGCAACTGGTGGCGGCGCTGCCGGAACTGCGCGTGGGCCTCGTGCACGGGCGTCTCTCGCCGGCGGAGAAGGCCGCCGTGATGGAGGACTTCACGCGCGGCGACACGCACCTGCTGGTGGCGACCACGGTCATCGAAGTGGGGGTGGATGTGCCCAACGCGTCGCTGATGGTGATCGAACACGCCGAGCGCTTCGGGCTTGCACAGTTGCACCAGTTGCGCGGACGTGTGGGGCGCGGTTCTGCCGAATCCGTCTGCCTGCTGATGTACGCGTCGCCCTTATCGATGGGCGCGAAGGCCCGTCTGCAAACGATGCGTGAGACCACCGACGGTTTCGTCATTGCGCGACGCGATCTGGAAATCCGCGGCCCCGGCGAGTTTCTCGGCGCGCGGCAGTCGGGCGCGGCGATGCTGCGCTTCGTCGACCTGAACGAGGATGCCTGGCTGATTCCGGGGGCGCAGGAAGCGGCCGATGTGCTGCTGAAGTCGCATCCCGGGGCGGTTGCGGCCCATCTGGAACGCTGGCTCGGGGCGCGGGAAGATTATCTGAAGGCGTGACGCGTGGCGTCGGTCCGGCGGCGCAATCGCCGCCCGCAAGCATCATGCAAGCGGGCCGCAAGCATGATGACGGCAAAGGCGTCACCCGAAAACGGGCAATTGCCGTCCGATTGTGCTATAAAAAACAAAATCTATCGATTGCAGTCATTCGATTAATTTACACAGGTTAGGACGACATGACCCTCACGGAACTCAAGTACATCGTGGCGGTGGCGCGTGAACGCCATTTCGGTCGCGCGGCGGAAGCCTGTTTTGTCAGCCAGCCGACGCTCTCGGTGGCCATCAAGAAGCTCGAAGACGAGCTGAACGTACAGATTTTCGAGCGCGGCGCGGCAGAAGTCAGCGTGACGCCCCTCGGCGAGCAGATCGTGGCGCAGGCGCAGCGTGTGCTCGAGCAGACCATCGCCATCAAGGAAATTGCCAAGCAGGGCCGAGATCCGCTCGCCGGGCCGCTGCGTCTGGGCGTGATCTATACGATCGGGCCGTATCTGCTGCCGGCACTCGTCAAGGAAATGATCGAGACCACGGCGCAGATGCCGCTCATGCTGCAAGAGAACTACACGCTCAAGCTCATCGAGCTGCTCAAGCAAGGCGAAATCGACGCAGCGATCATGGCGCTGCCGTTCCCGGAGAGCGGACTGATGGTGCGCCCGCTGTACGACGAGCCGTTCGTGGTGGCGCTGCCGCGCTCGCATCCGTGGGCTGAGCGCACGCAGATCGACGCCGGCGATCTCAAGCAGGAGACGATGCTGTTGCTCGGCAGCGGGCACTGCTTCCGCGATCACGTGCTCGGCGTGTGTCCGGAACTGATGCGCTTCTCGCAGAATGCCGATGGCATCCAGAAGACGTTCGAAGGCTCCTCGCTCGAGACGATTCGTCATATGGTCGCAAGTGGCGTGGGCATCACCGTGCTGCCGAAGACGTCGGTGCCCGTGACGCACGCGCCCGACAGCCTGCTGCGCTACGTGCCGTTCTCGGCGCCGGTGCCCGACCGTCGTGTCGTGCTGGCGTGGCGCAAGAGCTTCACGCGTTTGCCGGCCATCGAAGCGGTGGCGCAGGCCATCGCCCGATGCAATCTGCCGGGCGTGATTCCGCTCGATCTGCCCGCCACGTCCAACTGACGCACCGGGGCGAACCCGCTCCGATCCCTCGCTTCCCGAACAAGCCATACGCCGTTGCCCTGTGCCGCGGCGTATTGCTTTTGGCTATCGTATATATAAAAACGATCAATTTGACGTTTTTAATAAAAATAATTAATCTTGACGCATGCGTTTGAAGCGGGGGCGACACCCGATGCCTGGCCGCCAGAGGTCAGACGCCAGACGCCTTCCTCCGCAGCAAAACCTATTCGAAGGGCTGACGATGACCCACCTAAAGACTTATTGGTACGACATCGGAACCATGCTGGAATCCGTCCTTGCCGACTTTGCGCTCATGAGCGCCTGAGTCTCACAAGATTGAACGATCAGGAAACAGGAGAGCGTCACATGTCAGATACGAAAAAACTCACCACGGCCGCCGGCGCGCCGGTGCCCGACAACCAGAACACGATGACGGCAGGTCCGCGCGGACCGGCGTTGCTGCAAGACGTATGGTTCCTCGAGAAGCTCGCGCACTTCGACCGCGAGGTGATTCCTGAGCGTCGAGTCCATGCGAAGGGGTCGGGCGCATTCGGCAAGCTCACCATCACGCATGACATCACGAAGTACAGCCGGGCCCGTGTGTTCGAAGCGATCGGCAAGGAAACACCGGTATTCCTGCGGTTCTCGACGGTGGCGGGCGAGCGCGGTGCGGCCGACGCCGAACGCGACGTGCGCGGCTTCGCACTGAAGTTCTACACCGACGAAGGCAACTGGGATCTCGTGGGCAACAACACGCCAGTGTTCTTTGTGCGCGATCCGCTCAAGTTCCCCGACTTCATCCACACGCAGAAGCGCGATCCGAAGACCAACCTGCGCAACCCGACAGCCGTGTGGGATTTCTGGTCGCGGCATCCCGAGTCGCTGCATCAGGTCACGATTCTCATGAGCGATCGCGGCCTGCCGGCGAACTATCGTCAGCAGCACGGTTTCGGCTCGCACACGTTCAGCTTCATCAACGCCGCGAACGAACGCTTCTGGGTGAAGTTCCACTTCAAGTCGATGCAGGGGGTCGAGAATCTGACGAACGCCCAGGCGGCGGCGATCGTGGCCACCGATCGCGAGAGTGCGCAGCGTGATCTGTTCACGGCGATCGAGGCCGGTAATTTCCCGCGCTGGCGCATGCAGGTGCAGGTGATGCCCGAGGCGGAGGCCGAGACCTATCGCATCAATCCGTTCGATCTGACGAAAGTGTGGCCGCACGCCGATTACCCGCTCATCGACGTGGGTGTGCTGGAGTTGAACCGTAACCCGGAGAACTACTTTGCCGATGTCGAGCAAGCGGCGTTCAATCCGGCCAACGTGGTGCCGGGCATCGGCTTCTCGCCGGATCGCATGTTGCAGGGGCGTCTGTTCTCGTATGGTGACACCCAGCGTTATCGCCTCGGCGTGAATCACGGTGCGATTCCGGTCAATGCGCCGAAGTGCCCGTTCCATAACAGTTTTCACCGTGATGGCGCCATGCGTGTGGATGGCAACCTGGGCAGCACGCCGAACTACGAGCCGAATCGCTACGGCGCGTTTGCCGAGCAGCCGGAGTTCCGCGAGCCGCCGCGAGCGGTGGGCGCCGTGGCCGATCGCTTCGACCATCGCGAAGATGACGACTATTACTCGCAGCCGCGCGCGCTGTTCCATCTGTTTGACGACGCGCAGAAGTCGCGGCTGTTCGGCAATATCGCCGCCGCCATGC
>NZ_JAELTP010000589.1 GCF_016428915.1 Pandoraea sp. ASV26
GTGGTCACCACATCATGACCGTCTCCGAGGTTCCCTGCGTCATTGACTCCGAGGTCATTGGCTCTGACGCTGTCGTCAAGACTTCCAGCGCCCTGGCTCTCCTCCGCGCCGTCGGTGCTGGCCCCGACTTGGATAAGGTCAAGGGCTCCAAGAAGCTCCGTGCCGGTAAGGGCAAGCTCCGTGGCCGCCGCTACCGCCAGCGCCGTGGTCCCCTCATCGTTTTCAACCCCGAGACCGACGGCAAGGACCTCATCAAGGGCTTCCGCAACATCCCTGGTGTCGAGACCTGCCCCGTCAACACCCTCAACCTCCTCCAGCTTGCTCCCGGTGGTCACCTTGGCCGCTTCATCATCTGGACCTCCAGCGCCTTTAAGGCTCTTGACGAGATCTACGGCTCCTGTCTCTGATACACATCTGACGC
>NZ_JAELTP010000590.1 GCF_016428915.1 Pandoraea sp. ASV26
CCCCGAGCCCCCCGCGCGGACTCTCCCACCGCCGCCCCCCGCGAGACGCAGCCCGCCGGCCGGCCGCCTCGACCTCCCCGCGGTGCCCCTCTCAAGCTCCTCCGTTTCGGGGTCCACTTGACGGAAACGCCGCGAGTTTGCGTCTGAGCATCGTTCTTGTGCACCGCCCCAATCCATGTTACTGTAGTTGATTTGGCCACTTTGCTCCCAAACAGTCTCGCTGCCAGAGCTTTCTGTGTCCATGCCAACGCTGGTTCCGCCGTTAGCGAGGCGATAGCCGAGCCCGTACGGTCCGTATCGTCCAAAACGGTCAAAGCAGACGTCATCCCTGATTCCGAAGAGGTCATATGAACCGATAGCAGGATCAGGCATGTGTTGTGGAACGCCGTCGTATGCATAGAGACTCGGGGCAGGTATCTTG
>NZ_JAELTP010000591.1 GCF_016428915.1 Pandoraea sp. ASV26
CTCGTCCCAATCTGCATCCATTGTGACTGGTTGCGCATTCTCTGCCAATTCATATCTCTAATGAAGAGTTCAAGGCCCACTGCCCTGCCAGTATGGCTTAACGACGGTTGCGGCAGGACAGCGATGTGTCAGTGAGGCGCAAGATTGAAGATGGTGGATGATAATGATTGCGACAGCTCCGATAGCAAGATGCGGGATGCGAGATCTGGAGCTCGTTGGCGGGGCACACTCCGTGGGTAGGTACCTAGCGTTGTTGACCACGTTCAATTGGGTGTTTACCCTATACACGCTTGGAATTACAACGATGCGATTCTCTTTGCCGATCTTATGCCCTGTAACAAAATATAATTCAGGAGAAAAATATTTTGTAGTTATTTCCCTGAAAGAACCCATTTTATGGGATTTTTGATGCGAATACGAG
>NZ_JAELTP010000592.1 GCF_016428915.1 Pandoraea sp. ASV26
ATCGTCTCGTGGGCTCGGAGATGTGTATAAGAGACAGCACTAAACCAACCATAGCGACCTCTCCTATCCCTCAAATTCCACGACACCACTTTCTTCACGAGCATCTGGGTGTGCCATGCCAGTATGTTGTTGGCTGTCCACTTCGACTAAGTGTTCCATGTTGTCTCTAGCGAAAGCCCCTGCCGACGCGTCTTCTCCATCGAGGAGATCACGATCGGAACTTCTAACGGAGCGGTGTTCGACGTCTGCACTCGACGACGTCGTAGCACCAAGCCTTGGAACGCTCGCTTCGTCATCATCATCATCGTCATCGTCTGGTCTTTGACCGGGCATTGCATTCTTCTCCAATTCCTTCTGCGCTTCTTCCATCCGTCTTCGAACCTCAGTAGCAACACGCATACCGTCTGTTACTATATTGTCA
>NZ_JAELTP010000593.1 GCF_016428915.1 Pandoraea sp. ASV26
CTCCGGCTCTTACAAAGCCTTAACCTCATGATGCCATTCTAGACGGGGTTTATTTCCCACTCAGCTCCACGATTTCCCGCAGCCCCATCCGCGACTCCCCGAGAGAACGGCCGTGCGGGTACAACCACTCCCAACAAGCTTATGTAGTAGCATTTGGAAACTATTGGCGTCGTTCTTCCCACTATGGTAGTGTCGCGACCCAGCCAGCACCAGGACATCAGCAGCATAAGCTTTTGCACTTGGCTGCGACGACATGTAGTAAAAAACTGCAAGGCACATGCGGACGGCGTGGGGACCCCAAAGCCCCCCACCACCACCTTTTGTGCCACGAGGGGGCTTCCGTTATTCTCGGCCCGTCTCCAAGATTTCAGATGATCACTTGCCCCGGAGGATGACTTGGCGGGTGAAAGCTGCGGTGTGT
>NZ_JAELTP010000594.1 GCF_016428915.1 Pandoraea sp. ASV26
TCCCACCACTCACCCGAGCACGAGCTCGACGGCCTCACACCCGACCACCAGCACCGCTTCCTCAACATCTCCATCACGCCCATCGAAGTCTCCGTCGTCTGCCACGCCTCCTGGGCCCGCAATGTCTTCCAGCCCATCATCGACCGCCTGCCGCGCGATCTACGCGCCCAGGTTTCCCTCTCGGCAGACACATATCTCATCCTCTGCGTCATAGCCGCCGGCCTCGATCCTGCCGGCCGCGTCATGGAACTCAGCTCGCCGCTTGCCCTTGCTGGTATCCCCATCTTCTTCATCACGACGTATTACTCAGACTTTATCCTTGCGCCGACCAAGGAGCGGGTCCGCATTATTGATGCGCTGTCGTCCAAGGGCTTCGAGCTATTAGAGGATAATAGCTTTATTAACCGCGCTTCCTTCAGCT
>NZ_JAELTP010000595.1 GCF_016428915.1 Pandoraea sp. ASV26
GCCGCAACCTCGTCCACATCCACATCCGCCACCTCTGGCGGCTTTTCTTCACCATCAAGGCCCGCGAAGCTACTCTTCTCCCGCAGCCGCCATCTTCTGCGGCGCATCGCTCGTCGCTTGTCGCCTAATCACGAGGCATACAAGTTTATGCGTGATGATTTGGACGAGGGCCCGCCCCAGACGGCCATGTATTCGCGGGTGCCGCCGCCGCCTCCACCGCGGCTGCTGCCACGAGAAACCAACTACACCAACAACAATGATGATGACGATGAATATGAAGATGAAGATGATGCGGAAGCACAGCTTGAGAGACAACTCAAAGAGATTGAAGACGAAGACGAGCAGCAGCACCAACCCAATACCAGTCCAATGCTGCGGGACAAGCAAGAGAGGTTGATGAAGGCAGCGAGATTGCTTGATC
>NZ_JAELTP010000596.1 GCF_016428915.1 Pandoraea sp. ASV26
TCGCAGATGCGACCCAACTCTTCAGCCTTGCGCGTAGCAAGCAGCAACGCCTCGCACTCCGTCTCGTTCAAGATGCCCTCGCTGCGGTAGTCGTTACACATTTTGTCCCAGTGGCGTACGGTAGGACCGGCAAAGTCAATCACGGCATCAATCAGTATCAGAGACGTAATATTGCCCCAGAAAGCCGCCTTGGCATCGTGACGGCGAGACTCTAGGATGTGGTCAAGATATACGGGCCCGTAGTGTCCACCGTATGACTCGGCGGCAATATGGATTGGCAAGTGAGCCTTATCGGGGAATACCTTGTCAAAGAAGATGTTGAGAAAGGCCTGGAAATCCGCGGCTCCGTCTGAGTCGCTGGTAGGCATGTCCTCATCCCTCTTGTAGCTTGAGAATCCTACTCCAGCAGGCTGATCGAGGA
>NZ_JAELTP010000597.1 GCF_016428915.1 Pandoraea sp. ASV26
GAATGGCCTACAGACTACAATGGAGGAGCTGAGATGGGCCCTGGCAGCGGTGATGCGAGGATCAACTAGTAATGGCTGCGCAATTCCGGCACAATTTGTTCTCGGGTTGGGGAACAACCTGATCCGTCAACCTGGCAGTACTGGCTTCGAGCGAGACAGAAAGTTCGACCTGCGTGTGGCGGACGGTGTACAAGAAATGGATACAGGAGGTGGTGCCGAAGAGAGCGTTGGTGAACGTCTTAAGGATTCGACGTCACTTGCAGAGGCGGCTGCCGCTGTCGAATTTAGCCTTCGAAGGCAAATCAGTGCATCAAGTGGTATCCCTGTGGACGAGGTAGATGCTCAGCGCCCGCTTCCCGAATTTGGTGGTAAGCCTTAACTATATGTGAAATTGGACTGAGGAATTTGTGCTGACTTCAGT
>NZ_JAELTP010000061.1 GCF_016428915.1 Pandoraea sp. ASV26
AGGTTGGCGTGCCGTACATCATCGTGTTCCTGAACAAGTGCGACATGGTCGACGACGCCGAGCTGCTCGAGCTGGTCGAAATGGAAGTTCGCGAACTTCTGTCGAAGTACGACTTCCCGGGCGACGATCTGCCGATCGTGAAGGGTTCTGCCAAGCTGGCGCTGGAAGGCGACAAGGGCGAACTCGGCGAAGTGGCCATCATGCAATTGGCTGAAGCGCTCGACACGTACATCCCGACGCCGGAACGCGCCATCGACAAGGCGTTCCTGATGCCGGTGGAAGACGTGTTCTCGATCTCGGGTCGCGGTACGGTTGTGACGGGTCGCGTTGAGTCGGGCGTTATCAAGGTCGGCGAAGAAATCGAAATCGTTGGCATCGTGCCGACGGTCAAGACGATTTGCACGGGCGTTGAAATGTTCCGCAAGCTGCTCGACCAAGGTCAGGCTGGCGACAACGTCGGTATTCTGCTGCGCGGCACGAAGCGTGAAGACGTCCAGCGTGGTCAGGTTCTGGCCAAGCCGGGTTCGATCACGCCGCACACGGACTTCACGGGCGAAGTGTACGTTCTGTCGAAGGATGAAGGTGGTCGTCACACCCCGTTCTTCAACAACTACCGTCCGCAGTTCTACTTCCGCACGACGGACGTCACGGGCTCGATCACCCTGCCGGAAGGCAAGGAAATGGTCATGCCGGGCGACAACGTGTCGATCAGTGTCAAGCTGATTGCCCCGATCGCCATGACCGAAGGTCTGCGTTTCGCAATCCGCGAAGGTGGCCGTACTGTCGGCGCCGGCGTGGTTGCAAAGATCGTAGCTTAAGCCGGTACCTTAACGGTCCGCGCTTACGGGGTCAGCTTTTGGCGGCTGGCCCCTCTGCTGTTTTAGGGGTATAGCTCAACTGGCAGAGCGTCGGTCTCCAAAACCGAAGGTTGGGGGTTCGATTCCCTCTGCCCCTGCCAAACAACTGTCTGCAAGCTGGAAATGGCGAATTCTCCCGTAGAAACTGTACGTACGACTGGCGACAAGCTGCTGCTGGCACTTGCCGGGCTGCTGGTGATTGCCGGTGTCGTGGCGTTCTACGCGCTGGAGCAACAGGCACTGTACGTGCGTGTCGCTGCCATCGTCGTCGTTCTGGCCATCGCAGCAGGTGTTGCATTGGCATCGCAAACCGGCAAAGGCTTCCTGGCTTTTGCCAAGGATGCGTATCGGGAAGTGGGTAAGGTCGTTTGGCCGACCCGTAAAGAGGCCGCTCAAACGACCGCGATCGTCTTCGCGTTCGTCATTGTGATGGCGCTGTATCTCTGGATCAGCGACAAGACGATCGAATGGGCGGTGTTCTCTTTGATTCTTGGCTGGAAGTGATATGTCTGATACCGGGGCTGCACCGAGTAAGAAGCGCTGGTACGTCGTTCATGCGTATTCCGGCATGGAAAAGAGCGTAGCCAAGGCGCTGCGCGAGCGTATCGCACGCGCGGGTATGGAAGATTACTTCGGCGAGATTCTCGTTCCGACCGAAGAAGTTGTTGAAACAAAGGGTGGCCACAAGTCGGTCACCGAGCGTCGTTTCTTCCCCGGCTATGTGCTGTGCGAGATGGAAATGACGGACGACACGTGGCACTTGGTGAAGAACACCGCCAAGGTCACCGGCTTTGTCGGCGGCACGGGCAATCGCCCGATCCCGATCCGTCAGGCCGAGGTCGACAAGATCATGTCGCAAATCAAGGACGGGGTGGAAAAGCCGCGTCCCAAGACGTTGTTCGAGGTAGGCGAGCTGGTTCGAGTCAAGGATGGTCCGTTCACGGACTTCAACGGCTCGGTGGAAGAAGTGAACTACGAAAAATCTCGCCTCCGTGTATCCGTCACCATTTTCGGACGGGCGACTCCGGTAGAACTGGAGTTCGGACAAGTCGAAAAGATCTAAGAATAAAATGCGCCGGCGCGACGTCCGGCGCGTTTTTGCGTTGGTGACAGCCGTCGCCGAGGAGCGCCAGTAGTCGGATTTCCGGTGAAAACGCGCTATGACTCAACCCCGAATATGCGCCACATATTCGTTCCGGAGTAAACCATGGCAAAGAAAATCATCGGCTTTATCAAGCTGCAGATTCCTGCAGGTAAAGCCAATCCGTCGCCCCCCGTGGGCCCGGCACTGGGTCAACGTGGCCTGAACATCATGGAGTTCTGCAAGGCGTTCAACGCGCAAACGCAGAGCCTCGAGCCGGGTCTGCCGATTCCGGTGGTGATCACCGCCTTTGCGGACAAGAGCTTCACGTTCGTTCTGAAGACCCCGCCGGCAACGGTGCTGATCAAGAAGGCTGCCAACCTGCAAAAGGGTTCGAGCAAGCCGCACACCGATAAGGTGGGCAAGATCACCCGCGCACAAGCGGAAGAAATCGCGAAGACCAAGATGCCTGACCTTACCGCCTCCGATCTGGACGCCGCGGTTCGCACCATCGCTGGCAGCGCACGTTCGATGGGCATCACGGTGGAGGGTCTGTAATGGCTAAGATCTCGAAGCGTCAACAAGCACTGGCCGCCAAGGTCGATCGTAACAAGCTTTACCCGGTCGGCGACGCTCTGGCCCTGGTCAAGGAATGCGCAAGCGCCAAGTTCGACGAGTCGATCGACGTCGCCGTGCAACTGGGCGTGGATGCGAAGAAGTCGGACCAAGTGGTTCGTGGTTCGGTCGTTCTGCCGGCAGGTACCGGTAAGTCGGTTCGCGTGGCTGTTTTCGCCCAGGGCGAAAAGGCTGAGCAAGCCAAGGCTGCCGGCGCAGAAATCGTGGGTATGGAAGACCTGGCCGAGCAGATCAAGGCCGGCAACATGGACTTCGATATCGTGATCGCTTCGCCGGACACGATGCGTATCGTCGGTACGCTGGGTCAGATTCTCGGCCCGCGCGGCCTGATGCCGAACCCGAAGGTTGGCACGGTGACCCCGGACGTTGCTACGGCAGTGAAGAACGCCAAGGCAGGTCAGGTGCAGTTCCGCGTTGACAAGGGCGGCATCATTCACGCCACCATCGGTCGCGCATCGTTCGAACCGGCTGCACTGCAGCAGAACCTTTCGGCACTGCTCGAAGCCCTGACGAAGGCCAAGCCGGCCTCGAGCAAGGGTGTCTACCTGCGCAAGATCGCCCTGTCGAGCACGATGGGCGTTGGCGTGCGTGTGGACCAGGCCAGCCTGACTGCGTAAGCAGCGGGTCAGCGACAGACAGTATCGCAATCGCAGGGTGATGGCGTCCCCTGCGATGGCTGAGATCCTCGAGATCGAAAGCCGGTAGCAAAAGACTTTGGGCGGAAGCGAGTTCTTCGGAAATCGCTTCCGGTTATCAAAGACCGTTGGCGGGAATGGGCATGGACTGACGCTCCCTTAATACGCCAGCCAACGCAGATGGCGAACCCGAACAAGTTATGCAGTCACACCGTCGCACCCGGGCAACC
Source organism: Pandoraea sp. ASV26 (assembly GCF_016428915.1). Lineage (GTDB taxonomy): Bacteria > Pseudomonadota > Gammaproteobacteria > Burkholderiales > Burkholderiaceae > Pandoraea. The sequence goes on from NZ_JAELTP010000061.1 coordinate 3,440, forward strand.
GGAGGCGAGGGTTGAAACTCCAGACATGTCGGTAAGCCGTTAGTGGAACGGCGTCACCATGAGGTGATGTCAATTTTGGAGGTTAACCGTGGCACTTAATCTTGATGATAAGAAAGCCGTCGTGGCAGAAGTATCGGCGCAAGTCGCCGGCGCTTCGACCATCGTTGTGGCTGAATATCGCGGAATCACGGTTGGCGATCTGACGAAGCTTCGCGCCAATGCGCGTCAGCAAGGCGTCTACCTGCGCGTTCTGAAGAACACGCTGGCACGCCGCGCGGTGGAAAACACCCCGTTTGCTGACCTGGCTGAGCAGATGACCGGTCCTCTGATCTACGGTATCTCGACGGATCCCGTAGCCGCTGCGAAAGTCTTGAACGACTTTTCGAAGGGCAACGACAAGTTGATCTTGAAGGCCGGCTCGTACGACGGCAAGGTGATGGACAAGGCAGGCGTGCAAGCGCTGGCCTCGATCCCGAGCCGCGACGAACTGCTCGCGAAGTTGCTGGGTGTCATGCAAGCGCCGGTTTCCGGCTTTGCTCGCGTCCTGGCTGCCGTGGCCGAGAAGAAGCAAGCGGAAGCTGCTTAATTCTCGCCCCGGTTACACGATCGCTGACTTCGGTCCGAACACAATCTAGGAGTTTTACAAATGGCAATCACGAAAGACGAAATCATCGAAGCCGTAGGCGCGATGTCGGTTATGGAACTGAACGACCTGGTCAAGGCGTTCGAAGAGAAGTTCGGCGTGTCGGCTGCTGCCCTGGCAGTTGCTGGCCCGGCAGGTGCTGGTGGCGGTGCTGCCGCTGCTGAAGAGCAAACCGAATTCAACGTCATCCTGGCAGAAGTCGGTGCAAACAAGGTCGGCGTCATTAAGGCCGTGCGCGAAATCACCGGCCTGGGCCTGAAGGAAGCCAAGGATCTGGTTGACGGCGCTCCGAAGGCTGTCAAGGAAGGCGTTGACAAGGCTGCTGCTGAAGAAGCCAAGAAGAAGCTGGAAGACGCCGGCGCCAAGGTCGAAGTTAAGTAATTCGGCTCTGCGCGTAGGGAAGGCTGGCGACGAAAAGTCGTCAGCCTTTTTGTGCTTTCAGGAGATGCAAATCCCGTAAAGAGGGTGCGGAATTCGAAAGCCAGCGCGACGTAGCGCCAAGTCGTTGAAAGCAAAATGATTTCGCCAAAGGGCTTGTGAAGTGCGCTGTTTCAAACGCGTGTTTCACCGGCAAATTGAGCGCCAAGCAGCACCAGAGAAGTACCGAGCAAGTATCGAAGAGGCCAAAGAAAAAATCGTGCCGGGACGTGCCCGCAGCGGTTTTCTCTTTGTCTTCTGAAGCGACTGCAGAAGGCAAGTTTGGTCGGGCGACGGGCAACACAGGCATCCGTCGCCGTCAGCCAGCGGTTGGTAGCGGCCAACCACCAAGCTCGTTGCTCCGGGGCAAGCCCGCCGTGGAGGACGTCTGGTCTCAGTCGATGAACACCCGTTGACGATGCCTGCCGTCGTCGTCATCGTAGTGATTCGGAGATCGTAATGCACTATTCCTTCACCGAGAAGAAACGCATTCGCAAAAGTTTTGCGAAGCGTCCGACCGTGCACAAGGTGCCGTTTTTGCTGGCCACCCAGCTCGCCTCGTACACATCGTTCTTGCAAGCCGATGTGCTTGCATCGGAGCGGAAGCCGGAGGGTCTGCAAGCAGCCTTCTCCTCCATTTTCCCGATCGTTTCTCACAACGGGTTCGCACGCCTTGAGTTTGTCAGCTATGTGCTCGGTACTCCGGCGTTCGATGTCAAGGAATGTCAACAGCGCGGCCTGACCTTCTGCTCGGCCCTGCGCGCCAAGGTTCGTCTGGTGATTCTCGACAAGGAATCGCCGAACAAGCCGGTAGTCAAGGAAGTGAAGGAACAGGAAGTGTACATGGGCGAAATTCCGCTCATGACCTCGACGGGTTCCTTCGTCATCAATGGCACGGAGCGTGTCATCGTCTCGCAGCTGCACCGTTCGCCGGGCGTGTTCTTCGAACACGACAAGGGCAAGACGCACAGCTCGGGCAAACTGCTGTTCTCCGCGCGTATCATCCCCTACCGCGGCTCGTGGCTCGACTTCGAATTCGATCCGAAGGACATCCTGTACTTCCGCGTTGACCGCCGTCGCAAGATGCCGGTCACGATCCTGCTCAAGGCCATCGGCCTGACGCCGGAACAGATCCTCGCGAACTTCTTCGTGTTCGACAACTTCAAGCTGATGCCGGAAGGCGCACAGATGGAGTTCGTGCCGGAGCGTCTGCGCGGTGAAGTTGCGCGTTTCGACATCACGGATCGCGAAGGCAAGGTTATCGTCCAGAAGGACAAGCGCGTCAACGCCAAGCACATCCGCGATCTGGAGAACGCCAACACCAAGTTCATCTCGGTGCCGGAAGACTACCTGCTCGGCCGTGTGCTCGCGAAGAACGTGATCGATGGCGATACCGGCGAAGTGATCGCCAACGCCAACGACGAAATCACCGAAAGCGTGCTGCTCAAGCTGCGCGAGTCGGGCGTGCCTGACATCCAGACGCTGTACACGAACGATCTGGACCAGGGTTCGTACATCTCGGCCACGCTGCGTATCGACGAAACCGCCGACAAGACGGCCGCGCGTATCGCGATCTACCGCATGATGCGCCCGGGCGAGCCGCCGACCGAAGATGCGGTCGAGGCACTGTTCAACCGTCTGTTCTACAGCGAAGAAGCTTACGACCTGTCGAAGGTGGGTCGTATGAAGTTCAACCGTCGTGTCGGCCGTGACGAAGTGCTCGGACCGATGACGCTGGACGACGACGACATTCTCTCGACCATCAAGATCCTCGTGGATCTGCGTAACGGTCGTGGCGAAGTCGACGACATCGACCACTTGGGCAACCGTCGCGTGCGTTGCGTCGGCGAACTGGCCGAAAACCAGTTCCGCGCCGGTCTCGTGCGTGTCGAGCGCGCTGTGAAGGAACGTCTGGGTCAGGCCGAGTCGGAAAACCTGATGCCGCACGACCTGATCAACAGCAAGCCGATCTCGTCGGCCATTCGCGAGTTCTTCGGTTCGTCGCAGCTCTCGCAGTTCATGGACCAGACCAACCCGCTGTCGGAAATCACGCACAAGCGTCGTGTGTCCGCACTGGGCCCGGGCGGTCTGACGCGCGAGCGCGCAGGCTTTGAAGTTCGCGACGTGCACCCGACTCACTATGGTCGCGTGTGCCCGATTGAAACGCCGGAAGGTCCGAACATTGGTCTGATCAACTCGCTGGCACTGTACGCCCGCCTGAACGAATACGGCTTCCTCGAGACGCCGTATCGCAAGGTGGTCGACGGCAAGGTCACCGACCAGATCGACTACCTGTCGGCCATTGAAGAAGGTCGTTACGTGATCGCTCAGGCGAACGCGTCGATCGGCGAAAACGGCGAACTGACCGATGAACTGGTTTCGTCGCGCGAAGCTGGCGAAACGCTGATGGTTACGCCGGACCGCATCCAGTACATGGACGTGGCCCCGTCGCAGATCGTGTCGGTGGCAGCCTCGCTGATTCCGTTCCTCGAGCACGATGACGCGAACCGCGCATTGATGGGTTCGAACATGCAGCGCCAGGCCGTGCCTTGCCTGCGTCCGGAGAAGGCCGTCGTCGGTACCGGTATCGAACGTACGGTGGCGGTTGACTCGGGTACGACCGTGCAGGCGTTCCGTGGCGGCGTGGTCGACTACGTCGATGCAGGCCGTGTGGTGATTCGCGTGAACGACGATGAAGCCGTTGCCGGTGAAGTCGGCGTGGACATCTACAACCTGATCAAGTACACGCGTTCGAACCAGAACACCAACATCAACCAGCGCCCGATCGTGGAAGTGGGCGACAAGGTGGCGCGCGGCGATGTGATCGCCGACGGCGCGTCGACCGATCTGGGTGAGCTGGCGTTGGGTCAGAACATGCTGATCGCGTTCATGCCGTGGAACGGCTACAACTTCGAGGATTCGATCCTGATCTCGGAGCGTGTCGTTGCGGAAGACCGTTACACGTCGATCCACATCGAAGAGCTGAACGTGGTCGCTCGCGACACGAAGCTCGGACCTGAGGAAATCACGCGCGACATCTCGAACCTGGCGGAAGTGCAACTGAGCCGTCTGGACGAGTCGGGCATCGTGTACATCGGCGCGGAAGTCGAAGCCGGTGACGTGCTGGTGGGCAAGGTCACGCCGAAGGGCGAAACCCAGCTCACGCCGGAAGAAAAGCTGCTGCGTGCGATCTTCGGTGAGAAGGCGTCGGACGTGAAGGACACCTCGCTGCGCGTGCCGTCGGGCATGAGCGGCACCGTCATCGACGTGCAGGTGTTCACGCGTGAAGGTATCCAGCGCGACAAGCGCGCTCAACAGATCATCGACGATGAACTGAAGGGCTACCGCCTGGACCTGAACGACCAGCTGCGTATCGTGGAAGGCGACGCGTTCCAGCGTCTGGAGCGTTTCCTGGTGGGCAAGACGGCCAATGGCGGTCCGAAGAAGCTCGCCAAGGGCACCAAGATCACCAAGGAATACCTGGCCGATCTGGATCGCTACCACTGGTTCGACATCCGTCTGGCCGACGACGAAGGTGCGCAACAGCTCGAGCAGATCAAGGAATCGATCGAGCAGAAGCGTCACCAGTTCGATCTGGCCTTCGAAGAGAAGCGCAAGAAGCTCACGCAAGGCGACGAACTGCCGCCGGGCGTGCTGAAGATGGTCAAGGTCTATCTGGCGGTCAAGCGTCGTTTGCAGCCTGGCGACAAGATGGCCGGCCGTCACGGTAACAAGGGCGTGGTCTCGAAGATCGTGCCGATCGAGGATATGCCGTACATGGCCGATGGCCGCCCGGCAGACATCGTGCTCAACCCGCTCGGCGTGCCGTCGCGGATGAACGTGGGTCAGATTCTCGAGTCGCACCTCGGCTGGGCAGCGAAGGGTCTGGGCTGGCGTATCGGCGAAATGCTGCAAGCGCACACCAAGGTCCAGGAAATTCGCAAGTTCCTGACGAAGATCTACAACGAGAGCGGTCAGCAAGAAGATATCGACAGCCTGTCGGACGACGAAATCATGTCGCTGGCGCGCAACCTGCAGAACGGCGTGCCGTTCGCTACGCCGGTGTTCGATGGTGCGCATGAAGAGGAAATCCGTCGCATGCTGGATCTGGCGTTCCCGGATCACATCGCGAAGGAACTCGGCATGACGCCGTCGAAGAACCAGGTCACGCTGTTCGACGGTCGTACTGGCGAAGCCTTCGAGCGTCCGGTCACGTGCGGCTTCATGCACATGCTCAAGCTGCACCACTTGGTCGACGACAAGATGCACGCGCGTTCGACCGGTCCGTACTCGCTGGTGACGCAGCAGCCGTTGGGCGGTAAGGCTCAGTTCGGTGGTCAGCGCTTCGGTGAAATGGAAGTGTGGGCACTGGAAGCCTATGGCGCATCGTATGTGCTGCAGGAAATGCTGACCGTGAAGTCGGATGACGTGACGGGTCGTACGAAGGTGTACGAGAACCTCGTCAAGGGCGATCACGTGATCGATGCCGGCATGCCGGAATCGTTCAACGTGCTGGTCAAGGAAATCCGTTCGCTCGGTATCGATATCGACCTGGAGCGCGGTTAATCGCGTTCAGGCAACAGGAGAAAGCAATGAAAGCTTTGCTCGATCTATTCAAGCAAGTCCAGCAGGACGAACAGTTCGACGCGATCAAGATCGGTCTGGCTTCGCCGGACAAGATCCGTTCGTGGTCGTTCGGCGAAGTGAAGAAGCCGGAGACGATCAACTACCGGACTTTCAAGCCCGAGCGTGACGGTCTGTTCTGCGCAAAGATCTTCGGTCCGATCAAGGACTACGAATGCCTTTGCGGCAAGTACAAGCGCCTGAAGCACCGTGGCGTGATCTGCGAGAAGTGCGGCGTGGAAGTCACGCTGGCGAAGGTGCGTCGCGAACGCATGGGCCACATTGAGCTGGCCTCGCCGGTCGCGCACATCTGGTTCCTGAAGTCGCTGCCGTCGCGTCTGGGCATGGTGCTCGACATGACGCTGCGCGACATCGAACGCGTGCTGTACTTCGAAGCCTATGTGGTCCTCGAACCTGGCATGACGCCGCTCAAGCGTTGCCAGATCATGACGGAAGAGGATTACTACAACAAGGTCGAGGAATACGGCGACGAATTCCGTGCCGAGATGGGCGCGGAAGGCGTGCGCGAGCTGCTGCGCTCGATCGACATCGACCAGCAGGTCGAGCATCTGCGCGCCGAGCTGCAAGCCACGGGCTCGGAAGCCAAGATCAAGAAGTACGCCAAGCGCCTGAAGGTGCTCGAGGCATTCCAGCGCTCGGGCATCAAGCCCGAGTGGATGGTGCTCGAAGTGCTGCCGGTGCTCCCGCCCGAGCTGCGCCCGCTGGTGCCGCTCGACGGTGGCCGCTTCGCGACCTCGGACCTGAACGATCTGTATCGCCGCGTCATCAACCGTAACAACCGTCTGAAGCGTCTGCTCGAGCTCAAGGCCCCGGACATCATCGTGCGCAACGAAAAGCGCATGCTGCAAGAGTCCGTGGACTCGCTGCTCGACAACGGCCGTCGCGGCAAGGCGATGACCGGTGCGAACAAGCGCCCGCTCAAGTCGCTGGCCGACATGATCAAGGGCAAGAGCGGTCGTTTCCGTCAGAACTTGCTCGGTAAGCGCGTTGACTACTCGGGCCGTTCGGTGATTACCGTGGGCCCGACGCTCAAGCTGCATCAGTGCGGTCTGCCGAAGTTGATGGCGCTCGAACTCTTCAAGCCGTTCATCTTCCACAAGCTGGAAGTGATGGGCGTGGCCACGACCATCAAGGCCGCGAAGAAGGAAGTCGAGAACCAGACGCCGGTGGTGTGGGACATCCTCGAAGAGGTGATCCGCGAGCATCCGATCATGCTGAACCGCGCACCGACGCTGCACCGCCTGGGTATTCAGGCGTTTGAGCCGGTGCTGATCGAAGGCAAGGCAATTCAGCTTCACCCGCTGGTTTGCGCGGCGTTCAACGCCGACTTCGACGGTGACCAGATGGCCGTTCACGTGCCGCTGTCGCTCGAAGCGCAGATGGAAGCGCGTACCCTGATGCTGGCCTCGAACAACGTGTTGTTCCCGGCTAACGGCGATCCGTCGATCGTGCCGTCGCAGGATATCGTGCTGGGTCTGTACTACGCCACGCGTGACAAGATCAACGGCCGCGGCGAAGGCCTGTCGTTCACCGACGTCTCGGAAGTGCTGCGTGCGTACGACAACAAGGAAGTCGAACTGGCTTCGCGTGTGAACGTGCGTATCACGGAGTACACGGTCGATCCGGAAACGGGCGAAAAGACGCCGAAGATCACGCTGTACCCGACGACTGTCGGCCGCGCGATCCTGTCGGAAATTCTGCCGCCGGGCCTGCCGTTCTCGGTGCTGAACAAGTCGCTCAAGAAGAAGGAAATCTCGAAGCTGATCAACACGGCGTTCCGCCGCTGCGGTCTGCGCGAGACGGTGATCTTCGTCGACAAGCTGATGCAGTCGGGCTTCCGCCTGGCAACGCGCGCCGGTATCTCGATCTGCGTCGACGACATGCTCGTGCCGACGAAGAAGGAAGAGCTCATCGGCGAAGCGTCGAAGAAGGTCAAGGAATACGACCGTCAGTACATGTCGGGTCTGGTCACGGCGCAAGAGCGTTACAACAACGTCGTGGACATTTGGGGTGCTACCGGTGACGCCGTGGGTAAGGCGATGATGGAGCAGCTCTCGAAGGAAAAGACGGTCGATCGCGACGGCAACACCGTGGATCAGGAGTCGTTCAACTCGATTTACATGATGGCCGACTCCGGTGCTCGCGGTTCGAGCGCCCAGATTCGCCAGCTCGCCGGTATGCGTGGCCTGATGGCCAAGCCGGATGGCTCGATTATCGAGACGCCGATTACCGCGAACTTCCGCGAAGGCCTGAACGTGTTGCAGTACTTCATCTCGACCCACGGTGCCCGTAAGGGTCTGGCGGATACGGCACTGAAGACGGCAAACTCGGGTTACCTGACGCGTCGTCTGGTCGACGTGACGCAGGATCTGGTCGTGGTCGAAGACGATTGCGGCACGAGCAACGGCGTGGCGATGAAGGCCCTGGTCGAGGGCGGTGAAGTGGTCGAAGCCCTGCGTGACCGTATTCTGGGTCGCGTGGCCGTGGCTGACGTCGTGAATCCGGAAACGCAGGAAACGGTGTTTGAGGCCGGCACGCTGCTCGACGAAGACGCTGTCGAAATGATCGAAACGCTGGGCATCGACGAAGTGCGCGTGCGCACGCCGCTGACCTGCGATACGCGCTTTGGTCTGTGCGCTGCCTGCTATGGCCGCGACCTGGGCCGTGGTTCGCGCGTGAACGTCGGTGAAGCCGTCGGCGTGATCGCAGCACAGTCGATCGGTGAGCCGGGCACGCAGCTTACGATGCGTACGTTCCACATCGGTGGTGCGGCATCGCGTGCGGCAGTGGCCTCGTCGATCGAAGCCAAGTCGAACGGTACGGTTCGCTTCTCGTCGACCATGCGTTATGTGACGAATGGCCGTGGTGAGCAGATCGCCATTTCGCGTTCGGGTGAAATCCTGATCACGGACGATCATGGCCGCGAGCGCGAGCGTCACAAGGTGCCGTACGGCGCCACGCTGCTGCATCTGGACGGCGCACAGGTCAAGGCCGGTGCCCAACTGGGTACGTGGGATCCGCTGACGCGCCCGATCATTACCGAACACGGCGGTTTCGCCAAGTTCGAGAATGTCGAGGAAGGTGTCACGGTTGCCAAGCAGATCGACGATGTGACGGGTCTGTCCACGCTGGTCGTGATCGATCCGAAGCGTCGTGGTCCGGCGTCGAAGAACGTGCGTCCGCAGGTCAAGCTGCTCGACGAGAATGGTGTGGAAGTGAAGATCCCGGGTACCGATCACGCAGTGACGATCGGCTTCCAGGTGGGCGCACTGATTACCATCAAGGACGGTCAGCACGTGCCGGTGGGTGAAGTGCTCGCACGTATCCCGACCGAAGCGCAGAAGACCCGCGATATTACCGGGGGTCTGCCGCGTGTGGCCGAACTGTTCGAAGCGCGTGCACCGAAGGACGCCGGTATTCTGGCCGAAGTCACGGGTACCACATCGTTCGGTAAGGACACGAAGGGCAAGCAGCGTCTGGTCATTACCGATCTGGACGGCAACCAGCACGAGTTCCTGATTCCGAAGGAAAAGCAGGTGCTGGTGCACGACGGTCAGGTGGTGAACAAGGGCGAAATGATCGTGGACGGCCCGGCCGATCCGCACGACATCCTGCGTTTGCAGGGGATCGAAGCGCTGGCACGTTACATCGTCGACGAAGTTCAGGACGTGTACCGTTTGCAGGGCGTGAAGATCAACGACAAGCACATCGAGGTGATCGTTCGCCAGATGCTGCGTCGTGTGCAGATCACCGACAACGGCGATACGCGCTTCATCATCGGCGAACAGGTCGAACGTTCGGACATGCTCGACGAGAACGACGCCATGATTGCCGCAGGCAAGCGTCCGGCGCAGTACGAGAACGTGCTGCTGGGTATTACGAAGGCGTCGCTGTCGACGGATTCGTTCATCTCGGCGGCATCGTTCCAGGAAACGACGCGCGTGCTGACCGAAGCGGCCATCATGGGTAAGAAGGACGACCTGCGTGGCTTGAAGGAAAACGTCATCGTCGGCCGTCTGATCCCGGCAGGTACGGGTCTGGCGTATCACAAGGCCCGCCGGGCCCGCGAGACGTCGGATCGCGAGCGTCACGACCAGATTGCTCTGGAAGAGGCGTTTGCCCCGATGCCGAACTCGGTGGAAGAGCCTACGGCAGAGTAATCAGGAAGGCGGCGCTGGCGAAAGCGAGCGCCGCTGACCCGAAACCGAAGTCGTTGCAGAAACGGCACCCTTTGCGGGGTGCCGTTTTTTTTGCCGGCTCGCTGTCCGTCAGTTTGGGTTTAAGTATTTGAAACCACGATATAATTTTCGCTCCATTAAAGCGATGTCGCGTCGCATCCTACGATCCGGAATATGTCGATAACTCCTGTAATTCTGTGTGGTGGTAGCGGTACTCGCTTGTGGCCCCTGTCGCGAGCGAGTTACCCGAAGCAATATCTCGCGCTCGCCGGTTCGGACACCTTGCTTCAGCAGACGGTCAAGCGGATCGGTTCACTCGATGACGTGGCTGCGCCGCTGATCATCTCCAACAACGAGCAGCGGTTTCTCGTGGCCGAGCAATTGCGTGCCATTCATACGAAGCCGGGCGCCATCGTGCTCGAGCCCGTTGCTCGCAACACCGCGCCGGCCGTGGCTGCCGCGGCGCTGATCGCGCTGCGTCAGGACGCCGACGCCACGCTGCTGGTGCTCCCCTCGGATCACGCCATCGCGCACGAGTCGAAGTTTCTCGAAGCCGTGCGTGCCGCCCGAAGCCTCGCCGACGACGGCTTTCTCGTCACGTTCGGCATTCCCCCGACCTCGCCGCATACCGGCTACGGCTACATCCGCCGTGGCGCTGTCACCGAAGTGTGTGCCAGTGGTTTCCACGTCGATCAGTACGTCGAGAAGCCGGATGCCGACACGGCGGCGTCGCTGATCGCGGCGGGCGACTGCTATTGGAACAGCGGCATGTTCCTGTTCAAGGCCAAGGCTTATCTGGCCGAACTCGAACGTCTGGCGCCGGAGATGCTCAAGCAGGTGAAGGCGTCGGTGGAGCAGGGGGCCGTCGATATCGACTTCTTCCGTCTGGATCAGGCGAGTCTGGAGGCATGCCCCTCGGATTCGATCGACTACGCGGTCATGGAGAAGGCGCGTCGCGCGGCGGTGGTCGATGCCGATGGACTCGGCTGGAACGACATCGGCTCGTGGTCGGCGGTTGCGGAGATTGCCGAGCGCGACGAGAACGGCAACAGCCTGCTCGGCGATGTCGTGGCGCATAACGTCAAGAACAGCTATGTGCGCAGCGAGAGTCGGATGGTCGCGGCAATCGGCGTCGACAATCTCGTGATTGTCGAGACGCCGGATGTGGTGCTGGTGACGTCAAAGGATCACGTGCAGGACGTGAAGCGCGTGGTCGAGAAGCTTATTGCCGAAGGTCGCCCCGAGTCGGTGTTCCACCAGCGCGTGTTCCGGCCGTGGGGCAACTACGAAGGCATTTGCGTCGGCGAGCGCTTCCAGGTGAAGAAGATCGTGGTGAAGCCGGGGGCATCGCTGAGCTTGCAGATGCACTTCCACCGCTCGGAACACTGGGTTGTGGTGACGGGCACGGCCCGCGTGACGAACGGCGAGAACACGATACTGCTCACCGAGAATCAATCCACGTACATCCCGGTTGGCACCACGCATCGGCTCGAGAATCCGGGCAAGGTACCGCTCGAACTCATTGAAGTGCAATCGGGCGCGTATCTGGGCGAAGACGACATCGTCCGCTTCCAGGACGACTACGGCCGTACGAAGTAAGTGGCGACGGCGGCGCTCGCCGCCGCAACCGTGGGCATTGGCCTGCGGTCGACAAAAAAACGGCTCACGCAATGTGAGCCGTTGCCGTTATCGATGCGGCCGATGCGGCTGGTAAGGCCGGTGAGGTAGGGCGCGATCCCTCAGGTATCGCGCCCGAGCCTCGACAGTCCCCCGATCAGAACCCGAAGTGACCCTGAACGTAGACCATGCGCGGTGCGCCGACCATGCGTCCCGCGTTACCGTCGACGTTGCGCGTATAGAAGCGCTTGTCGAAGACGTTGTTCAGCCCCACGGTGACATCCGCATTCTTGTAGCCCGGGATCTTGTACATCGCTTGCAGATTCCACAAACGGAAGCCCGGCACCTTGCCGTTGCTGCCGTCAGCCGACTCGGCCACGGTGTTGGCAAGATCCGAGTACTGCGAGCTCTGGTGCGTGGTCGAGACGTTGAACGTCCACTGACCGATCTCGTATCGCGCACCGAGCGTGTCGGTAAAGCGGGAGTAGAACGGCACGTCGAGGCCGGCGGTCGCGCCCGACTTCTGGATCGCCCGTGTGTAGGTGAAGTTCGCGTACACGTTCAGGCCGCGCAGCACGCTGTCGCGATCGAAGGTGTAGTCGACGGCGGTTTCGATACCGTCGTGATTCGTCGCGCCGATGTTCTGGAAGACGGCGGGGTTCGAGCCGGGCACCTGCAGAATCTGGTTGTCGAACTTCATCTTGAATGCCGTCAGCTCGGCCTTCCAGCGCTTGTCCGTCCAGCGCGTACCGATTTCATACGTGCGGGCCAGCTCCGGCACGAGCGGGTTCGTTGCCGACATCGAGTTCAGTTGCGTGTTCTGCACCGGGCCGAACGACGTGCTGTAGTCCGCGAACACCGTCCAGGCATCGTTCACGAGATACGACAGGTTGACCGAGGGCAGCGGCTTGTTGTTGTCCGTGCGGTAGGTCGCACCCGACGCGTTGTCCACGCGTTGCGAGTTGATCATTTCGTAGCGCACGCCCGGCGTGAGTCGCCAGTTGCCCCACGCCATGCGATCGTCGATGTAGAACGCGTTCGCGCTGGTGAAGTTGTTGAACGTCTGCGTGGCCGAGTTGCGGCCCGTGGCGAGCGTGGTGGTCCAGTTGTTGTCGTCGCCGCGCTCGTGAATGTAGCGGTAGCCGACGGTCACGTCATGCGCGGTCGGGCCGAAGAACAGGCGCTGCGTGAAGCGCGGCTCGACGCCGAACGTCTGATAGTTACGCGGCTGGTGCGTGGTCTGCGTGTAGGTCGAATTGACCAGCGTGCTTTGGCGATAGCTCTCGTTATAGAACGTGCGGACTTCGAACTCCTGCGTCTCGGAGATCGTGTTCAGGTAGCCGAAGTCGAGGCCGGTGCGGTTGCCGCTCCAGTAGTCGTTCGGACGCGTATTCTGGAACGGATCGGCGTTGTACTGCGCAACGCTCAGCCCGCCGGGCGTCTTGGATTTCACGTCGTAGTACGAGACCTTGCCGTAGACCTGCTGGCTCGGCGTGATGTCGTAGCGCCATTTCAGGGCGAGGTCGTTCACGCGCTCGTCGCTGCCCTTGCGCCAGTCGCGCCCGGTCATGCCCGAGTACAGCAGCGCGAGGCCCAGGCCGTTGTCCATTTGCGTGCCCAGGAACAGACCGTATTGCGTGTTGGCTCCCCCTCCGGCTGTGTAGATGTTCTCGCGCACCGAGGCGTCGGCGCTCAGGCCCGGCGTGTTCGGAATCGAACGGGTCTTGAAGTTGATTACGCCGCCTACGTTCTGCGGGCCATAACGCACCGCACCGCCGCTGCGCACCACGTCGATGCTCTCGATGTTGAACAGGCTCACCGGGGCGAACGACAACTGCGGCTGGCCGTAGGGCGCCACTGCCATCGGAATGCCGTCGAGCAGCACCGTCGAGCGTGGCGTGTAACGCCCGGTGAGGCCCCGCACGCCGATATTGAGCGAGATCGCGCTGCCGGCGGTACCGGAGTTGTCGGTGGACTGCACGCCCGGGATGCGACGCATGACATCGCCGATGTTCGTCGCGCCCGAGGCTTCGATTTGCTCCCGCTTCACGACCGTGCGCGCGCCGGGGAAGGTCTTCGCGCTGTTGTCGAGCCCTGTGCCGAGCCAGTCGCCCGAGACATTGACGGCGCCCAGTTCGACGTCAGCCTTGGCTTCAGCGGCGGTGACGGCCGTCGCCGCCTGCTGCGCATGGGCGGCACCGAGCGTTGCCATGAGCAGCGCGGCGGCGCAGGCGGTGGCGCGGGGCAGGCGGGGATGAGACGCGAGGCGATGGATTCGGGTGAGGCTGGCGGCGCTGACCACGCCGGCGGCGTTGGCGGCCGCGTGGGCACGGCGACTTACGGACATCTTCATCTTGGCTGACCTTCGAGACTGCAAGAGTGTGGCGAGCGTGGCCGCTGGCGGAAACGGATGCGGCGGCGTTCGGATCGTTATGCATGACGCGGTACGCGGTGCGCGCGCAACGTGTAATGCGTTGTAATAAAGCGACGCGGATTATAAATGCAAATCACTCTCATTTTTAATGGGCGTTGCTGAATCCCGGTCGGTAATGCCCGGCAGTGGGTCGTCAGTGCGGAGGAGCTGATAAGGAAGCGCGACGTTGCGTGTGGAAGTCGCGCAATAGCGTCAAGAAGCGTTAAGTAGGGCGGCGGATCGATTTTTCCGGGCGCGCTTCAACGGACGGTTGAACGTGTGGCGGCCTTGCCACAGTGGGGGGACTTTCACGCGGACGGACCGTCTTCGGATGTCGTTCGATTATCCAGTTTTGCTTATCAATCGCCCAAAATCGATTGATTGTTCGTGGCGCGGGCGGCCGCAAGAATGGCGGCGATCGACTGACAAAAACACGTCGCCTGCGCTGGGCGGCGCCATGGAGACAACGCGATGCCGAAGCTCGACGCCTCGACCCATCAGGCCCTTGCCCGCGAACTGCACGACGCCGAGCGCAGCCGCACGCCGGTCATGCAGTTCTCCCGCCGCTATCCCGACATGACGATTGCCGACAGCTATGCGATTTCGCAGGCGTGGCTGGCGTTGAAGTTTGCGCAAGGCCGCCGGGTGATCGGCCACAAGATCGGATTGACGTCGCGCGCCATGCAGGTCGCCGCCCAGATCACGGAACCCGATCACGGCACGCTGCTCGACGACATGCTCGTGGCCGATGGCGCCACGCTCGACGCCTCGCGTTTCATCGTGCCGCGTCTCGAAGTGGAGTTGGCGTTCATTCTGGCCAAGCCGCTCAGGGGGCCCGGTGTCTCGCTCTTCGACGTGCTCGACGCCACCGCATGGGTGACGCCCGCGCTCGAACTGATCGACGCCCGCATCGAGCTGTTCGACCGTGAGACGAAAGCGCCGCGCAAGGTCTTCGACACGATTGCGGACAACGCGGCCAATGCGGCGGTGATTCTTGGCGGGCGTCCCGTGAAGCCGGACGCCATCGACCTGCGTTGGACGGGCGCGCTGCTCTACCGCAACGGCGTGATCGAAGAGTCGGGCCTGAGCGCGGCGGTGCTCAACCACCCCGGCAACGGCATTGCGTGGCTGGCCAACAAGCTGGGCGCGTTCGATGAAGGGTTGCAAGCCGGCGAAATCGTGCTGGCCGGGTCATTCACGCGACCGGTGGCCTGCGCCGCGGGCGATGTCTTCCACGCCGATTACGGCCCGCTCGGCGCGATGGGTGTTCGCTTCGTCTGAGAGGGCGGGGCGCCCCATTCATCCGCACTTCACCGGAGCCGACGTCATGAGAACACCCCCGAATACTTTCAAGCAGGCACTCGCGCGCGGCGAGCGTCAGATCGGTCTGTGGCTGGGACTGGCCACGCCCTATGCCGCCGAGTTGTGCGCCGGCAGTGGCTTCGACTGGCTGGTGATCGACGGCGAGCATGCGCCGAACGACCTGCGCACGATGCTGGCCACGTTGCAGGCGGTGGCGCCATATCCGACGCATCCTGTCGTGCGGCTGCCGCATGGCGACGCGTCCCTCATCAAACAGGTGCTGGAAATCGGTGCGACGACACTGCTCGTGCCGATGGTCGAATCCGCTGCGATGGCTCAGGCCCTCGTGAGCGCCACGCGTTATCCCCCGCAGGGCATTCGTGGCGTAGGCAGTGGATTGGCGCGCTCCTCACGGTGGAACCGCTACGAGGACTATCTGCAAGCGGCGAACGAGACGACCAGCTTGCTCGTGCAAGTGGAGACGGCCGACGCGCTGGCACAGGTCGACGAGATTGCCGCGGTCGATGGCGTCGACGGCGTGTTCATCGGTCCGGCCGATCTGGCCGCATCGATGGGCCATCTCGGTCAGGCAACCCATCCGGACGTGCGCAAGGCCATCGACGATGGCATTGCCCGAATCCGCCGCGCCGGCAAGGCGGCCGGCATTCTGTGTGTGGACGAGACGCTCGCGCGTCACTACCTCGACCTGGGCGTGACCTTCATGGCCGTGGGCATCGATACGTCGTTGCTCGCGAGCGCGAGCCGTTCGCTGGCGGCGACATTCGCCGCCGGCAAAGACGAGACGCGCTGAGCGGGGCGCACACCCCGCGCGCATCCACGCCGTCCCCCCAATTTCCTCAGAGACATGGCATGAGTGCTACCCGTTTTGACGTTGCCGGCGTATCGGTGTCGCCGGATCACTATATCGACGGCCGCCGCGTGGCATCCGACGACACCTTCGAGTGCGTCTCGCCCATCGACCAGACCCGGCTTGGCGACATCGCGAGCGGCAGTCCGGCGCACGTCGATGCGGCGGTAACGTCGGCTGCAAAGGCGTTTCCCGCGTGGGCGGCGCTGGGCGCGGCGGGCCGTCAGCCGTATCTTCAGCGCTTCGCCGAGGCGATCGGGCGTCGCGCCGATGCGTTCGCCACGCTGGAGAGTACCGACGCCGGCGTGTTGCGCTCGCGCATGGCGCACGGCGTGGTGCCGCGCGCGATGCAGAACCTCACGTGGTTTGCCGGGCACGCCCTGACGCTTCAGCACCGCGTGATCGAGACGCCACAGGCGCGTCATCTCGTGCGTCACGATCCGGCAGGCGTGGTCGCGGTGATTACACCGTGGAATTCGCCGCTGATGCTCGCGACGTGGAAGATCGGGCCGGCGCTCGCCAGCGGTAACACGGTGGTCTTGAAGGCGCCGGAGTGGGCGCCGCTCACTTCGTCGCTGCTCGCCGACTGCGCGCATGAGGCGGGGTTGCCGCCGGGCGTATTCAACCTGTTGCAGGGCTCGGGGGCCGTGACCGGGGCGGCGCTCGTGAGCGACGCACGGCTCGCGCGCATCTCGTTTACCGGATCGGTCACGACGGCCAGGTGGATCGCGAAGACGGCAGCGGCGAACCTCGTGCCTTGCAGTCTCGAGCTGGGCGGCAAGTCGGCCTTCATCGTGCTGGCGGATGCCGATCTCGACGCGGCCGCTGCGACCGCCGCGCTGATGTATCGCAACGCCGGGCAGGTGTGCCTGGCGGGCACGCGTCTGCTTGTACATGCCGACGTGGCAGCGACGTTCACCGAGACGTTGCGCGCACAGGTCGAGCGATTGGTCGTGGCAGACCCGCGCGACGATGCGACCGAGGTCGGTCCGATCATTCACATGCGTCAGGTCGAACGCGTGCAGGGGTTCGTCGAACGGGCGGTGGCGGGCGGTGCGCGCGTGTTGTGGGGCGGCACCCGGCACGCGTTCGGTGCGCAGTACTTCGCCCCGACGCTGCTCACCGACCTGCGCCAGCGCGACGAGATCGTGCAGCAGGAGGTCTTCGGTCCCGTGCTCACGCTGCAAACGTTCCGAAGCGACGACGAGGCCGTCGACATGGCGAACGGTACGGACTACGGGCTGGGCGGTGTGTGCTATGGCGACGAGGCGCATGCCATCGCGGTAGCGCAGCGCGTTCGCACCGGCTTCATCTGGGTCAACAGCTTCGGCATTCGCGATCTGGCGGCGCCCTTCGGCGGTATCAAGCGCTCGGGCATCGGACGCGAAGGCGGCGACTGGAGCTTTGAGTTCTTTTGCGACGTGAAGGATGTCGTGGTGCCGAGACAGCCGTTCAACGCGAGCTTCAGCCATCGCTGATGCGTGCGCGCGGCGACATGACAATGAGAGAGGAGGAGAGTCACATGGGACAGATCGTCGGCGCGGCACTGGTGTCGCATCACCCCGGCCTGATGCAGTGTGAGGAGTTTCGTGTGTTGCAGGGCGCGGGCGCGGATTCGGACCTGATCCCCGGCTACGCGCGATTGCGCGAGCGTATCGTGGCGGCACGCCCGGACGTCATCATGATTTTCGACTCGCACTGGTTCACCACCGGTTATCACCTGATCGACGGCGGCGCGCACTACTCGGGCATGTACATCTCCGACGAAATGCCGTGGTATCTGCACGGCGTGCCGTACGACTATCGGGGGCATCCGGAACTGGCGCTGGGCATCGAGGCCGTGGCGCGCGAACGGGGCGTGCGCGCCCGTGCGGTGCAGCATCCCGATCTGCCGCGCCATTACCCGACGATCAACGTCATCAAGCAGATGCGGCTCGACGCCTGGCCGATCGTCGCCGTGAGCTCGTGCCAGAACTGCGAGACGGTGCACTTCCTGCAATCGGGCGAGGTGATTGGCGAGGCGATTCGCCGCAGTCACCTGCGCGTTGTGATGCTGGCGTCGGGGGCGTTGAGTCACAAGTTCAACGGCATCGACTGGAAGCCGAATCATCCGCGCATCTTTCACGAGAGCAACGTGTCGCGTCCCGAGAACATCGAGAGCGACAAACGGGCGATCGGGGCATTCCGCGAGGGGCGTCACGATCAGGTGCTGGCCGATTGGAACGACGACTACCGCCAGCGGCCGTGGGAGGCGCACGGCGCGCACTATTTGCAGATGGTCGGGGCGCTTGGCGGCACGGCGTGTCGCAGCAGGGGCACGGTGCTGTCCGAGTACGAGAACGCACGCGGCACCGGCAACGTGCATATCTGGTTCGACACCCTCTGACGAGGCAAGACCATGGACTTTGAATTTCCGCTGCGCGAATTGCCTGCCGTGATGCGCGGCCCGCGCGTTGAACGCCGTCGCATCTTGTTGGGGGGCAGCGCCTTCTGGGGCACGATCATCGAGGCGGGGAATGCGCGCGGGTTACTGCGGCTCGACGACGGGCGTACGGTCGATCCGCAGACGGTGGCGCATCTGCCGCCGGTGCAGCCGTCGAAAATCATCGCCGTGCATATCTCCTATCGCTCGCGTAGCATGGAGACGCGCAACAAACCGAAGCCGACCGATACCCCGACGTACTTCACGAAGCCGCCGACGTCGCTCAACGGACACGGCGGGCAGATCCTCAAACCGGCGGACTGTCGCTATCTGAACTACGAGGGCGAGTACGCGGTGGTGATCGGGCGCACGTGCCGGAATGTGCTGCCCGATGAGGCGTGGGATTACATCGAAGGGTTCTGCCCGGCGCTGGACATGGGGTTGCAGGACTTTCGCGACACGGATCAGGGTTCGATGCTGCGCGTGAAGGGCGCGGATACGCTGTTGCCCATCGGCCCGGGCATCGTGCGCGGCGTGAATCTGTTCGAGCAGACGTTGCGCACTTATCGCAACGGACGCGTCGTGCAGGAAGCGCACATCGGCGACGAGACGATCTGGGGCCCGCATTACGTGATTGCGGATATTGCGCGGCACATCACGCTGGTGCCGGGCGACGTGATCCTGATGGGCACGCCCTGCCATTCGCGTTCTGTGGACGCGAGCGATCTCGTGGAATGCGAGATCACCGGACTCGGACGGCTTGGCGGAATGGTCGCGCGTATCGATGCACCGCGTGCTGCGGCGCTCGGTGTGGGGCATGCCCCGGCCGACAGTTCCGAAGTGCGCCGGGTGGCGCTGGGTTTCGACGAACGTGTGCCGGAGCGATTCAAGGACAACTATCGACTCGCAGCACTGCGACAGGAGTGAGGGGATGAAGGTAACGATCATTGGTGCGGGCGCCATCGGTGGCTTGCTCGGTTTGAAACTCGCGGCAACGGGCGAGGCGCAGGTCAGTGCGCTGGCGCGCGGCGCGACGCTGGCGGCGCTGCGTGAGCACGGCTGGCGGGTGAAGCAGGGCGAGACGTTGACGGCAGCGCCGGTCGCGGCGGCGCATCCACTGGAGGAGGCTGACAAGCTCGGTGTTCAGGATCTGGTGGTGATCGCGGTGAAGGGGCCTGCGCTCGCGCAGGTAGCCTCGTCGGTGGCGCCGCTGCTCGGACCGCAGACGCTGGTGCTGCCTGCGATGAACGGTGTGCCGTGGTGGTTTTGCAAGGGCGTGGCACCCTTTGACCAAGACGGCGACGATGTGCTGACGAGCGTTGATCCCGACGGGGCGATCGGCGCCGCGATTCCGCTGGCGAACGTGATCGGCTGCGTGGTGCATGCGAGTGCGGCGACACCGGCGCCGGGATTGGTCGATCACAAGATGGGGCGAGGGCTCATCATCGGCGAGCCGGGCGGCGGGGTGAGCGAGCGCGTGCAGCGGCTCGCGGCACTGCTCGGACGTGCGGGATTCGAGGTGAAGGCGTCGGAGCATGTGCGTCTCGACATCTGGTACAAGCTGTGGGGGAATCTGACGATGAACCCGGTATCGGCGATCACGGGCGCGACCATCGACCGCTTGCTGGACGATCCGCTCGTGCGGGCGTTCTGCTCGTCGGCGATGCGCGAGGCGGCGGCCATCGGGGCGAAGATCGGTTGCGCGATCGAGCAATCGCCCGAGGATCGGCACGAGGTGACGGCGAAGCTGGGCGCGTTCAAGACGTCGATGCTGCAAGACGTGGAAGCCCATCGCCCCATCGAACTCGACGCCCTCGTCAGCGTCGTGCGCGAGATCGGTCAGCGCGTGCAAGTCCCCACCCCCAACATCGACGCCCTGCTAGGCCTGACGCGCCTCTTCGGGCGGGTGCATGGGTTATATTGACGGCTACCGAAGGGAAGTCGCGAAACCCGATAATCGACACGCCATGCCGCTGACCCGCGTCACGCTCCGCCAGTTCGAAGCGCTGGTGGCCATCGCTGAATTGCACAGCTTTGCGCAGGCCGGTAATCGACTGGGGCTCACGTCGTCTGCCGTGAGCCAACTCGTCGCCGAACTCGAATCGGTACTTGGCTTTCGTATCTTCGACCGCACGACGCGGCGCGTGGCGCTATCCAGTGCAGGACGCGACTTCCTTGCATCGGCCGAATCGGTGCTGCGACATGTGCAGGCCGCCGAGAAGACCGCCGACGATCTGCGCAACCGGGCGGCCGGCATCGTGCGTGTGGGCGCGCCGCTCGTGCTCGCCAGCATGGCACTGCCGGCGGCCATTCGCGCCTATGCCGACACGCGGCCCAAGGTGGTGGTGCGCGTAGTCGACACGCCTGTCGATGCCCTCATCGATCATGTCGCCAACGGCGATCTCGACCTTGCCATCGGGCCCAATCGCGCGACCGGCGCCCACGTTGCCGCAGCGCCCGCGTTCGATAGTCCCTGGGTGTTGTGGTGCACGCCCGATCATCCGCTCGCGCGGCGGCGTCGTGTGCGTTGGGCGGACTTGCGCGATACCCCGCTCGTTGCCGCCGGACGCGATCACGAACGCAGCGTCGCCCAAATGCGCGTCTCCGCGCCCGCCGACGCGCGCATCACGCCTATCGATGTCGTCGATAACGTGACGACCGCACTCGGTGTCGCGGCGCAAGGCCTGGCCGCCACGCTGGCGCCCGGCTACGTGGCGGCGCTCGCGCATCCGTTCGGGCTGGTGATGCGGCGTGTCGTCGCGCCGGAGACGATTCGTCAGGTCTGTGTCTATCGCCCGCTCTCGCGGGCAGCATCGCCCGCAGCGCAGGGATTTGCGCAGTTCTTGCTGGACTGGCTGCCGCAATGGAACGAGCGAATCATGGCGGCGTCTTCCTCTTCAGCACGAACGGCGGGCGATCACTAAGACGATTACCGGCGCTTGGCGTCGGAAGACGGCGGCGGCAGTGCGGCGAGATCCTCGCTCAACTGCGCACGCAACGTCGAGATGGCTGCGGTGGTGTCGGCCGGTTTCAGCTCCTCGCGTGCGATGGCTTCACGCAGATGGTGACGCAGTATCGGGTCGCGCGTTTGCGTGAGCGTCTCGCGATAGAACGGCAATACGTTCTCGGGATGACCGCCAACGCGATACAGGTGCGCGATCTCCTCGATCGTGCGAACGGCGGCAAAGGCGGGACCGGCCGGGCCACGCGGGCCGGGGCCGGGGCCGCCGAAGTGAGGTCCCACGCCCGGGGGCGGAGGCGGCATCTCGCGGGCTTCGGCGGCAGGCGGTGCGCTCTGCGGGCGTGAGGCGGCAGGCAAGGTATCGGCAGTGGCTACGCCGGTCGCCGTCAGTGTCAGCAACAGCGCTAGCGCGCCAAAGGTGCGACGCATCGTGATCTTCATGATATGGACTCCGTATTAAACGCGCTCGCAGGAGTATCGAACGCTCGAGGCAAGCGTAACGCGCATCCGTCGGCCAGCCGGGGGCCGGTAACGACATGTAAGGCGGGGTGCGCAAGGCGAGGCAACGGCACGGGACGCCAAAAAGCGCCAAGTCCGCGCAAAGCGGGTGCGAAGATTGCGTAGCGGTGCGATGCGGCATCACGAGGGGAAGCGCGGCGTTACACTGGCGCGATCGCTGCGCAAACGCTGCGCGGGTATTGATGTCGACTCCCGCCCCAGCGTTCGAGGAGACCCGTATGACAACCGATTTCGTGCATCCCGCCACCGTCACTTCGTGGCGAAGCCCGGTGGACTTCTACGCCACGCTCACGCGCGTGATCGATGCGCTCAAGCAGCACGGCATGACGATCTTCGCCGACATCGACCAGAGTGCGGCGGCGGCGTGCGCCGGGCTGGAACTGCGCCCGACACGCCTGCTGCTCTTCGGCAACCCGAAGGGCGGCACACCGGTGATGGTCACCAATCCGCATGCCGGGCTGGAGTTGCCGCTCAAGGTGATGGTGTGGGCGGCGTCGGCCGGCGATGTTCGTGTGGATTTTCTGAATCCCGGCCCGTCATTGAGTGCGCTGTATGGCATCGGCTCCACGCAGGCGGCGGGATTCGGTGGCGTCGCCAAGCTGCTGGACGCTGCACTCGCGGCGTGAATTGACCTGAGCCGGCCGGCGTTCGCTTGAGTCGGCGCGAGACCTTAACCTGAGTTGGCCTGAGTTGGCCTGAGTTGGGATTCGGGTTCAGCCGTTGAAACGATGTGCGACGCGATTCGTGCGATGAGGTGGGAACTGGTCGCCCGAGGTGGCAGGTCATGCGCGCCAGATGGTCGCAAAGCCCGGTCTGGCGGCCTTCGTCGCGCGCTGTGCGCCAGTCTGAAATTCCCTATACTGATCCGGCCTGACTGCGCCCGGTCGCCTTTGACGGTCGCGCCCCGACTCCGCGGGCGCTCCGTCATTGCCGCGCGCAGGCTTTTCCCCCTACTTTGATGGAGCAACTTCCGTGTCGAACAGTCAATGGATCAGTATCCAAACCCCGGACGGCCCCTTCGATGCCTATCTGGCATTGCCCCCGTCGGGTAAGACCGCAAACGCGCCGGGCATCGTCCTGGTGCAGGAAATCTTCGGCGTGAACGAGCACATTCGTGGCGTGGCCGATCAATACGCGCTGGACGGCTATGTGGTGCTCGCGCCGGACATCTTCTGGCGTGCCGCGCCGCGTATCGAGCTGGGCTACGCGGGCGACGACATGGCCCGCGCGATGGAGTTGCGCAAGTCGGTCGACGTCGAGAAGGCCGTGAAGGATATCGAGGCCACCGTCAAGGTGCTGCGTACCAAACTCGACGGCGGTGAAAAGGTCGCGGCGATCGGCTACTGCTTCGGCGGCCTGCTGTCATACCTGAGCGCAGCGCGCGGGCTGGTCGACGCCGCCGTGCCGTACTACGGCGGCGGCATTCACAACTATCTGGGTGAGGCGCCGAATCTGAAGGTGCCTGTGCAGTTCCACTACGGCGCACTCGACAGCCACATCACGCCGGATATCGTGACGTCGGTGAGCGACGCCGTGAAGTCGCGTCCGAACACCGAAGTGTTCGTGTATCCGGGCGCCGATCACGGTTTCAACTGCTGGGCGCGGGGTTCGTACCATCAGCCCTCGGCGGTGCTCGCTCACGGCCGTGCACTCGAATTCCTCGCGAAGTCGCTGGCGAAGTAAGCCTCGACGTCGTGCGGTAGACGGCAAGAAGCCCGCTTCGGCGGGCTTCGTCGTTTCTGGCGCTTTCGGACATTTTGGGATGATCCCGGACGAGGTGTGGCAGACGTCGCGAGCATTGCGGACTTCTGCTAAAAAAGCCCGTCGCCGGAGCGACGGGCAAAGTCCTGTGCGTTGAACCACCACGCACAGCGACAGGAGTCTGGGGTCTGTGAAGACCGGATCACACTGAACGCCGACGGTCGCCGGCGCGTCGTTATGCGCTGAATGCGCGCCGCGCCGCGGCCTCGGGTGAGAGGCTCGCGGCGCGGCGAGTTACATTACGAACCGAAGTAGGTCGTGCCGGCGCGTTGCTGGCCGCCCACCGAACCCATCGTGATCGGGGCGCTGGCCGACACCGGCTGTGCGCTGGGGGCGGCCTTCGGGTAGACGGCGTCGTGTTGAACCACGAGGCCGGCCTGTTGGGCCTGAATCAGTGCTTCGCGTACTTGGGCGCGGGAGAGCGCGCTGGTTTGCGGCACCCACGAGAACTCCGAGGGACCGTCGAAGGCGTCGCTGGCGAAGGCCGAACCGGCCGAGACGGCCAGCATTGCACAAACCAGAGCTGAGGTAATAAAGGTGCGTTGCATGATGTTTTCTCCTGTCTTTTGAAAGGGGCGATGTGATGATTCATCGTCGACAGTTGAAGTGTATTGATGCACGCGCCGGTGATAAAGGCGACTTAAGGCAAGCAATTCTTTCTCATAAAGAAATAATGGATCGAGGCGCAAGGAGACCCCGATGCTCTATCTGTGGATGAAGGCCGCCCATCTGATCGCGGTGATCACGTTGATTGCCGGGATGGTGACGATGGCGCTGGGCGGGCGCCTGGTGCAGCCTGAGTGGCGACGTATTGCGCGGCGGGCCGACTACGGGCTGGCGTCGCCCGCGTTGATCGTGGTGTGGCTCACCGGCCCGGCGCTGGCGATCATGGCGAACTGGTGGAGTGCGCCGTGGCTTATGGCCAAACTGGTTCTGGTGCTGGTCATCTCGGGACTGCACGGCCGCTTGTCGGCCACGCTCAGACGGCTCGATCGCGATGGCGTCACAACGCCGCCGGCGCTTTTTCAGCGCGCCTTGCCCGTCACGCTGCTCTCGATGGCCGGGATCGTGGCGTTGGTGATCGTCAAGCCATTCTGAACTGTGCTCGCTGCGCAACGACCCGGTAAGGGATTCGGCTTGGTAGGCGGGCGTGCCCGGTGTTACGCTGGCGACATCGCCAAAAACGTCCCAAAAATAACGCTTTTGAAAGGCCTGGTGCCGATGCCGATCGCAAGTGCGGTACCCCTGGGATTTCAGGGTCATGACCGCCCCGTCGGCGCGTTGGCGAGAGATTATCCGGATGGTCACGTCGTGCGTGCACACAGTCACCAGCGTGCACAACTGATGTATGCAAGTGCAGGCATTCTCGAAGTGCGCACCGACACGTCATTCTGGGTGATACCGCCCCAACGCGCATTGTGGATTCCGGGGGGAGTCGCGCATGAAGTGCGCATGCGCGGGCGCGTCGAAATGCGCACGATCTACGTCGACGTGGCCCGATGCGGGTTATCAGCCCCCGACACACCCGTGGTCATCCGCGTCTCTGCCCTGCTGCGCGAGTTGATCCTGCGCGCGATGACACTTCCCGACGACTGGTCGTCCGACGGCCGCGACGCGCTCGTCATGGCGCTGCTGCTCGAGGAAGTCGAGTGGAAGAGCGACTCGCCGCTGCATTTGCAGGTGCCGCGCGATCCCCGTCTGCGCAAGATCTTCGACATCTACCTCAATACGCCCGCCGATTCCCGAAGCCTTCAGGACTGGGCGATCGAGGTCGGCGCGTCGAGCCGTACGCTGGAGCGGCGCTTCATGACGGAGTTCGGCTTGCCGTTTCGGGAGTGGCGACAGCAGATGCGCCTGCTCGGTGCGCTGCCGTTATTGGGGGCCGGGCGGCCCATCACGCAGGTTGCGCTCGAAGTCGGTTACGACACCCCGAGCGCGTTCTCGACCATGTTCCGCCGCTTTATGGGCGTGACGCCAAGCGAGTACCTGACGCGCGCCCGCGGCCTGGCGTGAGCCAGTGCATGGCGTCCCACATGTCGTCGTAGACGGTCACGCCTTCGGCATAGAGGGGGGAGCGCGCGCGCTTCGAGCCGATGCCGACGAAATCGATGCCGAGCTGGCGCGCCACTTTCAGATCCCACACGCCGTCGCCAATCGAGACGATCGCGCGCGGATTCGTAATGCCATACCCCGCCTGCGCCCGCTTGATCGCCCCGGCAACGAGCTGTTCGCGCGAACTGTACTCGGAGGCGGTGATGAGCATCGCATCCGTATAGTCGATGGCCACCGAGCGCAGCTTGCGATGACTGACCTGCCGGATGCCGCCCGTGGCGAAGACCACGCCCCAGCGCGAGCGGTGCGCGGCTTCGACGAAGGCGCGGGCGCCCGGAATTTCGGCCAGACCGTGGGCGTTGAGCAGGGCGGTGAAGCGCTCGTCGATCTCATGCTCGAAGCGTGCCAGATCGTGCGGCTGCGGCAATGCCCGGCCATGCTCGGCGTGGGCATGAATCAGGATGCCGGTGTCGGTGTGATGGGGGTAGCTACCCCAGTCGGTGTTCAGGTCGTCGAACGCCAGCGACTCCATCGCGCCAAGTAGCGCGCGCTGGTGAATACGTACCGAATCGGTCAGCGTGCCATCGACATCGAGCACCAGAATGCTGTCTTTTTCGAAACTCGCCTGCATGGCTGAATGTGGACTCGTGTCAGAGCGGAGGTCTTGCCGCTGAAAGCTGGGAGTGTACGAATTCGCGTCGTTGAAAAAAACTCGCCGAGTGACAGCGGATACGCCGGATGCGACACGGGGCCTATGGGATTTGATAGTTCGGCACCGCTTGCTCGCCATCCCGCGTAAAGACAGCCCGCAGGCCGTCTTTCGCCGGGATGGCGGCGGATTGCCGGATCAGCCGTAACGGGGGCGCGACTGCGACGAATACTCACGGGTCAGACGCTCGAGCGCGTCGAGCGCCGCTTGCATCTCGGCGACCGATGGTTTCCGGTCGCGCCGTACGCGTGAACTGGACGGGGAGGGCGCCTGCGCCGGCGCAGCGCTTGCCGGCGGCGGCGCCTCGGTACGGGATGCGGGTTGTGCCGGCGGTGGCGGTTGCGTTGCCAGGAAGGTTTGCGTGGGAAGGTCCGGGCGACATGGCGGCTGCTGGACATGGCGATGCGATTCGGGGGCGAGCGCTTCGCGGGTCTCGCCACGGGCGAATTCCCCGAAGCGTTGATGACCTTCATGAAGCAGCTCGGCCAGGGTGCGCACGATGTCCGTGCCAGGTCCTACGGCTCGCATCTGCATACGGGCCGTCATGTACGCCTCGGGGACTTCGCCGAACAGCTGATTCACGTGCTGGCCCGCATGCGTGAGCGTGTCCTGGAGAATGCGCTGGACGGTAGACGGTGTGGCCAGCGAGACGAACAGCGAGTGGCGTCGACCGCCCGCAGGGGGGCGGATGTAGGCGCCAAGCATGGCGTCGCGCACCTCCGGGGCGCCGACCGAGTGCCGACCGTGCGCCTGAGGAAAGGGGCCTTCGATGTGATGACGCCGGGCTTCCTGTTCGCTGCTCAGCACGCGCAAAAAGGCGAGTTGAGGCACTTCAATGTACGTCTCGGGGTGGCGCAGCATGCGCTGCACGTCCGGTGACATCTGGCGGAGTTGTTGCGTGAGGCGTTCCTCGATGGACGCCACGGAGAACTTGCCCTGGGACTCGGCGGCGAAGGTCTCGGAGAACGCCTGCTCAAGCGCGCGGGTGTCGCGGCCCTGCCTCGAGAGCACCGTGCGAACGGGCGCCGGCAGCGATGCCTCGCAGCCGGCCAGCATCAGGCGGCTTGCGCTGACTTCGACGTTGGTGTCAGGGGGAAGGTCGAGCAGGCAATTCTCGGCGTCGTTGCGGCTGCCTCTCACGCACACCGGTCGCACATCCGTGAGCCGTTCGGCGAAGACCTGCTGGCGGGTCGATGGCGCGCGCGACCAGTCGAATTCGGTCGAGGTGACGACAGCGCTCGGATTGGGCGAAGCGGTGGTGGCTGGCGCCAGCGCGACTCGCCGGAGTTCGGTCGCCATGTCGGGCTCGCGGGCCTTCATATGCGGCAGCGGCAGACCTTGCGAGAGGGTGAGCGCGTTCGTTATCCAATTCAAACTCAGCACGGGAATCAGCATGGCAGTCACTCCAGTTGAGGTCACGGGTAAGGTCCCGCAATGCGCCGGAGTATGGGTGCTGTGCCACTTCAGACTATTGCGTCGGAGCGCCTGTGTTCGGGGTTCGGCACACGCCGGTGCGCCGTCCCATTCAAACGACCGCGGCGCGCAGACTCGGCGGCGCTTCGCGCAGCAACGACTTGAGACGTTTGAGTGCGCTGGCCAGACGTTCGGTGTCGCGCACGCCCCCCAACGAAATGCGGATGGCGTTGGGGGCGTCGGCTAACGGGCAGAAAGCGTCGGCAGGCGTGACGGCCAGTCCTTCGGCGCGCGCGGCCATCGTCAACTCGCGGGCGGTCCACGGGGCCGGCAGCGATTGCCAGAGATGGATCCCCTGAGCGGGGGCCGCGTTGCCGTCACCCAGGATTTGCGCAGCGATGGCCTGACGCTGGGCGGCGGCTTCCTTCACGCCATCCAGAATGCGGTCGGCCATGCCGTTGTGAATCCACTGCGTGGCGAGTCCCGTCATCAGCGGCGGCGCCATCAGCGCGAAGGCGTGGAGCGTGTTCAGGAAGATGTCGCGCTGACGCGCATCGGCGAGCCGGACATACGCCGTGCGCAATCCCGGTGTGAGGCATTTCGACAGCGTGGCCACGTAGTGCACGCGATGCGGCGCAAGACGCGCCAGCGGCGGCGGGGCGTCGTGCGCGAGGCGCCAGTAGGGATCGTCTTCGATCAGCGTCAGATCGAGCGCCTCGGCGACGGCGAGCAACTCGCGGCGGCGACGCCCGGACATCGTGCGCGTGGTCGGATTCTGGAGCGTCGGATTCAGATACACCAGACGCGCGCCGTGATCCCGCGCGGCTCGACTCAGGGCATCGGGCAGCATGCCGTCGTCGTCGGTGGCGACATACGCGAGTTGACGGCCGAGCGTGCGGGCGGCGCTGTGCAGCCCCGGGTAGACGATCGGCTCGCACAGCACGGCGTCGCCGCGTGCGGTGTTGGCGAGGAGCAGGGCGGCCAGCGTGGCCTGCGCACCGGGGCAGACGAGCACATCGGAAGGGGAGACCGCGCCGAGCATCGGCGCGAGCCACAAGGCGCCGGCCTGCCGATCCGCCATGCCGCCGTCACCCAGTTGATACGCCATGAGCATCGATGCGTCGGTATGCCGGAGCACTTCTTCGATACCCTTTTGCAACATCTCGCCCAGAAACAGTCCGGCAGGCGCGGGCGGAATGTTCATCCCGAGATCGAGCACCTGATCGAGCGCCACGCGTGGCGTGCTCACGAATGTGCCGAGCGGGCCACGGCCCTCGATGGCATTGCGCTCGCGCGCCCGGTTGTAGGCACGCGTGACCGTCGTGAAATCGATGCCCAGCCACGTGGCGAGTTCGCGCTGTGCCGGCAGGCGGTCACCCGGACGCAGACGTCCGTCCGCCACCGACTGCTCGATGAAGCCGGCCAGACGCAGATAGCGCGGCCCTTTGCCGGTGCTGAGCGCGGGTTTCCAGAAGGTGGCGCGCAGGCTGTCGTGGGAGGCGTCCATGGCGATGTCCGTATGATGTATGGATATTTTTGATGCTCTCGCAGCGTATTTGCAGTGTAGTTTGCATACATGGACGTCGCAACACTTGAATTCGGGAGGGAGCGCCGCACCTTGAGCCCGTACGCCTGCGCGTGCTTTCAACGCAACGCCCACCCCAACGCCCACCCCAACGCGTTAACAATCAACGACTTAGCGGGCGAATCTGCGGGCGAGCCCATTGACACTTGTCCTGAGCGCAGGTATAGTCGCAGGCTCCGGTTTTTCCGGCGGTAGGGCCGTGCCTAATGCAAAGTGCTTATGCATCAAGCGTTTAGATGCGGACAAACCGCAAGAGTCGCCGGGGAGTACGCAGTAAAGTCGCATGAGGGTCCGCCTTGGCTTTCATGCTTTTGACACGTTTAGGAAATCACAATGCCAACGATTAACCAATTGGTCCGCAAGCCGCGCACCTCTGCTCAAATCAAGAGCAAGAGCCCGGCCCTGCAGGACTGCCCGCAGCGTCGTGGCGTGTGCACCCGTGTGTACACGACGACGCCGAAGAAGCCGAACTCCGCACTGCGTAAGGTTGCCAAGGTGCGCCTGACCAACGGGTTCGAAGTCATTTCGTACATCGGCGGTGAAGGCCACAACCTGCAGGAACACTCGGTCGTGCTGATTCGCGGCGGTCGTGTGAAGGACTTGCCGGGTGTGCGTTACCACATGGTGCGCGGTAGCCTCGACACGCAGGGCGTCAAGGACCGTAAGCAAGCCCGTTCGAAGTACGGCGCGAAGCGTCCGAAGGCCTAAGCGGCTGAGCGGATATACGTTCGGTGATGGTGGTACATCGTCACTGAGTAAGTGGTCACTCGGCCCAAGGTGGGCTAGTAGGTGGCCTGGAGCCAGGCTCCAACTGAATCTATTAAGGAAGAAATCATGCCGCGTCGTCGCGAAGTCCCCAAGCGCGAAGTGTTGCCCGATCCGAAGTTCGGCAACGTTGATGTCGCTAAATTCATGAACGTGCTCATGCTTGCCGGCAAGAAGTCGGTCGCAGAGCGCATCGTTTATGGTGCTTTCGAGCAGATCCAAACCAAGGCGGGCAAGGATCCGCTGGAAATCTTCAACACGGCTCTCGGTAACGTGAAGCCGGTGGTTGAAGTGAAGAGCCGCCGTGTTGGCGGTGCAAACTATCAAGTTCCGGTCGAAGTGCGTCCGTCGCGTCGTATGGCATTGGCGATGCGTTGGTTGCGTGAGGCCGCGAAAAAGCGTAGTGAGAAATCGATGGCCCTGCGTCTGGCAGGCGAGCTGATCGAAGCCTCGGAAGGCCGTGGCGGCGCCATGAAGAAGCGTGACGAAGTTCACCGCATGGCCGAAGCCAACAAGGCATTCTCGCACTTCCGCTTCTGACGCTGGCAGGTAGTACCTAGAGCAGAAACCGGGGCGGGTGCGCATGAGAAATTGCGCCTCGCCCGTTTGTGTTAGTAGCCCCCTCAAAAATGGTGGCTACATTGAAAGAGGCTTAAAGTGGCTCGTACAACCCCTATCGAGCGCTACCGCAACATCGGTATTAGCGCTCACATCGACGCAGGTAAAACCACGACGACCGAGCGCATTTTGTTCTACACCGGTGTGAACCACAAAATCGGTGAAGTGCACGATGGCGCCGCGACGATGGACTGGATGGAGCAGGAACAAGAGCGTGGCATTACGATTACGTCGGCTGCCACGACCTGCTTCTGGTCCGGCATGGCGAACAATTACCAAAAGCACCGCATCAACATCATCGACACCCCGGGTCACGTCGACTTCACGATTGAAGTCGAACGCTCGATGCGTGTTCTCGATGGCGCGTGCATGGTGTATTGCGCTGTGGGTGGCGTGCAGCCCCAGTCGGAAACCGTGTGGCGTCAGGCCAACAAGTACGGCGTGCCGCGTCTGGCGTTCGTCAACAAGATGGACCGTACCGGCGCGAACTTCTTCAAGGTCTACGACCAGCTGAAGAACCGTCTGAAGGCCAACCCGGTGCCGGTGGTGGTGCCGATCGGTGCCGAAGAAAGCTTCAAGGGCGTGGTCGACCTCATCAAGATGAAGGCGATCATTTGGGACGAAGCGTCGCAAGGCATGAAGTTCGACTACGTCGACATTCCGGCCGAGCTGCAAGCGGAAGCCCAGAAGTGGCGCGAAGGCATGGTCGAGGCTGCTGCCGAGTCGAGCGAAGACCTGATGAACAAGTACCTGGAAGAGGGCGACCTCTCCGAGGCTGAAATCATCAACGGTCTGCGCACGCGTACCATCGCTTGCGAAATTCAGCCGATGCTGTGCGGTACCGCGTTCAAGAACAAGGGCGTGCAACGTATGCTGGACGCCGTGATCGACTTCCTGCCGTCGCCGGTGGACATTCCGCCGGTCAAGGGTACGGACGACAAGGAACAGCCGGTCGAGCGTCGTGCGTCGGATGACGAGAAGTTCTCGTCGCTGGCGTTCAAGATCATGACCGACCCGTTCGTTGGCCAGTTGATCTTCTTCCGCGTCTATTCGGGCGTTGTGAACAAGGGCGACACGCTGCTGAACTCGGTCAAGGGCAAGAAGGAACGTCTGGGCCGTATCGTGCAGATGCACGCGAACCAGCGCGAAGAAATCGACGAAGTGCGTGCAGGCGACATCGCCGCAGCCGTCGGTTTGAAGGATGCGACCACGGGTGACACGCTGTGCGACCCGACCGCCCCGATCGTGCTCGAGCGCATGGTGTTCCCGGAGCCGGTGATTTCGCAGGCTGTCGAGCCGAAGACCAAGGTCGACCAGGAAAAGATGGGCCTCGCCCTGAACCGCCTGGCGCAGGAAGACCCGTCGTTCCGCGTGCAGACCGATGAAGAATCGGGTCAGACCATCATTTCGGGGATGGGCGAGCTCCACCTCGAAATTCTGGTGGACCGGATGAAGCGCGAATTCGGCGTGGAAGCCAACATCGGCGCACCGCAAGTTGCCTACCGCGAAACCATTCGCAAGTCGGCAGAGGACGTCGAAGGCAAGTTCGTCAAGCAGTCGGGTGGTCGCGGCCAATTCGGTCACGCGGTCATCACGCTGGAGCCGAACGAGCAAGGCAAGGGCTACGAGTTCGTGGATGAGATCAAGGGCGGTGTCATTCCTCGCGAATACATCCCGGCGGTCGACAAGGGTATTCAAGACACCCTCAAGAACGGTGTTCTGGCCGGCTTCCCGGTGGTCGACGTCAAGGTTCGCCTGACGTTCGGTTCGTACCACGATGTGGACTCGAACGAAAACGCGTTCCGTATGGCCGGTTCGATGGCTTTCAAGGAAGCCATGCGCCGCGCCAGCCCGGTCATTCTCGAGCCGATGATGGCCGTGGAAGTGGAAACGCCGGAAGACTACATGGGTAACGTGATGGGCGACTTGTCGTCGCGTCGCGGCATTATCCAGGGCATGGATGACATGGTCGGCGGCGGCAAGATCGTGCGCGCTGAAGTTCCGCTGTCGGAAATGTTCGGCTACTCGACTGCGCTGCGTTCGGCCACGCAAGGCCGCGCCACGTACACGATGGAGTTCAAGCACTACGCTGAAGCTCCGAAGAACGTGAGCGAAGGCATCATCAACGCGAAGGGCAAGTAATTGATTTGGTGGGTAGCTGCATCATGCGATGCGGCGCCCAACTTACTGTTTAATCGTCTATTCAGTATCTGAGGATTCGGAAATGGCAAAGGAAAAATTCGAGCGGACTAAGCCGCACGTGAACGTTGGCACCATCGGTCACGTTGACCACGGCAAGACCACGCTGACGGCTGCTATCGCAACGGTTCTGTCGTCGAAGTTCGGCGGTCAGGCCAAGAAGTACGACGAAATCGACGCAGCACCGGAAGAAAAGGCACGCGGCATTACCATCAACACCGCGCACATCGAGTACGAAACGGCTAACCGCCACTACGCACACGTTGACTGCCCGGGCC
>NZ_JAELTP010000598.1 GCF_016428915.1 Pandoraea sp. ASV26
TTCAATAGCTAGAAATTAGTTACAATGACTTCTCTTTTTTAAAGCAATGTTTATGCAACATGTGCAGTTACGTGTAGGAGAACAGTGAGGAGCTTTTGCCCTCTTGTGTACAACCTTGTACAGACTTTGTTGGTCATATCGTCGTACTATGTATTACAAGCTTAATGGGAAAGGATAATCTAGACAATTAATTGAAAACTTGGGGAGCTCATTAGAGATTTCGTATGTTACTGGGCACAAAACCTGACAGCTTTTGTGGCGGCTTCTTCGAAGTATACGCTTGTCTCGGAAACCGCTTCTGCGGGGGACATTGTCACATCACACAGCATTTTGCCTCGTGTACAGACAATGCAGCGATCCAATAAATACAAAACGTGCACACAAATAATACAATCTTCAGCTATTACCGCTCAATTAACTC
>NZ_JAELTP010000599.1 GCF_016428915.1 Pandoraea sp. ASV26
CTGCAAACCTCATACGCCATACAACAAAAGCATACCCAAAAGATGATGAAACTCCAAGATACCCTCAAAGTCGCCAACACCGGCGCAGCCATGCCACGCTTAGGCTTCGGCGTCTACCAACTGCACGGCGCCAACTGCGTCCTAGCCTGCCATCGCGCTCTCGAAGCTGGTTATCGCCACATAGACTCGGCGCAATTCTACCGCAACGAAGCAGAAGTCGGCCAGGCGATCCGCGAATCGACCTCTGTACGCCGCGAGGACGTCGTCCTCACCACCAAGATTCTCAGCGGACCGATGGGCGCCAGCGCAGAAAGCCTGTATCAAAATGTCGCGGGCAGCGTGGACAAGATGGGTGGTGAGGGCGGATATGTCGACTTGTTCTTGATTCATTCGCCGGGGTCGAGGAGCTTTAGAGAGAGTA
>NZ_JAELTP010000600.1 GCF_016428915.1 Pandoraea sp. ASV26
ACACGGAGGGCCCTGGACTTCAGCATTCACGACTAGCCCGGTACCGTTCTTGACAGCGCTAATGGAGAAAATCCGGTACACCTCAAGCGGCATTGACAAGACACACATGGGCAAGCTCCTAGGCGGTGTGATCCTTGGCGAGGAAGAATTTCGAAAGAGTCGCAAGCGACGTGCTGATGAGATGGGGGAGGAGGATGATGATGCAAATGAGAATGGAACTGGAGATGAGGATGCAGTGATGGCGGAATGATTGATGAGGTTTGTTTTTTGTTTTTGTTTTTTGCCGAGGATGGAATTGTTGGCATCGTGGAAAGGAATATGGACGGATGAGAATTCTTGCTAAATTTGGAACAAATATATTTAAATCTGCCAGAGTAGATACACATTGGACAGCACAGCACAGCACAGGATTGACATACAC
>NZ_JAELTP010000601.1 GCF_016428915.1 Pandoraea sp. ASV26
ATATCGTCTCGTGGGCTCGGAGATGTGTATAAGAGACAGTCTACGATCCTACCTCTGGCGAAATCCGCGCCGACGGCCGCAGCCTCAAGCAATACGACCGCTGTCTGTACCGTCGCGAGGTAGCCCTCGTGCAGCAAGAGCCAGTGCTCTATCAGGGTTCCATCCGCGACAACATCTCGCTAGGCATCGAGCAAGGCGAGCCATCGGATGACGAAATCATCTCTGCATGCCAACAAGCCAACGTGTGGGAGTTCATCTCCTCTCTACCCGATGGCCTGGCCACAACGTGCGGCAGCCAAGGTCTCTCTCTTTCCGGCGGCCAACGACAGCGCATCGCCATTGCACGAGCGCTAATTCGTAAGCCGCGTCTGCTGCTACTCGACGAAGCTACATCTGCACTGGACACAGAGAGCGAAAAGG
>NZ_JAELTP010000602.1 GCF_016428915.1 Pandoraea sp. ASV26
GCCTAACACTCTCACGTTAGCAGATATATACCTCCCCATAATTAAAAATACAATCATTACCTGAGAATTCAAGTTACTCGTCATAGACAATGATGAAAGCGACAATGGAAAATGATAGCCAGCAACACTCATCCGCTTGACGGGATTCAGCGGCCTCAGATCCCGTTTCAATCCAGCAAGATACACAATTGGCTTTTGCTGATTCCCAACCACAAATACATCCGCGCCTCTACTTTCCCACTGTAGTTTGCACTGTTAGCCCCCCTTTATATATTACTCACGAGAAACGGAGAACTACTCTTACCCAGCGAACAACTCTGTCCAAGGACGTCTTTTCATTCGTGTCAAAGCACAAAAATATCGCATCCCAGCGCAGATGCGAAAGCAACTCGACCGTTTCAAGATCCGGTGCACCAGAAG
>NZ_JAELTP010000603.1 GCF_016428915.1 Pandoraea sp. ASV26
CAACAGCATTGATTAGCGCACCTCCCGTCGCTTGGTCATCCGGTGGCAGAGCCTGCGAGGTGAATAGCGTCATGCAGGGCCACGTAATATCAGAACCGACGACAGGAAGCAACATGGACCACATCCCAAATGCAAAATACGAGGTTTCCGGTGAGATGGGGACGGCGAATAGTAGACACGCCACAGACATGCAGAGATTGCCGCAAGCGAGGAGAATAGTAGTAGGCACGCGGCCAAGTAGAAACGCTACAGCAAACGAGACAAAGATTCCTCCTACGCCGGTGGGTAAGAAACGCAGCATTGTCTGTAGCGGGGAGTATCCGTGGAAGTCTTGATAATAGTAGGTTGCGTAGACGAGGTAGTTGTTGAACGAGGCGAAGAAGAGCGTCATGATGACCATGGCGGCAGAGAAGCGTAGGT
>NZ_JAELTP010000604.1 GCF_016428915.1 Pandoraea sp. ASV26
CTACGAGGCGCTACAACGACAGAGCCTCATAGCCCCAACGCCCCTCTGCTCTAGGGCATGTTACTGCCATCTACACTGCTGTGCACCCGCTATGCACCGCCCTACGCCGCCTGTCGCCTCAAAGCCCAAAAAGGTGGAGACAAAGAGGCAACAGGCTAAGTTTTGCAGAATTTGGAGCCAGTCCCAAAGGGGCCAGAGAGAGAACATTTTGCCCACAGTTTTTTTTTTCAGTGCGGCCTCGTCGTCCGCCTGTTTCCTCTTTTTTCCTTTCTTCACCCCACAGCATCACGGCATCGCCGCCGCCCGTCAATTTGTTCCTAAGCTGCCTGGGTGCTTGCCAATCCTCCCTCGTTTCCTTCTTCCTTGTTCCAGCCGTCCACGGTGCTACGTTGTTTACCCTGTCTCTTATACACATCTGAC
>NZ_JAELTP010000605.1 GCF_016428915.1 Pandoraea sp. ASV26
GGTAGGAAACGCGTTCGGTACCATCGGTCGTCTGCTCGCAGACTTAGTAAGAAGGTAAAAATCATCAGTTAACAACAGAACACTTACCAAGACCGTGTTCCTTGACATCCTCGGTGCGTTTCCCTTCGAGAACATCCTCAATAGGCTGCAGCCAATCTGGTCGCTCGCCTTCAGGCATTTGCTCTGTCAGGCGATTAAATACTGTATACATGTCCTCTCCGATGTACCATCGGTTGTCGTTCTCTTCGTAAGTATTGTTCCAAATGAGTGCACCTTCTAGCATTGTCACGCGTCGGTTAGGGTCAACAGTGAACAGAGTGACATGCGAGTGAGCAATAACGCTCAGGAGCTGTTGTCTCGTGCGCTTGGCATTGAGCTTGGTCTCTATGCTTTCGTGGACATCTGTGCAAGTGCCAAACC
>NZ_JAELTP010000606.1 GCF_016428915.1 Pandoraea sp. ASV26
TACCGTCCGCCACCTCCACGGTTCGTCGGCAGCGTCAGATGTGTATAAGAGACAGGAATACGACTGGGCAGCAGAGTCGGAGTGTGGGATTGGAGGTCTCGGCGGAAGCGAAGATGGTGAAGGCAAGGCGGATGATGGTGTGGCGATGGTAGTTGCAAATGGCGAGTCGGTGTTGTTGGTGTCTGGAGCATTGCCGGCAGTAGATTCAGACGGTTGGGCAGTCAGATCAGCGACTAGTTGTTGGATATCGTGGGGCGAGCCTTTGGCATCGTTGTTGGTCGAGGGCAAGGACGTGGCTGCGGACTCTGGCTTTTGCACATTGAGAGCGGCGTCAGCGTCTTGGGCGTCGGCGAATGAGGCATAACTGGCCTGTCTCTTATACACATCTCCGAGCCCACGAGACGATATTGTGTATCTCGT
>NZ_JAELTP010000607.1 GCF_016428915.1 Pandoraea sp. ASV26
TTGCCAACTTTAGCATGATTCAAATTCTGCTTGTTATTGCCATGGCTGGCCTGCAGGTGGTTGTTGTCCGATTTTTCTTCCAGGTACGTCTTTTGAGTGCGCTGCCCGTTGTTTTTTCAAGGCAGGAAATGCTAATGGGCTACCAGGGTGCTCGCAAGGGCTACGTCTAAAACGAACTGCATTATTTACGGGTGTCTGCTATTTGTATGTGGCGCGGGTTATAAAAGTCGTCTTTTGTCTGGCTGGGTATTGCATGTATAATAAAGCGGTAGATTGGCATGTGTTTTTGCTGTCGAATACATTATCTCGACGGAACATAGGATGTTGGAAGAGTTATGGAAGTTATTACGATGCATTGCGTTTATCCATCCTTTTTTTTTTGAATAGCTGCAGAGACTAAGGA
This sequence comes from Pandoraea sp. ASV26, assembly GCF_016428915.1. GTDB lineage: Bacteria > Pseudomonadota > Gammaproteobacteria > Burkholderiales > Burkholderiaceae > Pandoraea. Next base: position 404 of record NZ_JAELTP010000607.1, read on the forward strand.
TGAATTGATTCTCTAAC